>NZ_JBFTQU010000003.1:0-427500 GCF_056399165.1 Stenotrophomonas sp. 01N47
GAATGATTCTGGCAACGTATCGCTTGCTTTAAAACAATTAATAGTTGCTTGATCAAACGTCTGCAAGATGGACAATCATCCTTCCTGCAGGCGCCTTCACAAGATACCTGCGCATACTTTCAAAGATCCTGGGAAGTGGCCTCAGCGCCATTCCCGTGTGCTGCGAAGTTTCCTTCGTAGCGAGCCGCCCATTATAGCCGGCTTTTCCGCTTCGTCAACACCTTTTTTCAAGGCCGTCTCACCGAAGTGGACGTTGTTGCCGATGCTGCTTCGTCGTTGGGCCCGAAGGCCTTTCGTCGTTGCGAGCCGCCTATTATGCCGGACTTTTCGAGTCCGTCAACACCTTCGTCCGATGATCTCGTCCGGCGGTGGTGGCGTTGCTGTTCGCGTTGCCGGCTTCCGAAGAAGTCGCCGCGCTGCAGCAAGGGAGCGAATTCTAGAGATCCTGCAGAATTCGTCAACACATTTTTTTCAGCAGCATGACAACGCCTCGGCTGCTGCATGCACAACGGGCGTGCAACGATCACGGCGGCGTTGCCCGCGCGTTGCGCGGTCAACGCCGCAGGCGCTATCTATAGTCGGATGCATACAGGAAGGAAGACGATGGACACGACGGTACGACAGGGATGGTGGCGCGATCTTTCGATGCCGGCGATCGTCGCCGGCTTCATCACCGTGCTGGTCGGCTTCGCCAGCTCGGCAGTGATCGTGTTCCAGGCCGCGCAGGCCGTGGGTGCCGACCAGGCCCACATCGCCTCGTGGATGTGGGCGCTGGGGCTGGGCATGGGCGTGACCTGCATCGGCCTGTCACTGCGCTACCGGGTGCCGGTGGTCACCGCATGGTCGACGCCTGGGGCGGCGATGCTGGTCGTCGGTGCGGGTGGCGCCTCTCTGTCCGAGGCCACCGGTGCGTTCCTGCTTGCGGCCGTGCTGGGCATGCTCGCCGGCTTCTCGGGAGTGTTCGCCCGGTTGATGAAACGCGTGCCCATGGCCCTGGCCGCCGGCATGCTGGCCGGTGTACTGCTGCGCTTCGGGCTGGACGTGTTCGTGGCGATGAACACCCAGCGCGTGCTGGCGTTGGCCATGTTCGCTACCTGGCTGCTGGGCCGCCGCCTGTTCCCCCGCTATGCGGTGATCGCCACCCTGCTGGTCGGCATCGCCATCGCTGCCAGCCAGGGTCTGCTGCATGCACAGCAGGTGCACCTGCAACTTGCGGTACCGCAATGGGTCACTCCCTCGCTGTCGTGGACGGCGATGGTCGGCATCGCCCTGCCCCTGTTCGTGGTCACCATGGCGTCGCAGAACATTCCCGGTGTGGCGGTGATGCGCGCCTCCGGCTACGACGCGCCGGTGTCACCGGTGATCGGCTGGATCGGCGTGGTCAACACGCTGCTGGCGCCCTTCGGTGCCTACGCATTGAACCTGGCCGCCATCACCGCGGCGATCTGCATGGGCCGTGATGCCCACGAAGACCCGGCACGGCGCTACACGGCGGCGATGGCGGCCGGCGCCTTCTATATCGTCATCGGCCTGTTCGGGGCCACCGTAGCGGCCCTGTTCGCTGCCTTTCCCAAGGAACTGGTGGCCTGTGTGGCCGGCATCGCCCTGTTCGGCACCATCGGCAACAGCCTGGCCAGCGCATTGGCAGTGGAGCGCGACCGCGAGGCCGCGCTGGTCACTTTCCTGGTGACCGCCTCGGGCATGACGCTGGCCGGTGTCGGTTCTGCGTTCTGGGGCCTGGTCGCCGGAACGCTCTGCCTGTGGGTGCTGCGGCCGCGTTCGCCGGCTCAGTGATAGGTCTGCAGGAGGCCCTGGGTGATGTAACGCAGCGCGTAGATCAGGCCCAGGCAGACCACCACGGCCGAGGCACGGGTGCCACCACGGCGAAGCAGCTCGGCGCGGATGCGGTTCGGCTGGCCGGCGTGGGTCGCCTGCACCCTTGCCAGCAGACGGCTGCAATGGCGCAGGTACAGGGCGTTGGCGAAGATGGCCAGGGCGATACGCGGGAGCAGCATGCCAAAGGCGATCTGCGGTATGCCCGCGTCGGCCAGCAGCATCAGGATCGGCAGCAGCGTGGTGACCAGGTAGAAGCCGATGGCGGCCAGGTACATCCGGCGATGCACCATCCACAGGGTGCCGAACAGGAAGGCGGGCCAGTTCCAACGGCGCGGAGGCTTCGGCAGCGCACTGTCCACATGCCAGAAACGACGGTAGGCGGCGGCATTGGGCCCGACCACCAGCGTCAGGTAATCGGCATCTTCCAGCGCCGTGTCTACATCGGCGTCAGCGCCGGGCGCCAGATAGGGGTTCTCGCTACCGTGCGAGGTCTGCGGATCGAGGGTGCTCATGCTGGCCATCCATGCCAAAGGGGGAGCCCGCTATAGCGGCGCGCTGGACAGGATCTGAAGCAGCACATGACGCCCGCCCGGTGCGACGGTGACCACGTCGGGACCGGCGTTGGCGGCCTCCAGGCAGACGTAGTCGCGCCAGCCGTCGCCGACATCGGCCATCCTGGCGGCACCTTCGGCGCCAGGGTTCCATGCCACCAGCGAGCGGCTGCCTTCGGTGCGGAGGTCGATGCGGCGCTTGAGCACCGGGTCGCGCAGCACATAGTGCCCGCCGGCCTGGGTGTAGATGCGGTCGCTGCGGCCCGGGTCACGCGGATCGCGCAGCGACCAGGGGCCCTGCTGGCGGCGCGGCTGGGCGTAGTTCTCGAACTTGTCGAGGTAGTCCAGGCCGTCGACGCCGTCGACATCGACCTTGCTGGCATCACCGACACGGAAGTAGTTGTGCAGCGCCTGGGTGATGGTGGCCGGAGCCTTGCCGGTGTTCTCGGTGACCAGCTGCTGGCGCAGTTCACGGCCGACACGGACGGTCATGGTCAGGCGCAGGCCGAGGTTGTCCAACGCCGGCGGGGCCAGGATCAGCTCGATGCTGCCATCGTCGAGCCGGCGCGCCTGCTGCAGTTCCCAGGGCAAGGTGCGCACGAAACCGTGGGCGGGCACGTCGTCGCCCTGCCCCTGGCGGCCGAAGTAGGGCCAGCACACCGGGCTGCCGCCACGGATCGGCGCGGGCAGCGCAGCACGCTTGGGCGAGAGCCACATCACATCGGGCTGGCCCTTGGGCACGAACGAGAGCAGTTGCCCGCCGAATACGCTGATCGCGGCGGTGGCCTGCGGGGTTTCCACCAGCCAGGCGTCGAGTCCCTGGAACTGGCCGCTGCTGACACCCTTTATCTGTTGCACGCTGGATCGACTCCGGATGGCCGGCGATTGCGCGGCACTGTAGTTGGTGGGAAGGCTGAAGCGGGTGGGCGTGGCCGGAACCTTCGCCTGCGGTTCGCTCTGCAGCGCGCGCAGGATGCGCTGGCCGGCGCGACCATCGGCGTCGGCCCAACCGAGCCGGCGCTGCTCGACCTGGATGGCACGACGACTGGCGGTACCGATCATGCCATCGGCGGCACCGATGTCATGGCCGCGCGCCAGCAACAGGGTCTGCAGCTGGCGGCGCTCGTCGCGGCCAAGTCCGGGATCATCGGTTGGCCAGGCGGTGACCAAGCCGTTGCCGCCACGCAGACGGTCGGCCAGGGTGGCGATGGCCAGGGCATAGCTCTCGGCCGCGTTGTAGCTGTAGATCGCGTCGTAGTTGCGGAACACCAGCAGCGCCGGGCCCTTGTTGCCGGCCGGCAGCAGCAGCGCGGCGCGCGCATCGGCGGGCAGGCCGGCCGGCGCCAGCGCGCTGCCGTCCAGGCCGGTCACGCCCAGTGCGCGCCAGTCGGTCAGTGCCCGGCGCTGGGTGCGGCCGGCCTGGCTGGCGTTGAAGCCGGCGGGGACGCGGACTTCCATGCCCCAGGGTTCGCCGGTTCGCCAGCCGGCACGCTTCAGATAGTTGGCGGTGGAAGCCAATGCATCGGGAATGCTGCCGACCAGATCACGACGGCCATCGCCATCACCATCGACGGCAATGCGTGCGTAGGTGCTGGGCATGAACTGGGTGTGGCCGAAAGCACCGGCCCAGGAACCGGTCAGGCCCTGCGCCTGCAGGTCGCCCTGGTCGATGAGCTTGACCAGCGCCAGCAGTTCGCCGCGGAAGAAGGGCTGCCGGCGGCCGGCACAGGACAGCGTGGCCAGCGACTGCAGCAGCGGGCGTTTGCCGAACACGCGGCCGTAGTCGCTCTCCACACCCCATACGGCGACGATGGTGACTGGATCGACGCCGTACTGCGCCGATACGCGCTGAAGCAGGTCACGGTGCTGCTGCAGCATGGCGCGACCGTCGTCCACGCGCTGGCGATCGACCAGTGCGGCCAGGTAGTCCCAGATCGGCGTAGTGAACTCCGGCTGCGCATCGAGCAGCGGCAGCACGGTTGGGTCGGGCTGCAGTCCGGCGGTGATCGCATTGAAGCGGTCAGCGGCAATGCCCTGGCTGGCGGCCGTAGCCTGCAGGCCCGCCATGCAGCGGGCGAACGCGGGATCAGCGGTTGCCGCTGCTGCCGGCGGCGCGGACGCTGGCATGGCAAGCGCGGCGGCCAGGCCGAGCGTGGTCAGAATGGGCATGGCGTCCTCCGTGTTGCCGGTGCTGCAGCCATGGTAACGCGGAGGGAGAGCAAGGTTGGCCGAGATTGCCGGCCAGCGGCCGGTACTACCTGTGCCTAGGGTGAGGGGCGCAGGAGGCGCAGGCCATAGGCGGGATCGTCCGCGTTCCAGCATGCCGCCACCTCCAGCCTTGCCTGCTGCAGCAGGTGGCCGAAGCTGGCGTCGGTGTACTTGTGGCTGTACTCCACGCGGATCGGTTCGCCAGCGCTGAAGTGGAAGGTGCGGCCGTCGAGATGCACGTCCTGCTCGCGCTGGCTGACCAGATCGGTTTCGATGCGCAGGCGCGCGGTGCTGTAACGGGCCTGGTGACGGAAGCCGTCGAGATCGAAATCGCTGCCGACCTCGCGGTTGAGACGCGCCAGCAGGTTCAGGGTGAAGGCGGCGGTGACACCGTCGGCGTCGTTGTAGGCGGCTTCGATCAGTGCCGGGTCCTTGTGCAGATCGATGCCGACCAGGGCCAGGCCGTGCTTGCCCATGGTCTGGCGCATTGCGCGCAGCAGCGCGATCGCATCCTCATCGGCGAAGTTGCCCAGCGTGGAGCCCGGGAAGAACAGCAGCCGGCGCGCGGCAGGCCGCTCTGGCGCGGGGACCTGCACAGGGCGGGTGAAGTCGGCACACACCGGCAGCATTTCCACGTCCGGCAGCGCCGGGGCCAGATGGTCGATGCTGGACAGCAACGCCGCGCGCGAGATCTCGATGGGCGTATAGGCCACCGGGTCCTGCAGGGCAGCCAGCAGGCGCGCGGTCTTGCGGCCGCTGCCGCTGCCCAGTTCGACCACATGCACGCGCGGACCCACCGCCTGCGCGATCTCCGGCAGCACCCGGTCCAGCAGGGCCAGTTCGGTGCGTGTGGGGTAGTACTCGCGGGTGTGGGTGATCTGCTCGAACAAGCGCGAGCCGCGCGCGTCGTAGAAGTACTTGGAAGGCAGCTGGCGAGAGGCCTGCGACAACCCCGCCACGGCGTCGGCAAGGATCTGCTGGCGGCCGGGGGTAAGGTCGGTCAGCGCCTGCAGCGCATCCTGGACGGTACTCATGAAAGATCCCTTGCCAGGCGCACGCCTGAGAACTGCCAACGCGCCGGTGGCATGAAGAAGTTGCGGTAGCTGGCCCGTACATGGCCGCGCGGCGTGGCGCAGCTGCCACCGCGCAGGACCCACTGGCCACACATGAATTTGCCGTTGTATTCGCCGAGGTTGCCGGCGAAGGGACGGAAGCCGGGATAGGCGCCATAGGCGCTGCTGGTCCATTCCCACACGTCGCCGAACAACTGGCGCAGTCCATCGCCCTGCCCTGCCATCGGGTGCAGATGGTCGTCGTCGGCGAAGTGGCCTTCGATCGGCTGCGAGGCGGCGGCCGCTTCCCATTCGAATTCGGTGGGCAGGCGGGCGCCGGCCCAGCGGGCGCAGGCATCGGCTTCGTAGTAGCTGAGGTGACAGACCGGCGCATGCGGATCGAGCTCGTGCCAGCCACCCAGGGTGAACTCGCGCAGCAGGTCATCATCCCAGTACAGCGGATGCTGCCACTGCTCGGCCTCGCGCAGCGCCCAGCCTTCGCTCAGCCACCAGCGCGGATCGCGGTAGCCGCCGGCGTCGATGAAGGCGCGGTACTCGGCGTTGCTGAGCGGGCGTTCGGCGATGGCATGCGCAGGAAGCAGCACGCGATGCACGGGCGATTCATTGTCATAGGCGAAGGCCGTGTGCTGCGGCCAGGCGGACGCACCGATGCTGACGATGCGTTCGCCCTGTTCGACCCAACCCTGCGTGCCGAGGGCGCTGACGGCGATGGGCAGGTCTTCGCGGTACGGCGGCTGCAGCGGATTGCACCAGAAGGCATGCTTGATGTCGGTGAGCAGCAGCTCCTGGTGCTGTTGTTCGTGCTGCAACCCCAGCTGCAGGTGCTGCAGGGCGTCGCTGCCGAGATCGCCATCGCGCAGTCCTGCCAGCACCTGCTCATCCACATGCTGGCGGTAGGCGTGGACCTGCTGCAGCGAGGGCCGCGACAGCAACCCGCGCTGAGGCCGTGCGTGAGCGGGGCCGAGACTCTTGTAGTAACTGTTGAACAGATAGTCCCAGGCCGGATCCCAGGGGGTGTAGCCGGGCTGGCTGGCCAGCACGAAGCGTTCGAAGAACCAGGTGGTGTGGGCCAGGTGCCACTTGGCCGGGCTGGCATCGGCCATGCTCTGCAGCAGGGCGTCTTCCGGGCTGAGGGGTGCGGCCAGCTGCACGCTGCGCCCCCGCACATGGGTGAAGTGGCGGGCGAGGTCACGCTGCGGGGCAGCGACGGCGGCGGGTACGCTGTCCATGCGACCAGCTTCGACCGCGACCGGTGAGCGCAATGTCATGGCCCGGTGGCGCGGTGTTCACATCAGGCTGCGCGTATTCAAGAAGGTCGCTGCTGCGCCGCTAACGGCAGTGCTGCGGCCGCGTCGTGACCGCGCTGGAATTCCGTGTGTCCCATCATCCGCTTCGACAGCCTGTGCACTATCTGTTCGTGCTGCCCGCCGTGCTGGTCGCACTGGTGCTGTGGGCGAGCCTGGAAAGCGATGATGTCGGCCGCGCCGGGCAGCGCATCCTGCCGTGGTTGCTGGCCTGCCTGGGTGCAGGGCTGGCGCTGCTGTACAACCAGGTGCGCACGCTGTGCCTGTTGCTGCTGGTGGCGCTGGCCTTCGCGGTGCTGCACCAGGACCTTGGGCACTACCTGCGCGAGGGCCGGGTGACGGCGTTGACGCCATTGCGCTTCCACGCGATCTCGACCTGGCTGCCGTTGCTGTTCACCGTCCATGCGTTGTGGCCAGAACGTGGCCGCCGCCGCCAGGACCTGCTGCTGAGGGCCACGACCAGCGGTGTTGCGGTGGCGATCTTCATCCTGCTTGCCGCACAGCAGCCACAGGGCATGCACGACCTGTTGTCGAACCGGCACTTCCCCTGGATTCCGAGCAACTGGAACGCGCTGGCGCAGCTGCCTGCCGTGCTGTTCCTGCTGGCCACCGCTGCGCTGGGATGGCAGGCGTGGCGCCAGCCCCGGCCGTTGCATACGGCGATGCTGCTGGCCCTGCTGTGCCTGTGGTGGATGCTGCCGCGGATCTTCCTGCAGCCGGTGCTGCTGCCGGCGCTGAGCGTAGCGGCGCTGCTGCTGATGCTGGGCGCGACCCTGCAGGAGTCCTTCCACATGGCCTTCGGCGACGAGCTGACCGGCCTGCCCGGTCGCCGTGCGTTCAACGAGACCCTCAAGCGCGCCACCGGCACTTACAGCATCGCGATGATCGACGTGGATCATTTCAAGAAATTCAATGACACCCACGGCCACGACACCGGCGATGACGTGCTGAAACTGGTGGCCTCACGACTGTCGCGGGTGGGCGACGGCGGCCGTGCGTTCCGTTATGGCGGCGAGGAATTCGCCGTGGTTTTCCTCGACCGCCCGGCATCGGCCTGCGTGGATGCGGTGGAGGCGCTGCGACAGGGCATCGAACAGAGCCGCATGCAACTGCGCGACCGCAGCACGCGCACCCGCGACGATACGCTCGGCCAGCAGCAGCGCGGGCGCGGCGGTGGCGGTGCGGTGGTGCAGGTAACCGTCAGCATTGGCCTGGCCGACAGCCGGGTCGATCGGCGCCCTGCCGGGGTGGTCAAAGCGGCCGACCAGGCGCTGTATGCGGCCAAGGAGGATGGCCGCAACCGCGTGTGCGCGCATGGCGGCCAGCGCGTGCTGGCCGTGCGCGGCAGCCAGGCTCAGACGGCGTCGAGGTAGTACCAGCGACCCTCGACCCGCAGGAAGCGGCTGTGCTCGGTCATTTTCACCGCGCTGCCGCCACCGACGCGGTAACGGGCGGTGAAGCGGACCTCGGCGCTGTCGCTGCCGGTCACCTGGTGGTCCTGCACGGTCAGGCCCAGCCATTGGGTGCGCTGGCCGGGGGCATCATCGAGCGACAGTTCTGCCGGACGGGTGTCCGGGTGCCAGGTGGCACGCAAGTAGTCCGGCAGGTGGCGCACATAGGCGCTGTAACGTGAGCGCATCAGACGCTCGGCATCCGGCGCGGCGTCGCCGGCATGGAAGCGCCCGCAGCAGGCGGCGTAGTCGGCGGCCAGGCCACAGGGACAGGGATCGGGGGCGGTTCGGCTCATGCGGGTATTGTCGCGTGGGCGGCGGCAATGTGACAGGCGTATGCTGTCGCGCCCCCCACTTCGATCGATCGCCGTGCTGGAACTGATTCCTCCTGAGTTGTGGTGGCTGGTGGTGATCGCCTTCATTGCCGGCCTGGTCGATGCGGCCGTGGGCGGCGGCGGACTGGTGCAGCTGCCGGGCCTGTTCACGGTACTGCCGCAGCAGACCCCGGCGATGCTGTTTGGCACCAACAAGTTCAGCTCGATGTTCGGCACCGGCGCAGCGGCATGGCGCTATGCGCGCAACGTGCGCTTCCCGTGGAAGCCGGTGCTGTTCGCCGCCGGTACGGCCTTCGTGTTCTCCTTCCTGGGCGCTACGGCGGTCAGCCTGTTGCCCAAGGACGCAGTGCGGCCGCTGGTACTGGTGCTGCTGGTGGCGATGCTGGCCTACACGCTGTGGAAGAAGGACTTCGGCGCGCTGCACCGGCCGCAGGACATCGGCCGCCGCGAGCTGGTGATCGCGCTGGCGATCGGTGCGGCGATCGGCTTCTACGATGGCTTCTTCGGGCCCGGCACCGGCAGCTTCCTGATCTTCCTGTTCGTGCGCTTCTTCGGGCTGGACTTCCTGCGTGCGTCGGCCGCGTCGAAGGTGGTGAACCTGGCGACGAACGTGGCGGCGATCTCGTTCTTCGTACCGACCGGCAACATCCTGTGGCTGTTCGCGCTGCCGATGGCGGCGGCCAACATCATCGGTTCGGTAGTGGGCACGCGGTTGGCGCTGAAGGGCGGCACGCCGTTCATCCGCAAATTGTTCGTGGGCCTGGTGGTGGTGCTGATCGCGCGGATGGCGTGGGATACGTTCCGTAGTTCGTGAATGCGATTGCCGGCCAGCGATCGGCACTACCACTATCGGGATTCATGACCTGGTAGGTGCCAACCTTGGTTGGCACGCTGTTTCCGGTCGCGAAGAGCAGCCGAGCATGGCTCGGCTCTACAGGGGATTGCCGGCCAGCGGCCGGCACTACCAGGGCGGGCCGAAGCGATCAGGCTTCGGCTTCTTCCGGTTCGTCGGCCTGCTGGCGGCTGCGCTCCGGCAGCTTCAGGCGCTTGCCTTCTTCGTCGTACTCGATGAGCAGCACGCCCGAATCGTGGCGGCCGCTGATCTCGACGAAGCAGGCGCCACCGATGAACGGTTCCAGCGTCATCACCGATTTCAGCGGGGTGGCCACCACCATCTGGAAACCGAAGTTGTCGAAGATGTTCATCGCCAGCGCGGTGAACTCGTTGTCGGCCTTGTCGAAGGCTTCGTCGAGCACGACTGCGGCATAGCTGGGCAGCTGGCTGTCGGCGCCGCCGAGCTGGTAGCGCAGTGCCGCGGCCAGGCAGGTGGTGGCCAGCTTCTGCCGCTGGCCACCGGATTTGCCGGCGCCGCTGCGGTAGATCTCGACCTGCTGGCGCGTTTCCACATCCAGCTCCACGCCGATGAACTCCACGTGCAGGCGTACGTCCAGCACCACTTCGCGCCAGCGCTTGTCTTCGCCTTCCTGCGAGCCGAGGCGGTTGACCAACTGGCGCAGGACGGTGAACTGCGTTTCGGCCAGGTCGCGCTGCTCGGTCTGCTGCTGCGACAACACCTCGCGCAGCTGCTGGTGGAACTCCTGCACTTCCGGCAGGCGCCGGTCGTTCAGTTCGATGGTCAGCAGGGTGCCACGGTTGAAGGGCACCTGCTCCAGGCTGGCGTTGACTTCGTCCAGGCGCTGGCCGATCGACTTGCGGGCCTCCGCGCTGTGACGCTGCAGCGCGAGCAGGTTGTTCTTGCTCTGGTTCTGCAGCAGGTCGAAGAAGCGTTCTTCATGCTGCGGCAGGCCATCGCGTTCAAGGCGTTCGAGGCGAGCGAGGAAATCCTCGGCCGAGGCCACCGACACGGTGAAGTCGCCCGATTCTTCCGGCCACTGCTGGATGAAGCGGCGGAAGCAGCCCAGCAGCAGGTTCTCGATGCGGTTGACGTCCTGCTGCGAAGACGAGAGCTGTTCGTTCAGCGCGTTGCTGACCTGGCGCATGTGCGCTTCCAGCGTTTCCAGGCTGAGCGGGCCCTGCTCCTGCAGGCGCTCGGCCAGGCCGGCTTCCTGGTCTTCGGCCAGCGCTGGCAGGACCAGTGCACGGCTCTGCTGGCGGGCACGGTCCAGGCGGTCGCGTTCGCGCACCAGCTGGCCGCGCTCGACGCGGGTGTCTTCGTAAGTGCGGCGGGCCTGCTCGATATCGGCGCGGGTGGCGTCGATCTGCTGGGCGATCCTGGCCAGGTCGGCATTGCCTTCGCGCAGGGCGTGCAGGCTGGCCTCGATGTCGGCCAGGCGCTGCTGCGGCGCGGCGACGTCGATTTCGTTCCAGCTGATGCCGACCAGCTGGTGGCAGGCCAGGCGACGTTCGTTGTCGCGGTCACGCTGGCTGCGCAGGCGCGCGATGTCGGTATCGCAGCTGGCGATACGGGCGGCCAGCTCCTGGGCTTCCTTCTCGAAGACGGCCAGCTTGTCGCGGTTGCTGAAGCCCAGCAGCCAGCGGCGCCGATCATTGACCGCACTGCGGTCGTCCTTCTCGAAGCGATCGCCCGGATGCTTGACCTGGCCTTCGCGGGTGATGCCGCGGTCGACGTTGCGCAGCTGCTTGGCGTCCACGCATTCGTAGTCGAAGCGCTTGCCCAGCTCGCGACGCAGCCAGCTTTCGAACACGTGATCGCGCAGTTCCAGCTTGTGCAGCAGCGACTTGGCGGACGGTTCGCGGGCGAACGCATCATCATTGCGACGCACGCGGTAGTAGGTGAAGCGCATCCCCAGGTGGGTGCGGTTCACCCACTCGGCGACGTCGTTGTAGTGCTTGTCATCGACCAGCAGCGATTGCGCGAAACCACCGAGCACGCGCTCGATCGCGCCCTGCCAGCCCTGCTCTTCCGAGCGGACCTGGATCAGCTCGCCGACGAACGGCAGGGCCGCTTCGGAAATGCCGGTTTCTTCGGCCAGGCGTGCGCGCAGCTTCTGCATCGGCGCAGGAATGCTGGAGGGCGTGCGCTGCATCGCCTCCAGTTCGCCACGCACTTCGGAGAAGCGCCGCTCGTCGTCGCGCTTGCCGCCCAACCGTTCGCTGATGGCGTCGTCCAGGGCGCTCGACGCACGCTGACGGTCTTCCAGTTCGGACTGCGCCTGCTCGACCAGCTCGGCGAAGCCATGTGCATCCTCGGGCAGCGCAGCCTGCAGTTTCTGTGCGGCGTCACGTGCCTGTGCCTGCTTGGCCAGGCGGCGATCACGTTCGGCTTCGGCGCGGCCCTGCTCGCGTTCCAGTTCCTCAATGCGCTCACCGCCCTGCTGGCGGCGCTGCAGTTCCAGCTCGGCCAGGCGCTCGGTGTGGTTGTCCAGCGCCGCGCGACGCTGCGCTTCTTCGCCCAGCAGGCCACGGTCGCGCGTATCCATTTCACGCAGGCGCGCTTCGATCAACAACTGACGGCGGCTTTCGCGGAAGCTGTCGATACCGAGCTTGAGCGCTTCGTCGTCGCCGCGACGACGGCTCATCGCCTGCAGGTCGCCATAGTGCTCGCGCGCCGGCTGCAGGGTTTCGACCTGACGCCGCGCGGTGACCACGGCCTGGTGCGCGCCATCGAGTTCGGCGAAATCGCTGACCAGTCGTTCGGCAGCGTCGAAGGTCTTCGGCGTGTCGAGCATGAAGTCGCGCAGGAAGACGTTCAGGTCACCCAGGTTCTTCGCCGACTGCGTCTTGTGCAGCAGCCGCAGCGCCATCTCGTTGTCGATGCCGAGCAGGTGGCGGAAGCGTTCGGCATAGCCGGAGAACGTGTCGAAGTGATGGACGTCGGCCAACTTCTGCTTGAGCTTGCGCAGGTCCAGATCGAAGCCGCCCAGATCCTTGGCGATGTCGAACGGACGCTCGGCAATCATGTAGTGCTTGCGCACGTCACCGGCGGAGGTGCTGCTGCCGGCGATCCAGAGCAGGCGTACCAGGCTGACCACGCGGCCATCGCCGGCGCGGTACTCCAGCACCAGCGCGGTCCAGGTCGCGCCCTTGCGCAGGTACTGGGTGGCGATTTCACCGGTGCCACTGTCCTGCTGGTCGGCCCACGCGCCGCGCACGTAGGACACCAGGTTGCGGTCGCGGCCGCTGCGTTCGGCTTCACGCGCTGCGGCGTTGAAGTCGACGATGGCCGGTGGCGTCAGCAGGGCGGACATGGCATCGAGCAGGGTCGACTTGCCCGAACCGGAGCGGCCGACGAACAGGAAGCCGCGCTCGGCGATCGGCACTTCGGTCAGGCCGTTGAAGGTGCCCCAGTTGTGCACCTGCAGGCGGCGCATGCGGAACTGCTGCAGGCGCGGGTCCGGCAGGCCTTCGTTGAACAGGGCGGGAGTGTGCTTGGAAATGGCCATGCGGTGCTCGGGTCTCTCAGGCTTCAGCGGCCGGGGTTTCGCGCAGCTGGCGGTAAACCGCCGACAGCTGGGATACGTCTTCGGCGGAGAACAGCAGCTTCAACGCCGGCGAGACTTCGTGGCGGTCTTCCTGGCCGCCGAGGCGGGTCAGGATGTGGTTGTCCTTCATTTTCTGCACCGCCGAGGCGACACGGCGGTTGAAGCCGGCGCGATCGGTGGACAGGTTCTTTTCGTAGATGGCCAGTGCTTCGGCCATTTCAGCATCGGCGACCACGGCGCGGTTGCCACGCGCATCGGCTTCGCCCAGCTGCTGGCGCAGGTACAGCAGCAGCACCGAATCGATGAAGGTCAACGGCGACGTGCGCAGCAGTACCGGTGCATCGACATCTTCGGTGTCGGCCTGGCGGGTGAACGCTACGCCACTGTCACGGTCGAGCACCAGTTCCAGGAACAGGTCCGACAGCGCCGAACGGATACCGGCTTCGCTGCGGATCAGTGCCGGCCACAGCTTGGCGTGACGCAGCTGGTCGATGCTGGGGCCGATCAGCAGCTGGCACAGCGCGCGGCGCGCATCCAGCGGCAGGCGGCCGGTATCGCCCATGTAGTAGACGTCGTTGCCGCGCCGGGGCTGGGCCATGGTCGCCACCGGCTCGGCCTGGTAAGCGTCTTCGGCCAGGTCGGCATGCGGTGCGTCGATGGGGTCTTCATGCCAGCTCATGGCGTCTCTCCTGGGTAAACCAAACCAGCGGGATGCGGGCACGACGGATCTGTCCGTCGCCACCTCGCCATTCGGCAAGCTCCTGTTCGCCGGCGATCACGCTGCCAAAGCGCGTGCCCAGCGAGAGGTAGCCGATGACACTGCCCAACCCCTGCGGCGCTTCGCGCTGCGACAGGGCCTGGGCGATGCTGAGTTTCGGCTGCCTGTCGAGCAGGTCGTGCAGGTCGCGGCGCAGGGTGCGGAAATCGATTTCCGACGACGCCACCAGATCGCCCACGCTTTCCAGGCTGATGCTGGCCGCATCGTTGTATTCGACGTTGCCATCGACCTGCGCGCTGCGCGGGTCGTGCAGCTTCCACTGCGACCACGAACGCAGGCGGCTGGTGGTCAGCTGCAGGTCGCGGCCGATGGCGCGTTGCGCCGGGAAGTCATCGCGCAGTGCCAGTGCTTCGGACTGCGCCTGCTTCAACAGCTGGTTGAGGCGGCGCTGTTCCAGGTAGCCACGGCTCTGCACGAAACCACGCAGGCTGCGCGCGAAGTTCTGCAGCACGTCATGCACCTGGCCACCACGCTCGAGCATGGTGCTGGTGAAGCCGCGCAGGAAGTTGCGCTCGTTGCGATCCAGCCGCCGGGCGAAGCCACGGGCCAGCAGCGTCTCCAGCGCGGCATCGAGCTGGGCGCTCTGTTCGGCGTCGTTGAGCAGGCGCCAGAACGCCTGGAAACTACGGCCCGCGTCGCTCTCGCCGATCACGTCCACGCCTTCGAACAGCTTGGACAGCACGTCGCCGCGCTCGCCTTCGTCATCGATGATGCGTTCGCGGAAATCACGGTTGAGCTGTTCGAAGTCGTCGCGCACGCGGCGGAAGTCTTCGGTCAGCTCGTCGGCCAGGCCGATGATCTGCCGCGTGCGTTCCAGCGCGCGCTTGCCGTCCAGGGCCGTCACCCGGCCAGCGCTGACACGGGCGATCTCGGCATCGATGCGGTCGCGCTCGTCGCGCAATGCGGACAGGCGTGCGTCCGGGTCGGCCTCGGTCTGCGCGGCCAGCTGCGACAGCTGCTCGATCACCAGTGCCAGACGGCTCTCGGTGGCGGCCACGCGGGCCTGCTCCATGCTGTCGGCGAAGCGGATCGCCTGCAGCGCCTGGGTCGAGAGCTCGTACTGCTCCTGGTCGGCGCCTTCAGGCAGCCGGCGTTCCAGCCAGCCCTGCGCGAGCCAATGGGCGACGTAGGCCTGCGCGGTCCGCGGCAGCTCGCGCGACAACTCGTCGCCGTTGAGCTGGTCCAGCGCACGCTGCAGGCGCTCGTTGAGGACCGATGCCGGCAACGTGCGATCGCCGTCCATCAGCAGGCCCTGCAGCAGGCCGATGATTTCCGGTGCGTGGTCGGCGGCGAGCAGCTTCCATTGCGGCTGTTCGCGCAGGTGGCGATAACGGGTGATGCGTTCGCGGTGCTTCATGCAGCGAGATCGGTCGGAAGGGCGCGGCGGCCGGCGCGCGCGCGAAGGCGCGGCGCAGGCACGGCGAAAGCGGCGGCCACGCGGGGCCGCCACCGGGAGGCGACGGCGCTCAGCGCTTGCCGCCCACTTCGATGAAGCGCAGGAACTCGGCGCGGGTGCGGGCGTCCTCGCGGAAGCTGCCCAGCATCTTCGAGGTGACCATGCTGACGCCGCGCTTGTGGATGCCGCGGGTGGTCATGCACTCATGGGCGCCTTCGACGACGACGCCAACACCGACCGGCTGCAGCACGTCCTGGATGCACTGGGCGATCTGCGCGGTCATCTTTTCCTGCACCTGGAAGCGGCGGGCGTAGGCTTCGACCACGCGTGCCAGCTTGCTGATGCCCACCACCTTGCCGGCCGGCAGGTAGCCGACGTGCACGCGGCCGATGATCGGCGCCATGTGGTGCTCGCAGTGGCTTTCGTATTCGATGTCGCGCAGGACGATCAGTTCGTCGTAGCCCGCCACTTCCTCGAAGGTGCGTTCCATGTAGGCGCGCGGGTCGTCGCGGTATCCGCTGAACCAGTCGCCATAGGCTTCGGCCACGCGGCGCGGGGTATCCAGCAGGCCTTCGCGGGTCGGGTCCTCACCGGCCCAACGCAGCAGGGTGCGCACGGCATCCTCGGCCTGGACCTGGGTCACTTCGCCCTGCGGGGCGGCCTTTTCGTTGTTCTTGCTCATTGCATACAGCGCCCGAACGGGGGGCGAGCATCGTACCCGACCGGGGGGTGGGTCGTCCTCTGGAGACGGTTCATCGGGGGGCCGCCCGGCGCCGGATTGCTATCGATCTGGAGCGGGAAGGGCGGCAGGGCAGGACACGCCGTAAACCCATCCATGGGGGCTCGGTCGGCGCATCCCTGCGCCTCACGGTCCTGCCCTGCCGCCCTTCCCGCTCCCTGACGGTTTCCTGCGGGCGCGGCCGGTCCGCCCGAAAGCGGGGTCAAAAGCTGGGGTTCATGGCCTCGGAGGGTGTCCTGGCTGCTGCTGTGGTGGGTGCGGACCGTTGGTCCGCACTGCTTCTGCCCTTGCCTTTAAAGAGCCAACCCACCACGCCCGCGGGATGTGGGGTAGGTGGCGGAGGGCCCGGCGGGGTAGGACCGTGAGGCGCATGGATGCGCCGATCGAGCTTACAGGGACGTACTTGCAGCGTGTCCTACCCCGCCCGGCCCTCCGCCACCCCAACCGATAGCCAGCAGGCGCAACGCTTTCCTCAGCACACCACCCATTCAGTAAAATCTATTGATAGGAATGAAATTAGTAGTATCCTATCTATTACTTATGGACCGCCCCCTCGACGAGCGCACCGTGCTGCAGATGCAGCTCAGCTCCGGCCTGCTGTACGCAGGGCGGCAGTGGCAGCGCCTGGCCGACAGCCGGTTGGGCAGCTACGGCATCTCCACCGCATGCACCATGCCCCTGCTGATGATCGGCCGCTCCGGCGGTGGCATCCGCCAGGTCGCGCTGGCACAGCAGCTGGGCATGGAAGGCCCTTCCCTGGTGCGCCTGCTGGACAAGCTCTGCGCCAGTGGGCTGGTCCGCCGCGAATGCGATGCCAGCGACCGCCGCGCCAACCTGCTTTGGCTGACCGAGGAAGGCCAGGCGTTGGTGCGCGAACTGGAAGACCAGTTGATCGGCCTGCGCCAGGACGTATTCGGCGAGCTTTCCATGGATGAACTGCATGCCGTGCTGAAGGCATGGCGCCTGCTGGCCGAGGCTGCCGACCGCATCACGTAAGCCCGTTGTCGGTGAATACCGCCGCTGCCGTGCATGCGCCAGCGGCTTTTGCCCGTTGCCGTTGTCCTGTTCCACCTCCCCTTCCCCTACCGTCCCCGCCCCTACCGATGCCCGGTGAATTCAGTCTCCACGGAGTGTTCGTCCCGACCCTGCTCGGGTTGATGGTGTTGGCCTACCTGGTCAACAGCGGCCTGCACGCGCTGCTGCAGCGTGCCGGTGCCTATCGCCACGTATGGCACCCGGCGCTGTTCAACCTGGCCTTGTACGGGATCGTGCTGGGCCTGCTGTTCCACCTCCTGCGTTGGATGCAATCGTGAACAAGATCGTGAAGAAGAGCCTGCCGGTGCTGCTTACCTGCGCAGCCGTGATCGTCGCCCTGCTGGTGCTGCGCCAGCTGTGGGTCTACTACATGGACGAGCCGTGGACCCGCGACGCCCACGTCGGCGCCGACGTGGTGCAGGTGGCGCCGGATGTGTCCGGCCTGGTCGAAACGGTGCAGGTAGCCGACAACCAGGCGGTGAAAAAGGGCGACCTGCTGTTCGTGATCGATCGCGCGCGCTACCGCATCGCGCTGGAGCAGAGCCGCGCCAGCCTGGCCGAACGCCAGGCATCGGTCGCGCAGCTGCGCCGCGAGATCGGACGCGACCGCAGCCTGCAGGATCTGGTCGCCGCCGAGGACGCCGAAGTGCGCCGGGCCAAGCTGCAGGCCGCACAGGCCGCATTGGCCACCGCACAGGCCGCGGTCGACCTGGCCGAACTCAACCTGGCCCGCACCGAAGTGCGTGCACCGGCCAATGGCCGGGTCAACGACCGCACCATGCGCGTGGGCGACTACGTGGTGGCCGGCAAGCCGGTGCTGGCGCTGCTGGATACCGGTTCGTTCCGCATCGATGGCTACTTCGAGGAAACCCGCCTGCGCGGCGTTTCCCCGGGGCAGCGCGTGGACATCCGCCTGATGGGCGAAGACACCCCTCTGCACGGCCATGTCGAAAGCATCGCCGCCGGCATCGAGGATCGCTACCGCAGCAACGGCAGCACCCTGCTGCCGAACGTGACCCCGGCCTTCGACTGGGTGCGGCTGGCGCAGCGCATCCCGGTGCGCATCGCCATCGACGAGGTGCCTGCCGGCGTGGAGCTGATCGCCGGGCGCACCGCCACGGTGACCGTGGATACCGGCCGCCACGTGCAGAACAAGAAGGCCGGCGCTGCGCCGACACAGGCGGGCCTGTGAACGCCGCCCTGCCCCGCCTTGGCCTGATCGTCGCGCTGGCCAGCCTGGCCGCGTGCAGAACCGTCGGCCCGGATTACGCATTGCCCGAAGGCTCGGCATTCAAGCGGCCGCAAGCGAATGCCGCGTTCATCGATACCCACAACCCCGAAGTGGCTGCCAACCAGGCACTGCCGGCACGCTGGTGGTCGCTGTACAACGACCCGGTGCTGGATGGGCTGATCACCCAGGCGCTGCGCGACAACGTCGAACTGAAGGCCGCCGACGCGCATCTGCGCCGCGCTGCTGCGGTGTACGAGCAGGCGATGGACGCCGGTGGCTTCGAGTACGAGGCCGAGGCCGGTGTCAGCCGCGCACAGTTGTCGGCCGAGTCGTTCCTGCAGGAGCACGAGCTGCCGGTGATCAACCTGGCCGACGGCAAGTTCGCGGTGAGCTACCAGTTCGACCTGTTCGGCAAGCTCAAGCGCGGTGCCGAAGCAGCCCGCGCCGACGAACAGTCGGTGGCCGCTGCACGTGACCTGGCCCAGGTGAGCGTGGTGGCCGAGGTGGCCGGCAGCTACCTGGAGATCTGCCACGCCAACCACGAACTGCATGTAGCCGAGCATTCCCTGCAGCTGCAGCAGCGCAGCCGTTCGGTCACCCAGCGGTTGATCAGCGCAGGCCGCGGCACGCCGCCGGAACTGGCGCGCGCCAATGCCCAGGTCGCGCTGCTGGAAGCCGCATTGCCCCCGCTGCAGGCGCAGCGTTCGGCTGCCGCCTATTCGCTGGCGGCACTGCTTGGGCAGACCCCGGGCCAGCTGCCGGCCGGGGTGATCGACTGCGCGCACGCACCCACCCTTGCCCAGCCGCTGCCGGTCGGTGATGGCCGCGCGCTGCTGCAGCGCCGTCCCGACATCCGCCAGGCCGAACGCAAGCTGGCCTCGGCCACCGCGCGGATTGGTGTCGCCACTGCCGAGCTGTACCCGGACATCCGCCTGGGCGCCTCGGTCGGCGCCGCCGGCCTGCTGGAAGACTTCGGCCAGCCGATGACCCAGCAGTGGTCGTTCGGCCCGCTGATCTCGTGGACGCTGCCGTCCTCGGGCACGCATGCACGCATCCACGCCGCCGAGGCTGGGGCCGATGCCGCGCTGGCCGAGTTCGACCATGCCGTGCTGCAGGCACTGCGCGAAACACAGACCGCACTGGACCGCTATGCGCAGGATCTGCGCCGCCTGCAGTCGTTGCGCGTGGCGCAGGAGCAGGCTGCGATGGCCGCAGAGCAGAACCGCCGGCTGTACCAGGGCGGCCGCACGCCGTACCTGTCCAGCCTGGATGCCGACCGCAGCCTGGCCAGCAGCGATGCCACCCTGGCCGCGGCAGAAGCCCAGGTCTCGCGCGACCAGATCCACCTGTTCCTGGTACTGGGCGGTGGCTGGCAGGACAGTGCCGCGTCTGCGGCTGCGCCGACGGCGGCGAGGTAAGCGATGAACGGGCTGACCGACCGCCAGGCCTGGCTGTTCTCGATCAAGACCTACCTGGCAGCGATCGTCGCGCTGTACATCGCCATGGCCGGCAACCTGTCGCGCCCGTACTGGGCGATGGGCACGGTGTACATCGTCAGCCAGCCGCTGCTGGGCCCGACCCGGGCCAAGGGCGTGTACCGCATCCTCGGCACCCTGGCCGCCGGCCTGGCCACCCTGCTGATGTTGCCCGCCCTGGTGGAAACGCCGCTGGTGCTGAGCGCAGCGATGTCGATCTGGCTGGCCGGCTGCCTGTTCCTGGCCCTGCTCAACCGTGGCCCGCGTGGCTACGCGTTCCTGCTGGCCGGCTACACCACTGCATTCATCGGTTTCCCGGCGGTGACTTCGCCGGAGACCATCTTCGACACCGTGGTGGCGCGCAGCGAGGAGATCATCCTCGGTACGGTGGTAGCGGTGCTGTTCGCCTCGCTGCTGTTCCCGGCCTCGGTGCGGCCGATGCTGGGCGCGCGCATCGGCAACTGGATGGAGGACGCGGCGCAGTGGTGCCGGCAGATCCTCGAGCGCGGCCGCGCGCATGCCCCACGCAACCGGCTGGCCGCCGACCTGGTGCAGTTCGAGGCGCTGATCGAGTTCCTGCGCCGCGATGATCCACGCCATGCCGGCGCGGCCGTATCGATGGAGCGCCTGCGCGAACGCATGCTGTTGCTGCTGCCGGTGCTGTCATCGATCGCCGACCGCCTGAGTGCGCTGCGCAGCGATGGACAGACCCTGCCCGAGGGCCTGCCGACGCTGGTCGATGACATCCACGACTGGATAGACACGCCGTCCAGTGCCAGCGACTACGCGCGCCTGCGCGCACGCATCAGTGCGCTGAAGCCACAGGTGGACCGCGATCTGCAGCACCTGCAGCTGGCCAGCCTGCTGCTGCGCCTGGAGGAGCTGGTGGACCTGTGGCAGGACTGCCGCACCCTGCAGCACGCAATCGACCAGGGCACCGCGCCGCTGGACCGTGCGCACTACCGCATCCGCACCGAACGCACCGCCACCGACAAGCACGTCGACTACGGCATGGCACTGTTCTCCGCGCTCAGCGCCGGCGTGGCGCTGATGAGCTACTGCGTGCTGTGGATCGGCCTGGGCTGGGAGGGCGGTGGCAACGGCGCGATGATGGCCGCGGTGACCGCCGCGTTCTTCGCTGCACAGGACGACCCGGCGCCGAGCATGGTCTCGTTCCTGGTGTGGGCGATGGTGGCTTCGCTGGTGGCCGGCGTGTACCTGTTCGGCGTGTTCCCCGCCGTGCACGACTTCGGCCTGCTGGCGCTGGTGCTGGCGGTGGCGTTCCTGCCACTGGGCCTGCTGTTGCACCACCCGAAGAGCGCGCTGTTCGCGCTGCCGCTGACGGTCAACCTGGCTGCGCTGCTCAGCCTGCAGAACACCTACAGTGCCAACGTGCAGACCTTCGCCAACTCGTCGATCGCGATGTTCATCGGCATTGGCTTTGCGGTGGTGATGACCCGGCTGTTCCGCTCGGTGGGTGCCGAATGGACCGCGCGCCGGCTGGTACGGCAGGGCTGGACCACCCTGGCCGAGGCGGCCGAAGGCCGTGGCCAGCAGGATCGCCAGCGCTTCGCTGCGCGCATGCTGGATCTGCTCGGCCTGCTGGCACCGCGCCTGGCGGCGACCCCGGAAGGCAGCGACATCGCGTCGGTGGACATGCTCAACGAGGCGCGCATCGGCCTGAACATCCTGCAGCTGCGCCGCGCCCGCCTGGAGCTGCCGGAGCGCAGCCGCGAAGCGGTCGAGCACATCCTGGAGGAAGTGGCCGTGCACTATCGCCGGCAGATCGCCGCACGCAAGCCGATTGTGGCGGCCGAGGCGCTGCGCGAACGGCTGGACACCTCGCTGGGACGGGTCGGCAGCGTGGCCGCCTGCAAGGCGCGCGACGAGGCGCTGATGGGCCTGGTCGGCCTGCGGTTCGCGCTGTTCCCGGAAGCGAAGGCGCTGACGTTGGGGTTGGCGGACGCCACAGCGCCGTCCGTCTGATGCGATCCGCCGGGCATGGCCCGGCGCTACCCTGTCCGCCTGATAGGAATCGCCGGGCATGCCCCGGCGCAGCCCTTATCCTCCGGTAGCGCCGGGCCATGCCCGGCGGCTTTTCACCAGACAACAGGAAGCTCCAATGAGTTACGACATGATGGTGTTCGAGCCCAGCGTCGCCCCGCGTGAAGCGGCGGCGTTCATCGCCTGGTTCGAGAAGCAGACGCAGTGGAACGAACGCCACGAGTACGACGACCCGGCGGTCAGCAGCCCGGCGCTGCAGGCGTGGTTTGCGGAGATGGCGGCGGTCTTTCCGCCGCTGAACGGCCCGCTGAGCAACGACGATGACGATCGCGCCGAAGTGACCGAGTACAGCATCGGCCGCGATGTGATCTATGGCGCATTCGCGTATTCGGTGGCCGAGCGCGCGCACGGGCTGGTGCAGGACCTGGCCGAGAAGCACGGCGTGGGGTTCTTCGATGTCAGCGCTGACGAAGCGGCGATCGTGTATCCGGATGGGCTGGTGTTGATGCCGGAGTAGGTTTGGCGGCAGGGCTGCGCCCTGCACCTGCCGAATCAACGGCAACGGCAAAAGCGGGCGATCCGTGGGATGGCGGGGTGGGTCCGGTTGCGGGGGACGCTGCAAGTACGTCCCTGTAAGCTCGGTCGCGCCATCCATGGCGCTCACGCCCCCGCAACCGGACACCGATGTGATGGTAAGGCTGGCGTTTAGAACAACGTGCCCTGCACGGTGGGTTCTTCGCCGCGCACCGGTTCCTCGGTCACCTCTTCCGCACCCAGCCGCCACGCCAGGCCACCAAGGCGGCTGGCATGTCGTTTCAATGCCGCCTCCAGCACCTCGGCGCTGCCGGCCACCTGCAGGCGCTGGCGGGCGCGGGTCAGGCCGGTGTAGACCAGTTCGCGCGACAACACGCGGCTGTCCTGCCTTGGCAGCTGCAACCACACTTCATCGAATTCCGAGCCCTGCGCCTTGTGCACGGTCATCGCGAACGCGCTCTCGTGTGCGGGCAACGCTGCCGGGTGGAAGGCGCGGGGCTGGTCGGCGGTCTCGCCGGGGAACCAGGCCACCATCGCACCGCTGCCATCGCGCAGGCAGATGCCGATATCGCCGTTGAACAGGCGGTGGCGGTAGCTGTTTTCGGTGATCAGCAGCAGCCGGCCCTGGAAGTAGCCCGGGGTGTTGCCAGCCAGCAGCTGTTCAACACGGCTGTTGAGGCCACGCGCGCCCTGCGGGCCTTCGCGCAGTGCGGTCAACACGCGCAGGCGGCCGGCCTGCTGCAGTGCCTGCGCGGGATCCGACGCGTCGGCCAGCGCGCGCCAATGGTCGAGCAGATGCTCGCGTTGGCCGCGCAACGGATCAGCTTCGCCTTCATGGAAGCGGACGCCCGCCAGTTCACCACTGCGCAGCAGGCGCAGGGCGGTGCCACTGTCACCGCCACGCACGGCCTGCGCCAGCGGCGCCAGGTCCAGCGCATCACTCTGCCGGTAGCCACGCTGCAACTGCACGCGGCGGCCTGCGAACGCGCGCGGCGGTGCCTGCGGCTGCAGCGTCGCCGCTGCCAGCAGTCCATGCAGCGCCTGCGCATCGTCGGCGCGGGTGCCGATGCCATCGCCGCTGGCGCGCAGGATAGCGCTGAGCACATCACCGGCTTCCACTGACGGCAACTGGTCGGGATCGCCGAGCAGGATCAGGCGGGTACCGCTGGCGATCGCGTCGACCAGCTTTGCCATCAGCGGCAGGTCGATCATCGAAGCTTCGTCGACCACCACCACGTCCACCGGCAACGGATTGTCGGCGTGATGGCGGAAGCGCGGTGAATCGGGAATCACCCCGAGCAGGCGATGCAGGGTGGTGCCTGTGCTGGGCAGCGCGGTGCACAGCGCCGGATCCAGCCCCTGCTCCTGCAGCCGCTGTACGGCCAGGCGCAGGCTTTCGGCCATGCGCTCGGCAGCGCGGCCGGTGGGTGCGGCCAACGCTACCTTCGGCACGGGCAGGCCCTGATGCTGCGCCTGTGCCGCCAACAGCAGCAGCAGGCGGGCGATGGTCGTGGTCTTGCCGGTACCGGGACCACCGGTGACCAGGGCCAGCGGGTGGCGCAGGGTTACGCCAGCCGCACGGGCCTGGTGGTCCTCACCCGTTGCGGCGTGCGGGAACAGACGCGCGAACAGTGGCGCCACGGCGGCCATGTCCGGTGCAGGCAGCGGATGGCGGCCGATGCGTTGCAGGCCGACAGCCAACTGCCGCTCGTATTCGCGGTAGCGGCGCAGGTACAGCAGACCGTTCTCCAGCACCAGCGGCGCTTCCGCGGCGGCGGCGCTGGCATCCTGCGGGGTCGCCACCCAGGGTGAGGCCTGCAGCTGCGCCAGCCACTGCGCAGGTTCGGGCCATGCCGGAATGCCATCGATCACGCGCTGGGGCTGGCGCGGATCGAAACCAGCGTGCCCCTGCGCCACGGCCAGCGAGGCCAGTGCGGCAGCCAGTGCCACGTCGTCCGGCGTGTCCTCGCGCAGGCGCTTGAGGCTGATGGCCAAGGCGTGGTCCAGGGTGCGCAGCTGGCCACTGCGATGCAGATCGCGCAGCAGGTTCATGCGGTTTCTCCGCGCGCGCGCGCCGCCATCTCGGCCTGGGCTGCTTCGCCGCCTGCAAACAAGGCATCCAGCGCATCCACCAGCTCAGGCGCGAAGCGCTGCACGTGCACGCCATTGCCGGCAATATCCAGACCCCGGCAGAACAGATAGCGGATACCGCCCATGTCGCGCGCGTAGTCGTATGCCGCGCCCAGGCGGAAGCGCAGCCAGCGATGCAGGGCCACGGTATAGATCAGCGCCTGCAGGTCGTACTCGCTGTGGCGCATCGCGATCTCCAGCAGGTCCGGGCTGTAGCCCGGCAACCGGTTGGATTTGTAGTCCAGCACATACCAGCGGCCATCACGCACGTAGGTCAGATCGATCTTGCCGGTCATCAGGCCTTCCAGCCTTCTGCGCAGGCCGAAACCGCGCCGCGCGCTGGAGATGCCGTGCTCGTGCAGCAGCTGCAGCAGCACCGGTACTGCGGTCGGCTCGATGGCGAAGTGGAACTCGATTTCGGCCCGGCGCTCATGCTCGGGCACGCTGCACAGCGCACCGCCTTCGGGCAGCGGTACGGTGAGGGTGTGGCCGACCAGCGGCACCAGCACCGCCACGCCATCGTCCAGATCCTCGTCGGCATAGCCTTCGTCGTGCAGCGAGCGGCGCAGCACGTCGGCCTGTCCCTCCGGTGCCGGTTGCTGCGGCTGCCAGTGCGACCACAGTGCGAAGTCGACGTTCTCCAGTGCATCGTGCAGCACATTGCCGAAGCGGCTGCCCATGAAGCGCGGATCCGGCGGTGCTGTGTCTGCTGCGGCGGCGTCCGGCAGCGCCGGTTCCAGCGGCAGCTCGGCACCGGCGGGTTCGTCGGCAGCCGGTGCCGGCAGTTCGGTGGCCGCCGCTTCGATATCGTCGCCGTTGCCAGCGTCGGCATGCGCCAGCTGGGTGAAGCTGTAGACCCACCAGTCATGTGGCACACGGCGGGTCAAGGCACGCACCGCAGGCAGCTCACCTTCGGTTTCGGCCAGCAGCTGCGGCAGGCGGCCCGGCGGCGTACTGTCATCCAGGTCCACGTCCGCGTGCGCACGCAGCGCCTGCAGGTCGCCCAGCAACGGCGTCAGGCGGGTCTTCGCATGGCCTGCCAGATCGCCGGCGGCGATCCACAAGGCATGCTCGGCGCGGGTCAGTCCCACGTACAGCAGGCGCGCGTCTTCTGCACGCTGTTCGCGCTCGCGCTGGCTGCTGGCCGCGTCCCAGGCGTCGTCCCTGTCCAGCTTCCAGTGCAGCTGGCGCTCGCCCTGCAGATGCACGGTGCAGTGGGTGGCGGTGTTCGGTGCGCCGCCATCGATGCCCACGAACGGCAGGAACACCAGCGGGTATTCCAAGCCTTTGCTCTTGTGCAGGGTGATGATCTGCACCCGTCGGGCGTCGGACTCCAGCCGCAGCAGCTGCTGCTCGTCATCCTGGTCGGCGTTGGCCATCTGCCCCTGCAGCCAGTCCAGCAGGCCGTGCATGCCCAGTGCCTGCGCGGAGGCTTCCTGCAGCAGTTCGCCCAGCTGCAGGTAGTTGGTCAGGCGCCGCTCGCCGTCGATCAGTGCCAGCAGGCGTTCGCCCTGCGCGGCGCAGACGTCGGCCACCACCGCGAACGGGCCGCCACGCTGCCAGCGTTCGCGCCAGTGCAGCAGCTGTGCCTGGAACCCGCGCTGCAGATCCCCCTCACGCTCCATGCTGGCAATCGCACTTGCGCGCTGCCCCAGCAGCACCGTTGCCAATGCAGTACGCAGTCGCCCTTCGTCGGCCGGTTGCAGCAACGCCAGCAGCAACGCACGCAGGTCACGGGCCTCGCTGGTGGCAAACAGGCTCTGCTTGCCGGCCGCCACCGCGGGAATGCCGACTGCGGCCAGCGCACGCTGCACCAGCGTGGCTTCGCGATGCGAGCGCACCAGCACGGCGATATCGCCGGGTTGCACCGGGCGCCCACGCAGCAGCGCGGTGCCGGCACGCGCCTCCAGCAGGATCTGGTGGATCGCGGCCACGCAGGCCTGGGTCGCCGCGTCGCGCGACGCATCGGCGCCAAGGGCCTTTTCACCGTCGCTGCGCAGCAGGCGCAGGGTCAGCGCCGGTGCGGCCCGGCCATCACGCAGGTAATCCTCATCGGTACGCACGCCACCGGGGCGCACCGGCTCGAACTGGATGTCGCGTTCGAGGAAGGCGTCTTCGCCAGCGTTGTCGTACAGCGCCTGCAGCGCGCGCAGCACGGCCGGGCGCGAGCGGAAGTTCTGGTCCAGCGCCGGTGCCTGCTCGGCCACCTGCTTGGCTTTCAGATAGGTATGGATGTCGCCGCCGCGGAAACCATAGATGGCCTGCTTGGGGTCACCGATCAGGAACAGCGCCGGTTGCAGCCCCAGTTCGTCCACCTCCGGCGAGGCGCCGAACACGGTATGGAAGATGCTCCACTGGCGGTCATCGGTATCCTGGAATTCATCGACCAGGGCGATGCGGTACTGCGCACGCAGCTGCTTCACCAGGTCCAGCCGCTGCGGGCCTTCCAGCGCGCGGGCGACGCCATCGATCAGATCGTCGTAGGTCTGCACGCGGCGCAGGCGTTTCAGGGTCAACAGACGCTGGGTGGCATCCTCGCGCAGCGCATGCAGGACGTTCAGCGCACTGGCCCGCAGCCACTGCTCACGCTCGGCGAGCAATGCGACATAGCGCGCCAGCGGTGCCTGCAGCGGCGAAGCTGGCGTGCGGTCCGGGAACTTCTTGTTGGTCTTGTCGGCAAGGATGTCCGGCAGCAGTGCGGGCAGGCGATCGCTGAGCAGCAGCTCGCGCGGGTCACCGCGCTCGGCCCAGGCCAGCACATGGCGGGCAAGCGACTGCAGCCAGCCCAGCTTGTAGGACACGCCGTTGAGCCACTTGTTCTCGACCGCCGTGCACAACGCTGCAAAGAAGGCCTCGCCGTGCGCGCACACGGCAGCAGCCAGTTCCGCCGCGACGGCCTCCAGTGCTGGCCGCGGGTCGGCGAGCGCCAGTGGCTGTGGTCGCGGATGCAGGGGGGGCGATGCCAGCAGCGCGCGCAGGTCAGCCGCCAGCGCATCCGGGGTGGACCACAACCAGGTCAGCGGTTCCAGCGTGGCCGGGTCGTTGGCGTGCACACGCCAGAGATCGGCGGCCAGTTCTTCCAGCAGTTCGCGATCGCTGGCCAGCAGTTCCGGCGGGTCGAAGGTATGCCCACTCTCCAGCGCGTGTTCGCGCAGCACGCGTGTGCAGAAGCCGTGGATGGTGAAGATCGCCGCCAGGTCGATTTCATCTGCAGCCACCTGCAGCCGCCGCTTCAACGCCTTGGCGCTTTCCGTGCCGTCCTGCAGGTGGCGTTGCAGCACCTGCCGGGTCAGTACCGTGTCGGGCGTTTCATCATCGCCGGGCGGCAGATCGACCAGGCGTGCGGCCAGGACCAGGCGTTCGCGGATACGCTTGCGCAGCTCCTGTGTGGCAGCGTCAGTGAACGTCACCGCCAGGATCTGGCCGATACGCAGGCCCTGCTCGACCACCAGACGGGTGAACAGCGTCGCCAGGGTGAAGGTCTTGCCGGTGCCGGCACTGGCTTCAATCAGTCGCGTGCCGTGCAGCGGCAGCGCCAGGTAGGGGTCGGGGAAACGCGTGTCGATGAAAGAGCCCTCGGCAACGCTGCTCATGCGTGGCCTGCCTGTGGATCATTGCCGAAGCTGCGGCCTTCGCGCACGGCGCTGAAGACCACCTGGCTGTTGCGCAGCAGGTCGGCGTAACTGGCGTCGTCGGCGAACGGGTCGGCGCCACGCAGCAGCAGCTGCCAGGCATCACTGCTGGCTTCACCCCAGCTGCGGTCGCTGCCATGCCATTGTTTCCAGCCTTCGCTGCGCTGCTTTTCCACCGGCGCGTTGAACAGCACCCAGCCGGTGTAGGGCGCGAAGCGAAGCGGTTCGCGCAGACCGCGCTGGCGCAGCTGCAGCAGCGCGCGCAATGCTGCGCGTGCTGCAGGCACGGTCAACGCAGGCAAGACATGCGGACCGGGGCCGGCATCACCGCCATCGTGGAACTGCACCAGCGGCAAAGCATCGCCGGCGGCGTTGGCCAACAGCCAGTCCAGCCCTTGGCGGATCACCGCGTTGCCGTTGAGGGCGCCAGCGCGCAGGCGCACCAGACCCTCGGGATGGCGATCGCCCACCCACCCATGCAGGCGCACACCGTCGATCTCCACTTCATAGCGGCGGCTCTCCAGCGGCGTGCCCTGCAACCAGCCGAGCATGGCCGTGGCGTACGGGCGGGTCTTGAGCTGCTCCACTTCGAACTGGCGCTCGCCGAGGATGCCCGACGGCAGCAGCCCGCGTGCGCGCAGCCGCGGGTACAGCGGCTCGCTGTCGCCGGCCAGCGTGGCCTGCACCACGGCCAGCTGCACGCTGCGCTTCTCCGGCCCGCGCGAGGACAGCACCAGCGGCTCCAAGTCGTCGACGTCCTGCACGTCGTCAGCCAGGCGCAGGCCCAGCGATTGCGCGAGGAACTGACCCGCCGGATCGCACAGGAAACGGCGCAGGCTCTCCAGCGAGACCTCCTCTTCCACCGCGTCCTCCACCGGTAGCGGCAATGCGGTGTCGAACCACGGCAGCAGACCACTGCGCTGCCCGCCCAGTCGCCCGGCGGCGGGATGCCACTGCCGGCGGTAGCTGAAGCGGCGTGGGTCGCCGTCACCGAAGGCGGCCGGCGAGAACGGCTGCAGCGCGTGGCGCACGGTGAAATCCCGCGTGGCAACCGGCGGATCCAGGTGATAGGCCGCGGCGGCGTCGATCAGTTCGCTGACCAGCACTGACGGCTCCCGCACGCTGCCATCGCGCGGGTCCGCGCCGAGATAGCTGAGGTAGAACACGTCCTGCGCCGCGGCGAACAGCTGCAGGAACAGGAAGCGGTCATCTTCGCGGGTGGAGCGGTCGCCCGGGCGGCGGCGCGGCGTATCCAGTTCGGCGGTGAGCTGGTTGAGGCCGGCGGCCGGATCTCGACGCGGGAAATCACCATCGTTGAGGCCGAGTACGCAGATCACCCGGAACGGCAGCAGGCGCATCGGCACCATGCGGCCGAAGCTGATGCCACCGGTCAGCAGCGGCGCCCGGGTGTCGGCCTCGGCCAGTGCACCGGCGAAGTGCGCACGCACCACCTCCGGTGGAACGCCGTCGGCGAACCCGGCCTTGTACGCATCCTCGGCGAACTGGTTGAGCAGCTTGCGCAGGCGCTCCAGCGCGCGCTGGCTGTTGGGTGAGCTGGGCGGCGTCGGCAGCAGCGCATCAAGCATCGACAGCAGGCGCTGCCGCCACAGCGCGGGGGTCAACAGTTCGCCGAGCCGGCGCTGGTAGACCACCAGCACGCGCAGCAGGCGCAACAGGCGGTCCAGCGCATCCAGCGCCCCGCCTTCCAGTTCGATCCACGGCGCCACCCCGGCCAGGTCCACCTCGCTGCCGGTGGCGTGGCCCAGCAGCAGGCGATCCAGCGCGAACTGCCAGGTGTAGGCGTCGTCACTGGGGGCCTGCAGCTGGCCGCGATGGTTGGCATCCAGGCCCCAACGGGCGCCCGCCTGCTGCAGCCAGCCATGCAGACGGTCGAAGTCGACCGCTTCCAGGCCGGCGGCCTCGGCCAACGGCGCACTGGCCAACAGATCAAGTACCTCGTTCAGGCCGAAGCGCGAAATCGGCAGGCCGAGCAGGTGCACGAACACGTCGGCCAGCGGTTCGCCGGCCAGCGGACTGCTGTCGGCCAGCGCATAGGGAATGTGCTCGTCGTCGCCACCACGCCCGCCGAACACCGCTTCCAGATAGGGCACATAGGGATCGATGTCCGGCGCCAGCACGGCGATCTCGCGCGCCTGCAGCGGCGGGTCGAAGCGCGGGTCCTGCAGCAGGCTGCGCAGCTGGTCGTGCAGCACCTGCAGCTCGCGCAGGCGGGTGTGGCAGGCGTGCACCTGCAGGCTCGGGTCGTCGCTGCGCAGGCCATCGCGCAGTTCACCGGAAGGCAATGCACGACGGTGGAACAGGTCGCGCTGCAGGCGATGCAGCAGGCTGTCGGACAGCCCGCCCTGGTCCATCGTCGGCCGCGTGTCTTGCTCCGGGTCGGAATAGGCCGCGATCTCGCCGGCCGGATGCACCACTTCATAGCTGCCCAGCACCGCCATGAAATCGCGGCCAGCCGCACCCCACGCTTCCAGCAGGCGGTTCTCGCCGGCGGCCTCGCCGAACGGGTCCGGCGCACCGCTGCGCAGGCGCTCTGCCAGGGTCTGCAGGTCGCCCCAGTAGGACTGCACCGGCGTGGGCAGATAGAAATGCAGTTCGCCCACCCGCGACTGGGTGGCCATCACCCGCAGTACGTCGGGCGAGATGTTGAGGGTGGCGAACGCCGACATCCGCGGCGGCAGGCCCTGCGGCAGCGGTTGGCCGGCGCCCTCGAAGCGGTCCAGGTACGCCTGGATGCGGCGCGCGCGGTAACCATGGCCGGCGGCGATGCTGCGCCACAGGATGGCCTGCGGATCGGCCGCGTCGGCGCCGGCTTCCCAGCGCAGCAGCCAGTCGCGGCGCCAGGCCTGGTACTTCTCGAACACCGAGGCCAGTTCGCCGGCCAGGGCCCAGGGTTTGAGCGCGTCGCCCCCGGCAAGATAGGACTGCAGCGCGCGCATCGGTGGCTGCGCCAGCAGCTGCGGATCGCGCAAGGCCTGGTACAGGCGCCAGTGCAGGGCGGCCGCGTCCAGGTCGTCGGCTTCGCCCTCGACATTGGCGTTCAACGCACGGGCGACGAACTCACCGGGGGTCAGGAATTCCAGGTTGGCGGCCACGCCATACTCGGCAGCCAGTGTCGCCTGCAGCCAGCGCCGCATCGCCACCTGCGGGATCAGCACCACCTCCGGCGCCAGCAGCGGCTGTCCCGGTACCGGCACACGCACGTTGCGCGCCAGCAGGGCAGCCAGCACGTCCAGCGAATTGGAATGGTAGAGGCGGAAGTCGCTGCCCGGGTCACTCATCGTGCACAGTGTGCAGCACACCCGCCCGTATTCAATCCCGGGGTACGGTGATCGCGACGGATTGTTCCGGTCGTTTTCGGAATTGTCCCGGTCTGGCGACGGTCCGGCCGTGCAACAATACTGCACCGTCCAGTCTGCTTATGTTCAGCAGTCTGACCCGATGCTTCAATGTCGAAAAAACGTTAAGGGTGCCCATGTCGGCTTCCACTCCCAGTCTGGTGCAGTTATCCAACGTCCGCATCGACCGGAGCGGGCGCACGATCCTGCGCGATGTTTCGCTGCAGGTGCCCAAGGGCAGCATCACCGCCGTGCTCGGTCCGTCCGGCAGCGGCAAGTCGACCCTGCTGGCGGCGCTGACCGGCGAACTGCGCCCGGTTGCAGGTGACATCACCCTGTTCGGCAAGCCCATCCCGCTGCGCACCGCCGAACTGCTGGAGATGCGCAAGAGCGTCGGCGTACTGCTGCAGGGCAATGGCCTGCTGACCGACCTGACCGTGGCCGAAAACGTCGCCCTGCCGTTGCGCACCCACACCCGCCTGCCGGCAGCGGTGCTGCGCCGGCTGGTGCAGATGAAGCTGCATTCGGTGGGCCTGCTGGCCGCCGCCGATGCCTGGCCGCGTGAACTGTCCGGTGGCATGGCCCGCCGCGTGGCACTGGCCCGTGCGTTGGCCCTGGACCCGCCGCTGATGATCTACGACGAGCCGCTGACCGGGCTGGACCCGATCGCCTCGGGGGTGATCATGAGCCTGATCCAGCGCCTCAACCACAGCTTGGGCCTGACCAGCATCATCGTCAGCCACCACGTGCACGAGACCCTGCCGATCTGCGACCAGGTGATCGCGATCGCCAACGGCGGCATCGTGTTCCAGGGCACGCCGGAGGCACTGCAGTCCAGCGAGGACCCGCTGCTGCGGCAGTTCCTGCACGGCCAGCCCGACGGTCCCATTCCATTCGACGCCGCACCGCGCGCGAGGGTTGCCTGATGCCGTTCGTGCAAGCCACCCGCTCGCTGGGTCGCGCCGGCCTGTTCTCGCTGACCGTGCTGCGCGGTTCGCTGCCGACCCGTGATTTCCTGGCCGAGCTGACCCGCGAGATCTACAAGATCGGTGCGCGCTCGCTGCCGATCATCGCCGTGGGCGGTGCCTTCGTCGGCCTGGTGCTGACCCTGCAGGGCTACCGCACGCTGACCACCTTCGGTGCGGCCGACGCGCTGTCGACCCTGCTCGGCCTGTCGCTGTACCGCGAACTGGCACCGGTGCTGACCGCGCTGCTGTTCATCGGCCGCGCCGGCAGCTCGATCGCCGCCGAACTGGGCCTGATGCGCGCGACCGACCAGATCAAGGCGCTGGAACTGATGGCCATCGACCCGGTGGCCAAGGCCGTGGCGCCGCGCTTCTGGGCGGCAGTACTGACCGTGCCGCTGCTGACCGGCATCTTCTGTTCGCTGGCGATCAGCGCCAGCTATTTCGAAGCGGTGCACGTACTGGGCCTGGACAACGGCGTGTTCTGGTCGGCGCTGCGTGGCAGCGTGGACTTCTGGGACGACTTCGGCGTGGCGATGCTGAAGTCGGCGATCTTCGGCGGCACCGCCGCACTGGTTGCCGCCTATGTCGGTTTCCACGCTGAACCCACCATCGAAGGCACCTCGGTCGCCACTACCCGTGCGGTGGTCAACGCCTCGCTGCTGGTGCTGATGTTCAACTTCGTGCTGTCGGCAATGTTGTTCACCTAACCCCTCCATCGGCGGCGCGCATCGGCGCGCGGCCACCACGACTGATCAGGTAATCCACATGGCCATCCGCGGTCCCAGACTCGAATTCTCCGTCGGCGCTTTCCTGCTGCTGGCCCTGGCCTCGCTGATGGTGCTGGCCGTCGCCTCGACCAACCAGCGCTGGAGCTGGGGTGGCGAAGGCTATGAACTCAAGGCGCGCTTCTCCCAGGTCGGCCAGCTGCGCAAGCAGGCGCCGGTGAAGATCGGTGGTGTCACGGTCGGCCAGGTCGCGGCGATCGACCTGGACCCGGTGAAGTTCGAATCGATCGTGACCCTGCGCATGGACAGCAAGGTCAAAGATCTGCCGGCGGACACCTCGGCCGGCATCTTCACCAGTGGTTTGCTCGGCGAGAGCTATATCGGTCTGCAGCCGGGCGGCGATCCGGACGTGCTGAAGCCCGGCGAAGAGATCGTCTTCACCCAGCCGGCCGTGGACCTGATCCAGCTGGTCGGCAAATACATGTTCAGTGGCGGCGCCGGTGGCGGCGCTGCTCCGAAGCCCAACGATGGCGCGCAGGCGCCTGCAACGGAACCGCAACCATGAAGATGAAACTGATCCCGGCCCTGCTCGCCTCGTCGCTGCTGCTGGCCACCCCGTTCCTGGCCCAGGCGCAGGCCGCCGCGCCCGCTGCTGTCGCCCCCCAGGGCCAGGCCGGCAAGGTGGTGATCGACGCCAGCACCCGCATCCTCAACACCCTGCAGCAGCGCCGTGCCGAATTCAGCGGCAACCCGGCGAGCCTGCGCAGCTACATCGACAGCGAGCTCAACCGCACCTTCGACCGCGACTATGCCGCGCGCCTGGTGCTGGGCGCGCACGCCCGTGGCGCCGCTGACGCTGACATCAAGCTGTTCGCCAATGCGATGGCCGACAACCTGATGCAGCGCTATGGCTCGACCCTGCTCAACATCCAAGGCAAGCCGAGCTTCCGCCTGAAGGGCGAAAGCCCGCTGCCGGGTAACCGCGGCGTGCGCGTGAGCACCGAGCTGGTGCGTGCCGGCAGCGAGCCGACGCCGGTCGAGTACTGGATGCGCAATGAAGGCGGCCAGTGGAAGATCTTCGATGTGAACATCGAAGGCATCTCCTACGTGCAGACCTTCCGCAACCAGTTCGATGCCCCGCTGCGCCAGAAGGGCATCAAGCAGGTGGCCAACGATCTGCGCAGCGGCAGCATGCAGGCCGGGCCGGCCGGCAATGGCAAATAAGGCGCTGGCGCTGCTGGAAGGTGACACCCTGCGCCTGCGCGGGGTGCTCGACCGTGCAGCGGTGATCGCGCTGTGGCCGCAACTGCAGGCCCTGCCGGCGCAGCTGTCGCGGCTGGAACTGGCGGAGGTCGAGCGCGTGGACAGCGCCGGCCTGGCGTTGCTGGCCGAGCTGGCCGCGCGCGCGCGCCAGAGCGGCCATCCGCTGACCATCTCCGGCGCCCCCGCCGGTTACAACGAACTGAGCGCGGCCTACCGGCTGTCGCCCGACCTGGACTTCAACGCTACTTCTGCTGCGAGCTGACATGAACGTCGTGCGCGTTTTCCCTCTGATCCTCCTGGCCGCCGCGCTCAGCGCCTGTGCCGGCAAGCCGGCACGCAACGACGCGCCGGTGGCCGACACCGTGGTGCCGGCGACGAGTACCGCCCCCGTCGATAGCGCAGCTGGTGCCGATGCACCTGCTGCGAACGCCATTGCCGACGCCCCCGTACCTGCTGCGGCCTCTCCGGCACCGGCTACCGCTTCGCAGGGTGCAACCGGCAATGACGCCGCCGCCACCGCTCCGGGCGGCGATGACGACTTCGACGCGCTTTACGGCGCCAACGGCAGCACCACCAACACCACCGCGTACGACCCGTGGGAACCGTTCAACCGCAAGGTGCACGGCTTCAACAACGCCGTCGACCGCGGTATCGCCCGTCCGCTGGCGACCGCCTATACCCACGTAGTGCCGCGCTTTGCCCGTACCGGCGTGAGCAACTTCTTCAGCAACCTGCGTGCACCGCTGACCATCACCAACCAACTGCTGCAGGGCCGCCCGGCCGATGCCTGGGACAGCCTGGGCCGGTTCCTGATGAACAGCACGCTGGGCGTTGGTGGCCTGTTCGATCCGGCCAGCAAGGCGATGGTGCCGCGTCGCAACGAGGACTTCGGGCAGACCCTGGGTGCCTGGGGCTGGCGTCGTTCGCGTTACGTGGAACTGCCGTTCTTCGGCCCGCGCACCGTGCGCGATGTGTTCGGCCTGGCCGGTGACATCCCGCTGTCGCCGATCCGCCGCATCGAGAGCGACAAGTACCGCATCGGCCTGCAGGGCCTGCAGCTGGTCGACACCCGCGCGCAGCTGCTGGCGATCGACGACCTGCGCGATACCGCGGTGGACGAATACGCGTTGGTCCGCGATGCCTGGATGCAGCGCCGCAACTACCAGATCGAGAACGACCTGCGCGGCAAGCGCGAGCGTGGCAGCGACGATGCGAACTCGCCGATCCCGGTCGATGCGATGCCGATGCCGCAGTGGACAAACTGATCTACGTTGGCACCGCATGAACGAAAAACCCCGCCTAGGCGGGGTTTTTTTTGGGCGCTGTGGGTCGGGTCGGAGCCCTTTCCCGTGGAAAGGGATCCGACCCCGGCCGATCAGGCAGCCAGCGCAGCCTCGACCGCCTCGCGCAGGCGCGCATCATCGGCGGCAACGTCCGGGGCGAAGCGGGCGATGACCTTGCCATCGCGACCCACCAGGAACTTCTCGAAGTTCCACAGCACCGCCGGCGCCGCGTGGATCGGAATTTCCTTGCTGGCCAGGCGCTCGCGCAGCGGGCCTTCGCCGATCGCCTGCGGCTGCGCGGCGGTCAGCTGCTGGTACAGCGGATGGGTGTCTTCACCGGCCACGCTGATCTTGGCGAACATCGGGAAGCTCACGTCGTAGGTCAGCTGGCAGAACTGCTGGATCTCCGCCTCGCTGCCCGGCTCCTGGCCGAGGAAGTTGTTGGCCGGGAAGCCCAGCACTTCCAGGCCCTGCGCGTGCTTCTCCGCGTACAGCGCCTGCAGGCCTTCGTACTGCGGGGTCAGACCGCACTTGGACGCCACGTTGACCAGCAGCAGTACCTTGCCCTGATAGTCGGCAAGAGAAGACGGCTGGCCGTCGATGGTGGTGAGGGAAACATCCTGGATCGAGGTGCTCACGCGGGGGCTCCGGCTACAACGGGGAAAGGCCCACCAGCATACCGCTGCACGTGACTGGTAGTGCCGGCCGCTGGCCGGCAACCTCAAGAATCTTCGGGAACGGTCAGGGCTGCCGGCCAGCGGCCGGCACTACCTTCAATCCACGCAGATCGTGCCCTGCGCCTTGCCACCGTCGATGCGCTGACGGCAACCGAAGTTCTGGCTGACATCACGCTGGCAGGTGCCGGTCGCCACCACGCCGGCAGCGACCTCGCCCGTCGCCAGGCACTGGCCACTGCAGTCGCTCTTGCTGCTGCAGGACTTGCCCGCGTCGGCATACGGAATCACGCACTGCACGCGTTGCAGTCGGCCCAACGGCTGTAGCGTGCCACCCGCAGCCCGGCAGTCCACATCGCGCGCTTCTGCATAGGCTGCAGCGGCTTCAGGGCTGTCGGCCGCCGTGGCTGCCGTGCCTGCGTCTTCACTGGCCGGTGGGGTGCTGCTGCAGGCGGCAAGCAGCGTGCCCAGGGCAAAGCTGGCAAGGAATCGGAGGCGCATGGCGGTACCTGATCGAGGTGAGCGGCGGCCAGCATACGCACAGCGCGATGCACGCGGCGTGTCAGCGCTGCTCAGGCCTCTTCACCCTCGTTGCCTTCTTCGCCAGCCTCCTCGGGCAGCAGGCTGTCGGGAAGCAACTGCCGACTCTGTTCGGCCGGCAGCGACTCGACGTCCCGCAGCTTGCGGGCGATGGCACGCGTGCGTACCCCCGTCTGGTCGATCTGCTTGCTGGCCTGGTCGAGCTTGGTCTTCACGCTGTCGAGCACGCTACCGAATTTGCCGAACTCGGTTTTGACGGCACCCAGCAGCGTCCACACTTCACTGGACCGCTGTTCGATGGCCAACGTGCGGAAGCCCATCTGCAGACTGTTGAGCAGCGCGGTGACGGTGGTCGGCCCGGCCACCACCACGCGATGCTCGCGCTGCAGCAGGTCGACCAGACCCGGGCGCCGGATCACCTCGGCATACAGTCCTTCGGTGGGCACGAACATCACCGCGAAATCGGTGGTGTGCGGCGGCACGATGTACTTCTCGCAGATCGACTTGGCCTGCACGCGGATCGCGCGTTCCAGCTGGATGCCCTGCAGGCGCACGCCCTCGGCATCACCCTGTTCCTGCGCATCGAGCAGGCGCTCATAGTCTTCGCGTGGGAACTTGGAATCGATCGGCAGCCAGACCGGCGTGTCGTCGTCGCGACGGCCCGGCAGGCGCACGGCGATGTCGACCATCTCGTTGCCGTCAGGACGCACCTTCACCGCGCGCGCGTACTGTTCCTGGGTGAGGGTCTGCTCGAGGATGTTCTCCAGCTGCACTTCGCCCCAGCTGCCGCGGTTCTTGACGTTGGTCAGTACCCGCTTCAGGTCGCCCACGCCGGTTGCCAGCTGCTGCATTTCACCCAGCCCGCGCTGCACCTGCTCCAGCCGTTCGGACACCAGCTTGAACGAATTGCCCAGCCGCGTTTCCAGTGTGGACTGCAGCTTCTCGTCGACGGTATGGCGCATCTGCTCGAGCTTCTGCGCGTTGTCGGCCTGCAGCGCGCGCAGCTGTTCTTCCAGGGTGGCGCGCATTTCCGAGATGCGCTGTTCGTTGCGCTGGGTCAGCTCCTGCAGGCGCAGGCCCAGGCTCTCGGTCAGGCGCTGCTGCGACTGCGCGCCCTCTTCGCGACCCTTGCGGGCATCCTCCACCAGGGCCTGCCGCAGCGCACCGAACTGGGTGTCGGTACGCGCGGTCAGTTCCTGCAGCTGCTGGCCAAAGGCATGGATGCGCGCCTCCTGCTGCTGGCCGAACACATCCAGCTGCACGCGCAGTTCCTGCAGGCGTTCACCCAGCGAGGCGGCACTGCGTTGCTGGCTGTCAGCCGCCTCGGCGCGGGCCTTGCGCGCATCTTCGCCCAGCGCTTCGCGCAGCAGATCCAGACGCTGATCGGTGCGGGTGGACAGATCGGTCAACGCGCGCGCGAACCCATCGAGCTGCTCGCGCAACTCGCTGCGGCCGACGCGCGCTTCATCACGCACGGCCTGTTCCAGCCGATCATGGGGCGGGCGGCGCAGCAGCGCCACCAGTTGCAGGACGAGCACGACCAGCAGCAGGCCGGCGACGAGGAGGAATTCGGTTTGCATGTGGCAAGTGTAGGCTGGCCCAGTCTCACGTGCTGAAACGAGCCCATGTTTGTACTGTACGGAAAGCCCAGCTCGATCAACGTGCGCAAAGTGCTGTGGCTGTGCGCCGAACTCGATCTGCCGTTCTCACATGATCCGGCACCTGCGCCGGACGTGCTGTCCACGCTGAATCCGAACCGGCAGGCACCGGTGCTGCGCGATGGCGACTTCGTGCTGTGGGAGTCCAACAGCATCTGCCGCTACCTGGCCACCCGCCAAGGACGAGTCGATCTGCTGCCGGGCGCTGCACAGGCCCGTGCCTTGGTCGAACAATGGATGGACTGGCAGGCCGGCGATCTCAACAGCGCCTGGCGCCACGTGTTCATGGCCCGCGTGCGCCAGCACCCCGACTTCGCAGACGACGCACGCGCCGAGGCAAGCCTGGAACAATGGAACCGTCTGATGACCGTGCTCGACCACCAGCTTGCCGCCAGCAATGCCTACGTGGCGGGCACCGACTTCAGCCTGGCCGACATCGTCCTCGGCCTGTCGACACAGCGCTGGCGCAGCACCCCCGGCAACAAACCTGTGCTGCCCCACGTAGACGCCTGGTTCGAACGCCTGCGCCCCCGGCCGGGCTTTGCCGAGCATGTGGACAACGGCGTGGCGTAGCACGCTTGCTTGGCTTCATCCACGCATGGCGTGGAGCTACTGTGTCGACCAAGGTCGACACCTACCAACAGCGGCGGGAAACCGTCGAAGGCGGGGCGGTGTGGGTTTGCGGGGTGTGAGCCGCATGGATGCGGCGACCAAGCCCCCATGGGTGAGGGCGCTTTGCGTGCGAAGCACTGCTTCGCAAGCGCCCGAACGCCCAGCCGCCAGCGGCTGGGCCGGCCTGGGGGTTCACGGCGCCCCCGCACACCCACACCGCCCCGCCAACCCACAGGAAGCCTGCTCTGGCTCTGGCTCTCGCTGTTGCCGTTGCCTCTGCGGGTGCCGGGCGCAGCCCGGCGTTACCAGCCTTCCAGCACGATCTTGCCCTTGGCCCGGTGGCTCTCCAGCAGCGCGTGCGCGCGCCGCAGGTTGGCCGCGTCAATGCGCCCGAAGTGCTCGCCCAGCGTGGTCTGCAGCACGCCGGCATCGACCAGATCGGCCACCCGGTTCAGCAGTTCGTGCTGGCGCTGCATGTCCGCGGTCCTGTACAGCGGCCGGGTGAACATGGATTCCCAGTGCAGCGACAGCGCCTTGCGCTTGAGCGCCATCACATCGATCTGGCCCGGATCATCGATCAGCCCCAGCTGCCCCTGCGGTGCCAGCAGCTCGACGAGCTGCGCATAGTGCTGGTCGGTGTGGGTCAGGCTGGCCACATGGTCCACCTGGGTGATGCCCAGCCGGGCCAGGCCCTCGGCCAGCGGCCGGGTGTGGTCGATCACATGGTGCGCGCCCATCGCCTGCACCCAGTCCTGGGTCTCCGGGCGCGAGGCGGTGCCGATCACCGTCAGCTTCGTCAGCCGGCGCGCCAACTGCACCAGGATCGAACCCACGCCACCCGCTGCACCGATCACCAGCAGGGTCTGGCCCTCGCCGCCGCCTTCGGCAATACGCAGGCGGTCGAACAGCAGTTCCCATGCGGTGATCGCGGTCAACGGCAGCGCCGCAGCGGCGGCATCGTCCAGGCTGGCCGGCTTGCGGCCAACGCTGCGCTCGTCCACCAGCTGGTACTCGGCATTGCTGCCCGGGCGATCGATCACACCGGCGTAGTACACCGCATCGCCGGGCTGGAACAGGGTCACCTCGCTGCCGACCGCATCGACCACACCGACCGCATCCCACCCCAGCACGCGCGGGCCGTCGGTGGCGGCGCCGCGCCGCACCTTGGTGTCGACCGGATTCACCGCCACCGCGCGCACCGCCACCCGCAGGTCGCGCGGGCCCGGCTGGGGCAGGGGCAGGTCGAGATCGATCAGGGCCTGCGGGTCGTCGATCGGCAGGCCGGCTTGGGTGTAGGCAATGGCACGCATGGGGGATATCCAGGGAGGAGAGACCACAGCGTGCGCCGTGCGCAGGGGGGCGGAAAGGCGCAGAATCGGTCAACACTTTCACTGCAGCAATGAAAATGGTCCGCTTCGACGATCTGCAGCTGTTTGTCCGTACCGCCGCGCTGGGCAGCTTCTCCCAGGCCGCGCGCGAGGCCGACCTGCTGCCGGGCCAGGTTGCCGCGGCGGTAGCACGGCTGGAACGCGAACTGGACCTGCGCCTGTTCGTGCGCACCACCCGCAGCCTGCGCCTGACCGCCGAAGGCGCGCTGTACCTGCCCTACGCACAGGAGGTTCTGAGCACCCTGCGCGAAGGCCAGGCGCGGGTGCAGGGCGAGGACGCCGAACTGCACGGCACCCTGCAGTTGTCGGCGCCGTCGGACTTCGGCCGCAACCTGCTGCTGCCGTGGCTGACCGCGTTCCGCGCTGCGCATCCACGGCTGCGCCTGCACCTGCGCCTGTCCGACGAAGTGGCCGACGTGTTCCGCGATCCAGTCGACGTGGCCATCCGCATCGGCCACTTCGACGACGCCAGCTACGTCGCCCTGCCCTTGGTGGAACAGAACCGGCGGGTGCTGGCTGCGTCGCCCGGGTACCTGCGGCAGCGTGGCACGCCCAGCCGCCTGGAAGATCTGCGCGAGCATGATTGCCTTGTCTACCAGCTCGGCGGCCGCGCCTACGACCGCTGGTCGTTCGAGATTGAGGGGCGCCGCGTGGTGATCCCGGTGCGCGGGCCACTGGTCTGCGACGACGCCGACGTGGTGCGGCGCTGGGCGGTCGCCGGCGAAGGCATCACCTACAAGTCCTGGCTGGACGTCCGCGACGACGTGCTGGAAGGGCGCCTGCAGGTGCTGCTGGATGGCATCGGCAGCCACATTCCCCTGCAGCTGGTCTGCCCCCATCGCAAGCAGTTCTCACCGGCGGTGCGGCAACTGCACGCGCAGCTGCGCCAGCATCTGCAACCGCTGCTGTCCGCCATGCCCGGCAATGGCGACACGCCCCTGTCGCCTGCGCCAGCACTGGCCGACAATGGCGCTCCCCCGTTGTAAGAGAGTCGCGCCATGCCGTGGATGGGCATCCAGGACCTGTGGACCTTCCTGCTCGCTGTGCTGGTGTTTCTGGCGCTGCCCGGGCCGGGCACCTTCACCCTGCTGACCGCTACCGGTCGCGGCGGTGTGCGCGGCGGCTACACGGCGCTGGCCGGCCTGCTGGTCGGCGACCAGATCCTGATGTGGCTGGCACTGGCCGGCGTGGCTGCGCTGCTGAAGGCCAATCCGACGGTGTTCCATGCCGTGCAGTATCTCGGCGCGGCGTATCTGGTGTGGGTAGGCATCAGCCTGCTGCGCACGCCCAAGGGTGACGGTGCCGAAGTTGGCCCGGTGCGCATGCAGCCCGGACGCTACTTCCACCAGGCGATCCTGGTCAGCCTGCTCAATCCGAAGGCGATCCTGTTCTACATGGCCTTCCTGCCGTTGTTCATCGACCCGAAGGCCCACCAGGGCATCGCTACGTTCGCCGCGCTGGCCGGGATCATCTTCGTGGTCAGCATCGCCTACTGCTCGCTGCTGATCTGGGTCGGCAACCTGGCCCGCCGCCGGTTGATCCAGCACCCGCGGGTCAGCGATGCGCTACGGCGCGTGGCCGGGCTGTTCCTGGTCGGCTTCGGCATCCGCCTGGGCCTGAACGGCTGAGATCCCGTCGGCGTGGCAGGCAGCGCGCAGGTGGTCGATGAACACCCGCAGCTTGGGCGCCATATGCTCGCGCGCCGGGTAGTACAGATGAAAGCCGGGGAACGGCGGCTGCCAGTCCTCCAGCACGCTGCGCAGGCGGCCGGCAGCCAGGTCGTCGGCGACCAGTGAGGCGAACCCCTGCGCCATGCCCAGCCCAGCCAGCACCGCCGCATAGGCCAGTTCGGCATCGTTGAACACCAGCCGGCCCTCGACGGCTACGTCCAGGTCACGCCCCTCACGGCTGAACTCCCAGGGCATCAGCCGGCCATTGGCGCGGCGATGGACGATACAGTCGTGGCCCTGCAGCTCCTGCGGGCTCTGCGGCACACCGTGGCGCGCGAAGTAGCCCGGCGTGGCCACCACCACCTGGCGCTCGGGCGGCCCGATCGGCACCGCGATCATGCCCTGCGCCAACGATTCCCCCAGGCGGATGCCTGCGTCGAAACCCTCGGCGACCAGATCGGTCAACGCCGGTTCCGCGCACAGTTCCACCTCCACCTGCGGATACCGGGCCAGGAAGGACGGCAGCGCCGGCAGGACCCGGCGCTCGGCAACGATGCGTGGCAGGGTGATGCGCAGCCGGCCGGCCGGCACGGTCCGCGCGCTGTCCAGGTCTTCGAAGGCCGATTCGATCTGTGCCAGCCCGCCACGTACGCGCTGCAGGAAGCGCGCACCGTGCTCGGTCAGGCCCACCCGGCGCGTGGTCCGTTGCAACAGGCGCACGCCCATCCGCGCTTCCAGCGCGCGCACGCTCTGTGACAGTGCCGAGGTCGAGACACCAAGCGCATCTGCGGCGCGGGTAAAGCTGGCGTGGTCGGCCACATGGACAAACGCGACCACCGCCGACAGCGGTGCGGAGGGATCCATTGTGAAGCCCTTCTTCATTGTCAGTTCGGATGTGTCCAGTTTATCCACAGGATCATCGGGCGGATGCTTTCCCTCCCGGCGGCACACCGCCTCCTCCAATGGAATGCCACATGTCACTTGATCACTACCGCCTGCTCGGTCGCTCCGGCCTGCGTGTCAGCCCGATGGCGCTGGGCACGATGACCTTCGGTGCCGATTGGGGGTGGGGCGCGGACGAAGCCGAGGCCCGCCGCATCTTCGATGCCTACGTCGAACGCGGTGGCAACTTCGTTGATACCGCAAACAACTACACCAATGGCAGCGCCGAGACGCTGCTCGGGCGATTCGCCCAGGGCCGCCGTGAACGGCTGGTGATCGCCAGCAAGTACACCCTGGCGACCGTGCCCGGCGATCCGAACAACGCCGGCAACCACCGCAAGAGCATGATGCGCTCGGTGGAGGACAGCCTGCGCCGACTCGGCACCGACTACCTGGATCTGCTGTACCTGCACGCCTGGGACGACACCACCGGGGTGGACGAGGTGATGCGCGGTTTCGACGATCTCGTGCGCAGCGGCAAGGTGCTGTATGCCGGCATCTCGGACACGCCGGCCTGGCAGATCGCCCGCATGCAGACCCTGGCCGACCTGCGCGGTTGGGCGCCGCTGGTGGCCCTGCAGATCGAATACAGCCTGATCCAGCGCAGCGTCGAACAGGAGCTGCTGCCGATGGCCGAGGCGCTCGGGTTGGGCGTGGTGGCGTGGTCGCCGCTGGGCAGCGGGGTGCTGACCGGCAAGTACAGCGCGGCTGATCTCACCACGGCCGAGCCGCCGGAGGCTACGCCGGGCGGTTCCCGGCGCAACGTGGCCCTCATCAATGGCGCGTTGACGCCACGTTCGTTGAACATCGCCGGGGAAGTCGCTGCCGTCGCGGCGGAACTGTCGCACTCGGCTGCGCAGGTCGCTCTGGCCTGGCTGCTGCAACGACCCGCGGCCGGGGCCATGCCGATCGTCGGTGCACGCACCCTGGACCAGTTCGAACACAACCTGGCGGCGCTGGATCTGGCGCTGCCGGCTGAGGCGTTGGCACGGCTGGATGCGATCAGCGCGGTCGCGCCTGCCTTCCCGCACGACTTCCTGCAGATGCCGCTGCCACGCATGCTGATGAGCGGTGGTACGCGCCTGCAGCCACGCGCGCTGGGCAGGTAACAGCGGGGGCGCGCTATGCTGGCGCCCCTCGTTGGACAAGAGCGCCATGGCCGCAACACCAACGCTCGCGGTCGCAGCAGCCCTGGTGCTGCTGCTTGCCAGTGGACCGGCCACGGCCGCACCGGACCACCGCTGCCTCAGCGGTGGCCGCGACAACACGATCCACCTGGAATGGCGCTGGCTGGACGATGGCCGCGCCGATGTGCGCTATGCCGGGCACAGCGAGCGCCTGCCGCTGCGGCGGGTCTCCGAACAGACCACGGTGCTGGACGAAGACCGCCCCTACCAGTTCGACACCGTCTGGGAAGAGCGCGTGGACGGTCGCATCAACGGTCACTACACACTGAGCACGCAGGGCGCACGGATCTACAGCTTCAGCTACGTGCGTGCCCGGGACGGTCGCCGCACGGACTTCGACGAAGACATCAACGCCTTCCAGGACGACGGCTGTCACTGGTAGGCGCCTGCGCTGAGGCCGTTTGTGCCGTTTCCGGCAGAGTGCCCAGCGTCCAGCGCGCGCTGTGTCGGCCATGACCCCCGTCAGTGGCAATGCTGCGCTGCGTTCGGTCACACTCGGGGACTTGTCGTTCTCAGTCACCCCTTCCGAGGCCTGCATGTCCCTGCTCCGGCGCAAGTCCCTAGATTCCGTCACCGTCCATGAAGCCGGCCGGCGTCTGGTCCCGACCCTCAGCTGGCCGCACCTGATCGCGCTGGGCATCGGCGCCATCGTCGGCACCGGCATCTATACCCTGATCGGCGTGGGTGCCGACCGCGCTGGCCCGGCCGTGCTGATCTCCTTCGCCATCGCCGGCGCGGTGTGTGCCTGCGCGGCATTGGCCTACGCAGAGCTGTCCACGATGATGCCTGCCGCCGGCAGCGCCTATACCTACAGCTACAGTGCCCTGGGCGAAGTGTTTGCCTGGGTGGTGGGCTGGAGCCTGATCCTGGAGTACTCGCTGGTGGTGAGTACCGTGGCGGTCGGCTGGTCCGGCTATTTCGTCGGCTTCCTGGAATGGGTACATACCCAGTTCGGCTGGGACCTGCGCCTGCCGGCGATGCTCGCGGCAGGCCCGCACGTCGATGGCGGCATGATCAACCTGCCCGCCATCGTCATCACCTGGCTGGTGGCCCTGATGCTGATGGCCGGTACCAAGGAAAGCGCCACCCTCAACGCGATCCTGGTCGTGTTCAAGCTGATCGCGCTGGCGATCTTCGTGGCGGTGGCCCTGCCGGCGTTCGACGCCAACAACCTGCAGCCGTTCATGCCTTACGGATTCGCCAAGACGCTGGGCCCGGATGGCGTCGAGCGCGGCGTGATGGCGGCAGCGGCGATCATCTTCTTCGCGTTCTACGGCTTCGACGCGATCTCCACCGCCGCCGAAGAAACCAAGAACCCCGGGCGCGACCTGTCCATCGGCATCATCGGCTCGATGGTCGGCTGCACCATCGTGTACGTGCTGGTGGCGCTGGCCGCGATCGGTGCGATGAGCTACACCGTGTTCGGCCAGAGTGCCGAGCCGCTGGCATTGATCATGCGCCAGCTGGGCCAGCCCACCGCCGCGATGCTGATCGGCGTGATCGCCATCATCGCCCTGCCGACCGTCTTGCTGGCCTTCCTGTACGGCCAGAGCCGCATCTTCTTCGTCATGAGCCGCGATGGACTGCTGCCGCGTGGCCTGTCCAAGGTCAACGCACGTACCGGCACGCCGGTGGCGACCACGCTGTTCACTGCCCTGGTGGTGTCGGCACTGGCCGGCGTTGCACGCCTGGACGAGATCGCCGCACTGGCCAATGCCGGTACCCTGGCCGCGTTCACCGCCGTTGGCATCTGCCTGGTGGTGCTGCGCGTGCGTGAGCCGAACCGCGAGCGCACCTTCCGCACGCCGTTGGCCTTCATTGTCGGCCCGCTGGCGGCGCTGGGCTGCATCTACCTGTTCATCAGCCTGCCGCACACCACCCAGCTCTACTTCCTGGCGTGGAACGTGGTCGGCCTGGTGCTGTACTTCGCCTACAGCCGTCGCAACGCGCTGATCGGCCGGTAAAGGTAGCGCCGGGCCAGGTCCGGCGGTCTTTGGGTCGTGCCGGCCGCTGGCCGGCAACCTTCGTATCAATTGGCTGCATGCAGTTGCCGGCTTCGCTGCACCCCTTGCGCAGCAGCCACGCGGTGATCTTCGGCAGCTGGCTGACATCGGGCAGGTCGCTCAGGCCACCACCGCCATCCCAGTCCAGACCGATGCCGACGTGCTCGGGGCCGACCACCTTCAGGATGTGCTCGAAATGGGCGAAGAAGTCGTCCAGGCTGGCGTGGCGCACCGGGTGTTCGTGGTCCAGTGCCTGCTCGGCCTTCTGCAGCGCCACGCCCTGTTCGATGGTCATGCCTTCCCAGCCACCCAGCTGCTTGCTCAGGGCTTCTTCGGCCTGCTTGCGCTCGGGCGACTTGGCGGTGTCGATCAGGTAGCCGCCATACGCGTTCACCTGGATCACCCCACCAGCCTTGGCCAGCTTGCGCAGGCGCGCGTCATCAAGATTGCGTGGGTGGTCGTAGACCGCCTTGGCCGAGCTGTGCGACAGCACGAACGGCACCGGCATCATCGCCAGCAGGTCGTCGAACACGGCATCGGAGGCGTGGGACTGGTCGATGACGATGCCCAGCTTCACCGCCTCGCGCACCAGGTCCTTGCCAGCCGGGCTCAGGCCCTTCCATTCAGCGCCCTTGGGGTCGGTGGCCGAATCGGCGAACTCGTTGTTGGCGAAATGCACGGTGCTGAGCAGGCGCAGGCCCGCACGGTGATAGAACGACAGCAGGCTGGGGTCGGCCACCAGCGGACTGGCGTTCTCCATGCTGATGTAGACCACGCGCTTGCCGGCGGCCTTGATCCGCGCCGCGTCATCGGCGGTCAGCGCCAATGCGAATCGCTCGGGATTGGCGGCCAGCATCTGCCGGATCTCCAGCAACCGCTGCAGGCCGTGGTCGCGCTCGGCCAGATGCGCGGCGGCCGTGCGGTCGCCCTGGTCGGTATAGATCGCCCAGAAGCCGCCATCAAGCGCACCTTCGACCATGCGCGGGTAGTCCACCTGCGAGAGTGCATTGCGGTCGTGCCGCTGCTCGATGTCGAAGCCGGTGCGGCCGAAATTGGCCGGCGTATCCAGATGACTGTCCAGGGTCAGCAAGCGCTGCTGCAGTGCCTTGGCACGGGCCAGCTCCTGCGCGCTGAAGTCGATGGCATGGGCGGACAGCGGCGCACTCAGCGCCAGGGCGAGCAGCAGGGACAGACGACGCAACGACGGCATGGGCATCCACCGGCAATGGGAAGGACACGACCATAGCGCCGCGACGGCCAACGCCGGTAGTGCCGTATTGACCCGCCAGCTCCATTACACTCGCCGGTAGCCGATAAATCAGCGTGCAGCATCGCGTGCTGCGTCGACCATGGAATGGAAGCATCGATGTCGAACTCCCAGCCTCCGGCGCTGCCCGTGCAGGGCCAGGCGCCCGTCCCCGCCAACACGGTCACCGTCGAGCAGCTCAAGCGTGATGTGCTGCCAACGTTGTTTGCCGGGCGTACCGACATCGGCCGCTATGGCCCGGCCGACCTGGCCAGCGCCAGCGCCGAGCCGGCCTGGCAGGATGGCAGCGCCAACGCGCTGGCCCAGGCGCTTGCCGAACTGGTCAGCCGGCTGTCCGAACACGATCCCAATGCCCTGCTGCAGCGCGCGGGGTGGTGGGAGCGGTTTACCGGGGCCGATATCGAAGAACGCCTGCGCCGGCGCATCGCGATGGGCAGCAACGTGGATGTGCTGGCCAGGATCGAGCGCGAGGCCATCGCCGTGCGCGCCAGCGTCGATCGACTGGATGCGCAGCTGATCGAGCATGACGTGCAGGGTGTGCGACTGCAGGTGTACATCGATGCGGGCGTGCAGTTCCTCCAGGAACTGCCAGCAACCGTGGACAGCGCCGATGATGCGCCGGTGCTCGACCGTCCAGTCGAGCGGCTGCAACGCCGGGTCGCCAACCTGACCGCCCTGCTGGCCAGCCATTCGATGAGCCGGATGCAGGTGCAGCTGGCACGCAGCCATGCCATCGACCTGCTGGACCGTTACAGCGAGACGGTGCAGATCCTGCTGCCGATCTGGCGCCAGACCATCCAGGCGCTGCACAACAGCGACAATGCCAGCCCGCAGATGATCGCCAGCGCTGCGCAGGCGCAGGACCAGCTGAAACAGGCCCTGCAGCAGTTGCTGCGCACATCGGGGGTGCCGGCATGAGCCCGCCGGTGCGCGATCCGCTGCAGATCCCGCCGGATCTGCAGGCGCGGGTGGAAGCCGTTCCGGGCCTGCGCGCGTTTTACCGGCGGGCCTCGCTGCTGCGGGTCTTCGGCCTGGCCTGCCTTCCGCTGGCGGCCACGGCGCTGGCCTACATGGCGCTGGCATTTACCGGCACCGAGCTGGGCCCCCCTTCGTGGGCACAGGTGCCGGCCGGCTATGGGGCGAAGGACACAGGCAAGCAGTTGCTCATCCTGCTGGTCATGACCCCCTTGCTGCTGGTGTGGATGTTCTTCGGCGTGCGCGACCTGCTCAGCCGCCATCGCCTTCGCCGCTTCGCCTGGTCGTTCGCGCTGGGTTCGATGCTGCTGTGCGGTGCATGGGGAAGCATGGGCATCACCGCACCCGCCATGGGCCAGGGCGATCGCCTCGACCATCGCCAGCTGGACGCGCTGATCACCAGTCCAGACTTCAGCGGCTTCAGCCCCCAGTGGCAGGCCTATCTGCGTGCACAGCAGGAGCTTCCCTACGGCGTGGCCTCGCCGGCCGTGGTCGCCACCGCCCGTGCGCTGGCCAAGGGCGAGGACATCGGTGTTCCGGTATCGCCGGCAATGCAGTCACGCTTCGAGAAAGCAGCCGGTCTGCCCCGCTCCGAACGGCCACAGCGATGGCATGACCAGCGTCTGCTGGGCTGGCTTCTGTTCGACGTCGGCTGGGTGCTGGCGTTGCTTGCGGTACCGGCGCTGCTTGCGCTGGGTACGGTGGCGATCGTGCTCGGCCGCCGCCTGCGCCGCAGGTCCGAAGTGATCAACGGGTTGCTGCAGCAGCTGCAGCCGGTTCCTGCGCAACCGCGCGCGCAGCTCTGAGGCTGGCGCACGGGGGCAGTCTTCCGCGCTGTGTGCGGGAGCCGAGCAGCACTCGGCTCCACGCGCCGTGGGTCAGTCCACCACGCGGCAGAACACGGCCTTCAGGTAACGCGATTCCTGCACGTGGGCCATGAACGGATGGTCCGGACCGGCGCCGGCCACCTTCAGGATCTGGATGGTGCGGCCCGAGAAGTACGCTGCACGACGCAGCATGTCCAGGAACTGGTCCTCGGCCACCAGGCCGGTGCAGGAGAACGTGGCGAACAGGCCACCGGGCTTGACCACGCCCAGCGCCAGCTTGTTCATGTCCAGGTACTTCTTCAGCGCGGTGATCACCTGGTCGCGGTCGCGGGTCATCTTCGCCGGGTCCAGGATCACCACGTCGTACTGCTCGCCGCGGTTGGCCGCATCACGCAGCCACGGGAAGATGTCGGACTGGACGAACTTCGGGCGCACGTTGTTCAGACGCGAATTGCCCTTGGCGATCTGGATGACGTCTTCATCGATGTCGATGCCGACCACTTCCGATGCACCGCGCGCGGCCGCATACACGGCGAAACCGCCGGTGTTGCAGCACAGGTCGAGCACGCTCTTGCCTTCCACCTGCTGGCTCAGCCATTCACGGTTCTCGCGCTGGTCGGCGAAGAAACCGGTCTTGTGCGCACCGGCCGGGTCGGCGCGGAACTTGATGCCGTACTCGGTGATCACCGACGCTTCGGTGGTGGTGTTGCCGTGGAAGTCGAAGCTTTCCTGCTTCTGCACGTGCTCGTCGGCGAAGCTGTGGAAGCGGCAGCCCGGGAACTGTTCGCGCAGCGCTTCGTAGATCCACTCACGGTGGCGGAACATGCCGGCGGCGAAGAACTCGACCACCACCAGATCGTTGTAACGGTCCACCACCAGGCCGGACAGGCCGTCGCCTTCACTGTGCACCACGCGCCAGGCGTCGGACACCGCGTCCAGCTTCAGCACCTCGCGGCGCAGCGACACCGCCTGGGCGATCTTGCGCGAGAACCAGCCAGCATCCACCGGGATCTGCGGGTCGGTTTCGAGGATGCGTACGGCAATACGCGAATGCCCGTTGTAGAAGCCACGGCCGATGAACTCGCCGTCCACGCCGACGACATCGACGAGCGAGCCGGGCTTGGGGCGGACGGTCGGCTTTTCGACCAGTTTCTGGAAAATCCACGGGTGGCTGGAACGCCACGCGTTCTTGAGGCGGACAACGGGGAGGGCGGTATTCATCCGCCTATTGTAAACCGGGCGCCGGGGTCAGATCCCCACAGGGGCTCTGACCCCTTGGTCGTTGTGGGAATGGGTCGGAGCCCCCAGCGGGGATCCGACCCCGGCCCAGCATTTGACGCCGGCCCCGCCAGGCCGCAGAATCGGCGGCAGAAGGGGAGTAGCTCCCAGACGTTGTCGCCGTCAATTCGAGCCCGCAGGCTCCGGTGCAACGGCAGTTCCGGCCCATCGGAACTGCGAGCGAGACCTTCGCCGTACTGGCGAAGCTCTGTCCCTGGATCCCCTCCCGATCCTCCGTTGCAGATCCTCGCCGTCCGGCTTGAGGCATTTTTCATTTCCCAACGGACAAACCCATGCAGACGATCGGTAATTTGTGGTTGTGGGGCGGCTTCGCAGCGGTGGTGGTCATCGCCCTGCTGGTCGACCTCGTATTGATGCGCCACGGTGGCCCGCACAAGGTCACTTTCAAGGAAGCCCTGTGGTGGTCCATCGGCTGGGTCGCGCTGGCGCTGGCCTTCAATGGCGGCCTCTGGTTCTACCTGAACGAGACCGCCGGCCAGGTCGTGGCCAACAAGGTCGGCCTGGAGTTCCTGACCGGCTATCTGGTCGAGAAAGCGCTGGCGGTGGACAACATCTTTGTCTTCCTGATGATCATGAGCTACTTCGCGGTGCCGGAGGAACAGCGCCAGAAGGTGCTGATCATCGGCATCCTGGGTGCGATCGTGCTGCGTACGATCATGATCTTCGCTGGCAGCGTGCTGATCACCCAGTTCCACTGGCTGCTCTATGTATTCGGCGCCTTCCTGCTCTTCACCGGCTGGAAGATGTGGTTCGCCGCGGGCCAGGAGCCTGACCTGGAAGCCAACCCGGCCCTGCGCTGGATGCGCAAGCACCTGCGCCTGCTGCCGGACTACGAAGGCAATGCGATGAGCGTCAAGCGCGACGGCGTGCGCTGGTTCACCCCGCTGTTCGCGGTGCTGATCCTGATCGCGGTGACCGACGTGATCTTCGCGGTTGACAGCATCCCGGCGATCTTCGCGATCACCACCGACCCGTTCATCGTGCTGACCTCCAACGTGTTCGCGGTGCTCGGCCTGCGTGCGATGTTCTTCCTGCTGGCCGGCATGGCCGACCGCTTCCACCTGCTGCCGTACGGCTTGGCCCTGGTGCTGGCCTTCATCGGCATCAAGATGATGATCATCGACCTGTTCAAGATCCCGACCCCGATCTCGCTGGGCGTGGTCGCGGTGATCATCGCCGCCACGGTGGTGCTGAGCCTGAAGAACCCGCCGAAGGAAGGCGGCGCCTGATCCTGGCCGATTGAACGCTGCGGCCGGTGGATTGTCCCGCCGGTCGCAGCCACTCTCCCGCGGCGGTGGCCTTGGTTTCGCGCCGGCCACCGCCATTGCTGAGGGTATGAACACGAACGCGCCCCTGCCCGCCGGCGACGCGCCGGCCGTCCGCAACGACCGCACGCGCATCCTGCGCGCCTTCAATGCCAGCCTGGCCGCCGTGCTGGTGCTGGTGGCTGTGTTCGCCCTGCAGGACCATTTCGACTGGCGGCCCTGGGCGGTCGCACCGCTGGAAGCCAAGGGCCTGCTTGGCCTGATCGGCGGACCGCTGCTGCATGGCTCGGTCGAACACATTGCCGCCAACAGCTTCGCCATCCTGATCCTCGGTACCTTGGCCGGCAGCGTCTATCCCAAAGCCACGCTGCGTGCCCTGCCCCTGTTGTGGCTGGGCTCGGGCATCGGTGCGTGGATGCTCGGCAACCCCGGCAGCTTCCATCTCGGCGCCAGTGGCGTCACCCACGGCCTGATGTTCCTGCTGGCCAGCCTTGGCCTGCTGCGCCGCGACCGCGCGGCGATCGCCACCGGGCTGATCGGCATGCTGTTCTACGGCGGCATGCTGATGACCGTGCTGCCGCATGCCGACGGTGTGTCCTGGCAGTCGCACATGGGTGGAGCCTTCGCCGGCATCATCGCCGCGCTGCTGTTCCGCAACGCCGATCCGCTGCCGCCGCGCCCGCGTTACAGCTGGGAGGACGAGGAAGACGAGGTCGAGCCGCTGGCCGATGACGAACTCGAGCCGCCGTCGCCGCAGCGCGTGCCGGTGCTGTGGCAGCCACGCGAGGGTCAGGACTATGTGGTGATCCCGTTCCGCCGGCCGGAAGACCCGCGCTCGTGATGCAACGGTAGTGCCGGCCGATGGCCGGCAAGCTCCTAAGCGTGTCGAGGTCGGATCCCCGAAGGGGCTCTGACCCTGGGCGCCGCATTCTCGCGTTCCGGTAGTAGCCGACCTTGGTCGGCGCTCATGCGTCCGGCGTTCCCATGCTTCCTGCTGCGACCGCGTGCCAACCAAGGTTGGCATCTACCAGAGCGGGTCAGTTCGCCGCGTTCACCGCCGCGCCTGTTCCATCCACCGCCTGCCGGCCCAGGGCCGGGTCATCGGTGAAGAAGGCATCGATGCCCGTCGCCAGGTAGGCGCGCATCTCCGCGATCGATCCTTCGGCGTTGCGCGCATTGTCCGCGCCCTTGCGCAGGTTGCTGGCCTGGAAGTGGTTCTCCGGGCGGAAGGTGTACGGAATCACCATCAGGCCCACCGCGTGCGCATCGCGCACCAGCGCCGTCGGCGTGCCCAGCGCACCGTTGGCATCCAGCGGGATGATCGAGCGCAGCTCCGGGCCGATGCCGTCGGCATAGGCCGCGATGTCCTTCAGCCCCGCCGGGGTCATCATCTGCGCATAGGTCAGCGCGCCGCCGGCCTTGGCGATGTCGGCCGGCTGCGTATCGCCCTTCCACAGCAGCTGCAGCAGGCGGATGTTGCTGCCGCGCGGGATCTTGCCGCGCAGGTAGCGCAGGTTGGCCGTCTCGAACGACTGGATGGTGACCGGGCCGACGTTGGTATAGGCGTTGCCGCGCAGCGCGGCCAGCAGCGTGTCTTCCATCGGCAGGCCGATCGACTGGAAGTAGGTCGGGTGCTTGATCTCCGGCACCAGGCCGATGCCACGGTTGGCACGACCGGCCTGCTGGACCAGGAACGCCAGGATCTCGTCCAGGCTGGCGATGCGGAACTGGCCGTCATAGGCGGTGCTGCGGAACTCCGGCAGGCGCTCGCGGGCGTACAGCGTCTTCAGCTCGGCCAGGGTGAAGTCTTCGGTGAACCAGCCTTCGACCGTCTGCCCGTCGATGACCTTGCGGGTCTTCCGCTTGGCGAATTCCTTGTGCTCGGCCACATCGGTGGTGCCACCGATCTCGTTCTCATGGCGGGCCACCATCACCCCGTCCTTGGTCATCACCAGGTCCGGTTCGATGTAGTCGGCGCCGTCGGCGATGGCCTGCGCATAGGCCGCCAGCGTGTGCTCGGGCAGCAGCGCGCTTGCGCCGCGGTGGCCGTAGACCGACACCTTGGGCGCGGCGGGAGGGGAGGATTCAGCACTCATGGCCACCGATGGTGCCACGGCCAGCGACAACAGCAACGCACGACCCCACGACTTCACTGCGACTTCCCCAAGCGGTTTGTGATGGGCGTCAGTATGCGGCGGGAATGTGACAGGTTGGGGGAGCTGATTTCCCTGGATTGCCGGCCAGCGGCCGGCACTACCAAGGCTTACTTGCCGATGCAGAAACTGGAGAAAATCCTTCCCAGCAGATCATCGGCACTCATCTGCCCGGTGATTTCGCCCAGCGCGTCGTGCGCCAGCCGCAGCTCCTCGGCCGCCAGCTCCAAGTGCTCGTGCACCAGCTCGCCATCCGCCCGCTGCGCGTGTTCCTGTGCGCGTTCGATCGCATCGACGTGGCGGGTGCGTGCGGAAAACTCTCCCTCCACCTGCTCCCCTGCGCCGGCCGAAGCGATCGAACGCAGCCGCACGTGCAGGTCATCCAACCCCGCGCCGGTCGCAGCGGAGACGAGCACGCGGTCCGGGTCGTCCAGCACCGGCATCGCATCCAGCAGATCCGACTTGTTGTGGATGTAGACCTTGTGCGGCACCGCCAGTACCGCTTCGCCGATCGCGGCTTCGCCGGCTGCCGGATCGCGTGCATCCAGCACGATCAACGCCAGGTCGGTGCGCTCGATCTCCGCGCGCGCGCGACGCATGCCTTCGCGTTCGATGGCATCGCCACCGTCGCGCAGTCCAGCAGTGTCGACCAGAGTCAGCTCCAGGCCATCCAGGCGGATGGTCTCGCGCAGCGTGTCGCGGGTGGTGCCAGCGATGTCGGTGACGATGGCACGCTCGCTGCCGGCCAGCGCGTTCAACAGCGAACTCTTGCCGGCATTCGGTGGCCCGATCAGCACCGCATGCAGGCCATCGCGCAGGCGGCGGCCACGCTCTGCGTCGCGACGCAGCAGGGCCAGATCGCTGCGGGCCTGTTCCAGCCCGCGCCGCACCTGTGCACCACCCAGCGTATCCAGCGGTTCGTCGGCGAAATCGATGGCTGCTTCCACGTGGATGCGCAGCAGCACCAGCTGTTCGACCACCGCCTCGATGCGGCGCGAGAACACGCCGTCCAGTGAACGTCGTGCCGCGCGCGCAGCGCGGTTGTCCCCGGCCGCGATCAGATCGGCGATGGCTTCGGCCTGTGCCAGGTCGAGCTTGCCGTTGAGAAACGCGCGCTCACTGAACTCGCCGGGCCGCGCCTGCCGCGCGCCCAATGCAATGCAGCGCGCGACCAGTTGCTGCAGCAGCACCGGGCTGCCATGGCCCTGCAGCTCCACCACTTCTTCGCCGGTGAAGCTGTTCGGCGCCGGGAACCACAGCACGATGCCATCATCGATCACCTCACCGTCTGCATCGCGCAGGCGCGCGTAATGCGCATGCCGCGGGCGCAACGTCGGTGCGCCGAGCGCGTTGGCAATCGCTGCGGCACGCGGGCCTGACAGGCGCAGCAGGCCCACGCCACCCGCGCCGGGTGCGCTGGCAATGGCCACGATGGTCTCGGTACGCTTCATATCGTTCATCGCTCAGAGCTTCTCCAGCTGCGCGCGCGCCTGCGCCGCACCACTGCCTTGCGGTTGCAGGGCCAGGTAGGTGGTGTAGGCCTGCTTCGCTTTGGCCTTGTCGCCGGCGTTGAAGTAGGCATCGCCCAGGTTGAGATGGGCCACCGCGCGCGACGGATCGATCTTCAGGGTGTTCTCCAGCCAGCGCGCCGCTTCGGCGTAGCGCTGCTGGCGGTAATAGACGAAGCCGAGGTTGTTGGCCGCCTGGGCGAAATCAGGGCGCAGCTTCAGCGCCTCGGCGAACTGCACGGCGGCTTCGTCGTAGCGCTTCTCGCGGTACAACTGCAGGCCACGGTCATTGGCCTGCTGCGCGCGCTGGCGGTCGGAGGCCGGTCCGGCCGTCGGCACCACCAGCTTGGCCTTGCCACCCTGCAGGTCGGCCACGGTCACTGGCGCTTCGCTGTTCTTGCCGTCCTGGGCAGCGTCGACCTTGTTGTTCAGGGCGATCGCGTCGGCTGTCAGCTGCCGCGTGTCGGCGTTGAGGTATTCCTGGCTGTCCGGCACCTGGAACACGAACTCGCCCCCCTGCGAGCCGGGCAGGCTGCCGAAGGCCGGCGTCTGCTGCGAGACCGCCGACACCGCCGGCGCCACATAGGCGGCCAGCTCGGTACCGGTGATCAGGCCATCGCCATTGAGATCGCCCTTGCCGGCCAATGCCTGCAGCAGCACCCAGGTAAACACCGAGTGTCCGTTCGGGCCGGCATCGGCCACCTGCTGGTCGGCGCCGCCAGCGGTCAGCATCTGCCGCGCGCTGCGGCGTGCATTCTCGCGCAGGAACGACGACGACGACGGGCCGCCGCGGGTCAGGCCAAGGCCGCTGTAGCAGGCATCCATCACGAACATCACATGCTTGGCCTGCATGCTCTCGGCGATGTTCTGGATATCGGTCATCGCGATCGCGTCGGTGGCGAATTCCTTCGGGTCCGAATCAACCGGAATGATGTAGCCGAGGTCGCGCCCGGATGCCAGCTGACGGGTAGCACCGTGGCCGGCGAAGAACACGAACACGCGATCATTCCTGCCGGTGCGGTCGTCGGACAGCCGATCGTGGAAGGCGGCCAGGATGTTGTTGCGGGTGGCCTGTTCGTTCTTCAGCACGATCACCTGCGAGGACGGGAAGCCGAACTGCCCGGTCAGCGTATCGGCCACGGCCTGGGCATCGTGGCTGGCGTATTCCAGCTTCGGCCACTTGGCGTAGTTGTCGATGCCGACCACGATCGCCCACGATTTTTCATAGCCGGTGGTGACGGTGGCATCGCGGTCGCTGCCCTTGCGCGGCCGGGCGACGCTGAAGTCGCGGCCATTCCAGCCGGCGAACTGGTATCCATCGGCGATCAGCCGGTCCAGGATCTGCGGCAGTGCCTTCACCGCGCGGTCGTGGATATCGTGGAACAGGATGATGCCGCGCTGTTCCTTGTTCACCTGGTCGAGCACGCGCTGCACGATCGATTCGGGCACCGGGTCGGCCCAGTCCATCGAATCGATGTTCCACATGATCGACTTCAGGCCCGCCTCGTTGAGCAGCTGCAGGCCTTCGGCGTTCCGTGCGCCATACGGGAAGCGGAACAGCGGCGCGCGCTTGCTGTCCACGTCCTTCAGCAGGGTATCGGTGTCCAGCACCTGCTGGCGCAGCGCATCACCGGTGGTGCGCGACAGCTGCGCATGGGTCAGGCTGTGGTTGCCGACGGCGTAGCCCTCTTCCATCAGGTTGCGGCTGATCTTCGCCATCGGGCCGAGGCTGACCTTGCCGTCGGTGTCGACCTTGCCCAGGTTGCGACCGACCTCGAAGAACACGCCCGGTACGTCGTAGCGCTTGAGGATGGCCACCACTTCATCGGTATAGGCCTTGTGCGGGCCATCGTCGAAGGTCAGCACCACCGTCTTCGGCGGCAGATCGCGGCCGAAGATCTCGCGGTCGCTGTCCTTCATCGACATCGGGTACGGCTCGATCACGCCGTAGTCGCGCAGGATCGCTTCGCGGCTGTAGTCCTTGTGCAGGTGCGCGATGTAGTCGTCCCACTTCTCGCGCTTCAGTTCGATGGCACGGGTGCGCTCGAAGCGGCTGAAGATGCGGGTCAGTTCCTGGTTGTAGTTGCGCTCGATCTCGTCCAGCGCCTCCAGATCTTCGCCGATGCGCTGGTGCAGCTTCACCGCCGGCAACGAGGAGTCAGCGCCGATGCGTTCGTGCAGGTCACGCAGCACCTCGCGGAACGCCAAGCGATCGGCATCGAACAGTTCCGGTGCCGACTCGATGTAATCCAGCACCGTGCCCAGGGTTGCGAAGCGCTGCGGGCTGGTGCCGCGCAGCAGCGTGTCGAACTGCGCGGCAATGGCGCTGCGCTGTTCCAGGCCATCGTGGAACAGCTGCTGGCCGATGCGGGTGGAGGTGGTGCGATCGGCCTCGGACTGCTGTTCCTCATCGGCCAGCAGCACGATGATCCGTCGATAGCCGTCGAGCTGCTTCTGCAATGCGCCCAGCAACGGCGCGGCGGCCGGGTCGGCGGCGGCAGCGGCCTGTGCGCTCGGCTGGGTGACTGCCGCCGGTGCCTGCGCGTCCTTGTCGCTGCAGCCGGCCACGAGCAGGGTCAACAGCAGGCTGGGCAGGAACAGGCGGAACGACGGCGCACGCAGCATGGCGGACTCGAACAAAGGGGAATGGTGTGCCGGCGATTCTAACGCCGCATGCGAAAAGCCCGCCTTGCGGCGGGCCTTTGCTGGGCCAGCCGGCCAGCGGCCGGCTCTACCCGTCGGCGCAGACGCGCCTTACTTTTTCTTGGCCGGAGCGGTAGCTGCCGTGGCCGGCACCGGATCGCTGCCGTGGCGCTTGGTCATCCACCACTGCTGCAGCAGGCCCAGGCCACCATTGACCACCCAGTACAGCACCAGGCCGGACGGCATGAAGGCCATCATGACGCCGAACACCAGCGGCATGAACTGCATCATCTTCTGCTGCATCGGGTCCATGCCCGGTGCTGGCGTCAGCTTCTGGGTGAACCACATCACCGCCACGTTGATCACCGGCAGGATGAAGTACGGGTCACGGGCGGTCAGGTCCTGGATCCAGCCGAACCAGGGCGCCTGGCGCAGTTCGACCGATTCCACCAGCACCCAGTACAGGGCGAAGAAGATCGGCATCTGGATGAGGATCGGCAGGCAGCCGCCCATCGGATTGATCTTTTCCTTCTTGTACAGCTCCATCATCGCGGTCTGGAACTTCTGGCGGTCATCGCCATAGCGTTCCTTCAGCTGTGCGATGCGCGGCTGGAAGCGACGCATCTTGGCGCCACTCTTGTACTGCGTCGCCGACAGCGGGTACAGCACGATCTTCAGCAGCACCACCAGACCGACGATGGCCCAGCCCCAGTTGCCCACCAGCTTGTGCACCTGGTTAAGCACCCAGAACAGGCCCTGGCCGATCACCGCCATCATCGAGAAGCGGCTGTAGTCGACCACACGGTCCAGACCCGGCACGTCTTCCTTGGCGATCAGGTTGACCAGCTTCGGGCCGACCCACAGGCGGGCCTCGGTGCTGGTGGACTGGCCCGGGGCCACGGTGAAGGCCGGGCCACGTGCTTCGATCAGGTCACGACCGGCCACCTGCGACAGCACGTAGTGTGCGGTCTGGTCCTTCTGCGGGATCCAGGCGGTGAAGAAGTGGTGCTGCAGCATCGCCAGCCAGCCGCCGGTGATGTTCTGGTTCAGCGCGCCATCGTCCAGATAATCCTTGAACGCACGACGCTGGTACTTCTTGTCGTTGTCGTACCAGGTGGCACCGTTGAAGCTGAACGAGTCCGGGTTGGTCATGCTCCGCGACAGGATCGTCGGGCTGCGGTCCAGGGTGCGGTAGACGTAGCCGTTCCACGGTGCGGCGCCGGCATTGCTGACTTCATCCTTGAAGCGGATCGCATACTCGTTGCGGCCCACGATCAGGGTGCGCTTGATGGTCACGCCGTTGTCGGCGGTCCATACGAACGGAACCTGCAGTTCGTTCTGGCCCTTGGCCAGCACGAAGTCGCGGGTGTCACCGACCAGCTTGAAACCGTCGGCACCCGGCACCGGGGTGTTCTTGTCTTCGCTGGCCCAGCCGCTGATCGCGCTGTAGGGATGCGCGGGATCTTCGGTCAGCAGGCGCACCGGCGGGCTGCCTTCGTCCTTGCTCTGCGGGAACTGCAGCAGTTCGGCGTCGAGCACGCGGCCGCCATCGAGCTTCAGGCGCAGCACGTCGGTGGTGATGGTCACGGTCTGTGCGGACGGGGTGGCGCTGGCCTGGGCCTGTGCAGCGGCCTGACCCGGGGCACCGGGAACCTGCGCGCTGGGGATGCTGCCCGGGGACGCACCGGGGACGCTCTGGGCGGCGGCCGGGGCCGAGCTGGTCGTCGGCGCCGGGGTCGGGGCGGACTTCTCACGGCTCCACTCCATCCACAGCAGCACGGCCACCATCAGCCAGGCAAAGATCAGGAAAACACGGGTCTGGTTCATCAGCAGGCAGGCTCAGCGGGGCCGGGACGCGGTGCCGGCTCGGTGACGGAGGAAATGGCAATGCCATCAGGCGGCGGCATTGTGCCGTCCACGCCCGGCGCGGGCAATGCGCGCAGGCGCCGCAGCAGGCGCAGGAAGGCCTGGCGGATATCTTCGTTGCTGGCATGACGCGCAGCAGTACGAGCCACGACGACGAAGTCGCCTGGCTGTATGTCGGTTCGTGTCTGACGCAAGGCGTCGCGCAGGACGCGCTTGATCCGGTTACGCCCAACGGCGTGAGGATCGACCTTGCGGGAAACCGCCAGACCCAGCCTGGCCGGCCGGTCAGCCGGTAGCCAGTGCAGGGTCATCAGCGGATCGGACACACGGCGGGCGCCGTTGAAGACCGTTGAATATTCGGCACGCGTGCGAACCCGCGCAGAGCGAGGGAATCGCTTGCGCGGGTCTGCAGTATTCACTGTCGAATGGATTGCGTCTGCCGCTGGATGCGGCATGGCAATCAGGCGCTCAGGACTTTGCGGCCCTTGGCGCGGCGACGCGACAGGATCTTGCGGCCGTCAGCGGTCTTCATACGGGCACGGAAGCCGTGGTCGCGCTTACGCTTGAGGTTGCTGGGCTGGAAGGTGCGCTTGGTGGCCATGTGGGCCTCTCGTATGAATGGGACGGAAAGAACCGGAAATTTTAGAGAGGTGTCCCCCCTCCCGTCAACCCCTGTCTGCTACGCCAATTCACCGGGCTGTGCAATAGCTGTGGATCTTTTTGTGAATAAGTAGGGGACAAGCATTCCGAAGGCGGGCGCTCGGTGGTAGGCTGAGCCATCCATTTCCCCCCTTTCAGGCCTGTGTTTGGGCGCCTTTTCGCGCCTATGCATCGGCCACCGGACAATTATTGCTGATGGATGCCTGGTCACGTAGTCTCGAGCGACTCGAGGCGGAGTTCCCGCCCGAGGATGTTCACACCTGGTTGAAGCCGCTGCAGGCAGATCTGCGCGCTGACAGCCTGGTGCTGTATGCACCGAATGCCTTCATTGTCGATCAGGTGCGCGAACTGTACCTGCCGCGGATCCGCGAGCTGGTTACCCACTTTGCCGGTTTCGGCGACGTATTTCTTGAAATCGGCTCGCGTCCGCGGCCCGTGGACGCGCAGATCGCGCCGGTTTCCAGCCATTCGGCGCAGGCGCCAGTGCAGCCGCAGGTTCCCTTTGCCGGCAACCTGGACAACCACTACACCTTCGCCAACTTCGTGGAAGGCCGCAGCAACCAGCTGGGTCTGGCCGCAGCATTCCAGGCGGCGCAGAAGCCGGGCGACCGCGCGCACAATCCGCTGCTGCTGTACGGGGGCACCGGCCTGGGCAAGACCCACCTGATGTTCGCCGCAGGCAACGCGATGCGTCAGGCCAATCCGGCCGCCAAGGTGCTGTACCTGCGTTCGGAACAGTTCTTCAGCGCGATGATCCGGGCCTTGCAGGAAAAGACCATGGACCAGTTCAAGCGCCAGTTCCAGCAGGTCGACGCGCTGCTGATCGATGACATCCAGTTCTTCGCCGGCAAGGATCGCACCCAGGAAGAGTTTTTCCACACCTTCAACGCGCTGTTCGATGGCAAGCAGCAGATCATCCTGACCTGCGACCGCTATCCGCGCGAAGTCGAAGGCCTGGAAGCGCGCCTGAAGTCGCGGCTTGCCTGGGGCCTGTCGGTCGCCATCGAGCCGCCGGACTTCGAGACCCGCGCGGCGATCGTGCTGGCCAAGGCCCGCGAGCGTGGTGCCGAGATTCCCGATGACGTTGCGTTCCTGATTGCCAAGAAGATGCGCTCCAATGTGCGCGACCTCGAGGGTGCGCTGAATACCCTGACCGCCCGCGCCAATTTCACCGGCCGTGCGATCACCACCGAATTCGCCCAGGAAACCCTGCGCGACCTGCTGCGCGCCCAGCAGCAGGCGATCAGCATTCCCAACATCCAGAAAACCGTTGCCGATTACTACGGGCTGCAGATCAAGGATCTGCTGTCCAAGCGTCGGACCCGGTCGCTGGCCCGTCCGCGCCAGGTTGCCATGGCGCTGACCAAGGAACTGACCGAACACAGCCTGCCCGAAATCGGCGACGCCTTTGCCGGTCGCGATCACACCACGGTGCTGCATGCCTGCCGGCAGATCCGCACCCTGATGGAAGCCGACGGCAAGCTCCGCGAGGACTGGGACAAGCTGATCCGGAAGCTGAGCGAATGATGCACGTACGCCGATAAGGCGTCACCGCATAAAACGGTGCAGAATCCGGTAGCAAGCGCGGGACAGGGTGTGGATAAAAACGCCGTTGGATTTCCCGGAAGATTTATCCACAGCTTTCCCCACCCCTTGGGGGCTGGTAATGCAGAGGGTTTCGAAGCCTGAAACCCTTTTGTTTACAAAGACTTAGCTGTGTTTTCCAGCGATTCTGGCTCTACCAGCACCACCAAGCTTTTGATTTATTCCACATTTTTTTAAAGCATAGGGGCACGGAACCACATGCGTTTCACACTGCAGCGCGAAGCCTTTCTCAAGCCGTTGGCACAGGTCGTCAACGTGGTCGAACGCCGCCAGACCCTTCCGGTTCTGGCCAATTTCCTGGTGCAGGTGCAGAACGGCCAGCTGTCGCTGACCGGTACCGACCTGGAAGTGGAAATGGTGTCGCGGATCGCGGTTGAAGATGCCCAGGACGGCGAAACCACCATTCCCGCCCGCAAGCTGTTCGAGATCATCCGCGCCCTGCCTGATGGCAGCCGGATCACCGTCTCGCAGACCGGTGACAAGATCACCGTGCAGGCAGGACGCAGCCGCTTCACCCTGGCCACCCTGCCCTCCAACGACTTCCCGTCGGTGGACGAAGTGGAAGCCACCGAGCGTGTCGCGATCGGCGAAGCCACGCTGAAGGAGCTGATCGAGCGCACTGCGTTCGCGATGGCCCAGCAGGACGTCCGCTATTACCTCAACGGCCTGCTGTTCGACCTGCGCGGTGATGCGCTGCGCACCGTCGCCACCGACGGCCATCGCCTGGCCCTGTGCGAAACCGATCTGGCCAAGCCCAGCGGTTCCAAGCGCCAGATCATCGTGCCACGCAAGGGCGTGACCGAACTGCAGCGCCTGCTGGAAAGCGGTGATCGCGAGATCGAATTGGAAGTCGGCCGCAGCCACGTTCGCGTGAAGCGCGACGATGTCACCTTCACGTCGAAGCTGATCGACGGTCGCTTCCCGGATTACGAGGCAGTGATTCCGATTGGTGCCGACCGCGAGGTGAAGGTTGATCGCGAAGCACTGCGTGCCTCGCTGCAGCGTGCTGCGATCCTCTCCAACGAGAAGTACCGCGGCATCCGCGTGGAAGTTTCGCCGGGCAACCTGAAGATCAGCGCGCACAACCCGGAGCAGGAAGAAGCCCAAGAAGAGATCGAAGCCGACACCACGGTCAGCGACCTGGCCATCGGCTTCAACGTGAACTACCTGCTGGATGCCCTCTCCGCCCTGCGCGACGAGGAAGTGATCATCCAGCTGCGCGACTCCAACTCCTCGGCGCTGGTGCGTGAATCGAGCAGCGAGAAGTCGCGTCATGTGGTGATGCCGTTGCGTCTCTGACAGCTTCGCCGTTCCACGTGGAACACATGGACGCCCGGGAGATCCGGGCGTCTTTTTTTTTGTTCCACGTGGAGCATCGTTGCGAATGCCACCGCCGCCCTCGTGGCTCCTGCCGATGAGAGCATCCGCGTTGCCCTGATTGATTGTCGGCGCATGGAACCCATGGTCCGGCGAATCCAGTTGTGGAATCCACGTGCTGAGATGACGAGACACGTTGGATATGAGCACGCAGCGGAATCCGATGCAGCAGCTTCCGCCTGAGTGCTGACCTCTCTGTCCACAGGCCTCATTCGTGGGAATTCGGAGCTTCCCTAGCTTCTAAATCTGGGTATAAATCAAAAGCTTGGTGGTGATGGTAGGGCCAGATTTTATGTAAAATTAGGCTATGTTGATGATTTAGAAGGATTTTATAGGGCTGAAACCCCCTGTATATAGGCCATCAAGCCTGGGTGGGAACCTGTGGATAGTTTTGCAGCCGAGGAAATATGTCTTTTTTATCCACAGTTCGCCCACACCTTGTGTATAAGTCATACAGGCCCGCTGTGGATGGCGTGGAACTGCCGCTTTGAATTTCTTGAAATCTGTGGAACCTGGCAGGGGCGTTGGTCGCAGATTTCAAGGAATTTGAGCAGCACTGGCTGCGACCTCGGTGCGAAGTCAGGCCGTGAGCCGGAGCCATGGTCTTCGGAATGGCGAAATCTGGACGCCTTGAGCCTTGGCTTCCTGCTGGATTTGAACGATTTCGGCCACTGTCTCCGGTGGCCTCCACACCGGCAGGCCCCCGCCACGTGGAACCCGTGTTCTCCAAGGCTGCAACCAGCCGCTGATGTCGGTCCACATCCATCCACGATGGCTGGCTTGACCAATGCAGTAAGCTGGGTGATTCCCCGCCCCTCTACCGCCATGTGCGGATGGTCTGTCGCATCCCATGCAGATTCGTCGTCTTGCCCTCCACCAGTTGCGTCGTTTCGATGCGGTGGAGCTGTCGCCCCAGCCAGGGGTGAATCTGCTGACCGGTGACAACGGCGCTGGCAAGACCAGCGTCCTTGAAGCGTTGCATCTGATGGCCTATGGGCGGAGTTTCCGCGGGCGGGTACGCGATGGCCTGGTGCGTCAGGGCCATGAAGCCCTGGAAGTCTTCGTGGAATGGGACGAGCAACGCGGTGATCTGCCCGCGCAGAGGCGAAAAGCAGGGTTGCGGCATAGTGGGCAGGAGTGGAAGGGGCGGCTGGATGGCGAAGACGTCGCCCAACTCGGAAACCTGTGTGCCGCCCTGGCGGTGGTGACCTTCGAACCGGGCAGTCACGCCCTGGTGAGTGGTGGTGGCGAACCGCGTCGGCGCTTTCTGGATTGGGGCCTGTTCCACGTGGAACCAGACTTTCTCTCCTTGTGGAGACGCTATTCGCGGGCGTTGAAGCAGCGCAATGCCCTGCTCAAGCAGGGCGGGCCGTCGCGGATGCTCGATACTTGGGATCACGAGCTGGCCGAGGCGGGAGAACCGCTGACCAGTCGTCGGCAGCACTACCTGGAGCGGCTGCAGTCTCGAACGATCGCATTGGCCGAGGCATTGGCTCCGCAACTCGGAATCGTCGGCCTGAATCTGAGCCCCGGCTGGCGCCGACACGAGGTTCCGCTGGCAGATGCGCTTCTGCTGGCGCGCGATCGCGACCGTCAGGCGGGTTACACATCGCTTGGCCCGCACCGGGCGGACTGGAGCGTCGCGTTCCAGAGCATCCCAGGGCGCGATGCGCTGTCACGCGGCCAGGCCAAGCTCACCGCCCTCGCCTGTCTGCTGGCGCAGGCGGAGGATTACGCCGAGCAGCGTGGCGAGTGGCCCGTCATCGCGCTCGACGATCTGGCCTCGGAGCTGGATCGCACCCACCAGGCCCGGGTATTGCACCGCCTGTTGGCAGCGCCGGCGCAGATATTCATCACCGCAACAGAAACGCCCGCAGCACTGGAGACTCTGAGCAACATCACCCGGTTCCACGTGGAACATGCACAGATCGTGGCTGTGCCATAGTGGGCACGGCAAGGCCGCTCAGCCCCGGCTGGTATAATTCAGGCTGCTATCCCTTCATTCTCGGCACATCGCTAAAAGCGGTGTCCGACCTGCGGAGCCTACGGCAAGCGCAATGACCGACGAACAGAACACCCCGGCAAACAACGGCAACTACGACGCCAACAGCATTACGGCCCTGGAAGGCCTGGAGGCTGTCCGCAAGCGCCCAGGCATGTACATCGGCGACGTCCATGACGGCACCGGCCTGCATCACATGGTGTTCGAGGTCGTCGACAACTCGATCGACGAAGCCCTCGCTGGCCATGCTGACCACGTGTCGGTGACGATCCATGCCGACGGCTCGGTTGGAGTGTCCGACAACGGTCGCGGCATTCCGACGGGCAAGCACGAGCAGATGAGCAAGAAGCTCGACCGCGACGTGTCTGCTGCCGAAGTCGTGATGACGGTCCTGCACGCAGGCGGCAAGTTCGACGACAACAGCTACAAGGTTTCCGGCGGCCTGCACGGAGTGGGTGTCAGCGTGGTCAACGCGCTGTCGCAGAAGCTGGTCCTGGATATCTACCAGGGCGGTTTCCACTACCAGCAGGAATACGCAGACGGCGCAGCGCTGCACCCGCTCAAGCAGGTCGGCCCCAGCACCAAGCGCGGTACCACCCTGCGCTTCTGGCCGTCGGTAAAGGCTTTCCACGACAACGTGGAATTCCACTACGACATCCTGGCCCGTCGCCTGCGCGAATTGTCCTTCCTCAATTCCGGCGTCAAGATCGTGCTGGTGGACGAGCGTGGTGATGGCCGCCGCGACGACTTCCATTACGAGGGCGGCATCCGCAGCTTCGTGGAGCATCTGGCGCAGTTGAAGACGCCGTTGCATCCGAACGTGATCTCGGTAACCGGCGAATCCAACGGCATCACCGTGGAAGTGGCGTTGCAGTGGACCGACTCCTACCAGGAGACGATGTACTGCTTCACCAACAACATTCCGCAGAAGGACGGCGGTACCCACCTGGCCGGCTTCCGTGGCGCGTTGACCCGCGTGCTCAACAATTACATCGAGCAGAACGGCATCGCCAAGCAGGCCAAGATCAACCTGACCGGCGATGACATGCGCGAAGGCATGATCGCGGTGCTGTCGGTCAAGGTGCCGGACCCGAGCTTCTCCAGCCAGACCAAGGAAAAGCTGGTCAGCTCGGATGTGCGCCCGGCCGTGGAAAGCGCATTCGGCCAGCGCCTGGAAGAGTTCCTGCAGGAAAACCCGAACGAAGCCAAGGCCATCGCCGGCAAGATCGTCGACGCTGCCCGTGCCCGCGAAGCCGCGCGCAAGGCGCGTGACCTGACCCGCCGCAAGGGTGCGCTGGATATCGCCGGCCTGCCGGGCAAGCTGGCCGACTGCCAGGAAAAGGATCCGGCGCTGTCCGAACTGTTCATCGTCGAGGGTGACTCGGCAGGTGGTTCGGCCAAGCAGGGCCGCAACCGCAAGAACCAGGCGGTGCTGCCGCTGCGCGGCAAGATCCTCAACGTGGAACGTGCACGCTTCGACCGCATGCTGGCGTCCGACCAGGTGGGTACGCTGATCACCGCGCTGGGCACCGGCATCGGTCGCGACGAGTACAACCCGGACAAGCTGCGTTACCACAAGATCATCATCATGACCGACGCCGACGTCGACGGCGCGCACATCCGTACCCTGCTGCTGACGTTCTTCTACCGTCAGATGCCGGAGCTGATCGAGCGCGGTTATGTCTATATCGGCCTGCCGCCGCTGTACAAGATCAAGCAGGGCAAGCAGGAGCTGTACCTGAAGGACGACCCGGCGCTGGACAGCTATCTGGCCAGCAGCGCGGTGGAGAACGCTGGGCTGGTGCCGGCCGGCGGCGAGCCGCCGATCGATGGCGTGGCGCTGGAAAAGCTGCTGCTCGCCTACGCTGCCGCGCAGGATACGATCAACCGCAATACCCACCGTTACGATCGCAACCTGCTCGAAGCGCTGGTCGACTTCATGCCATTGGAACTGGAAAACCTGCGCAATGCAGGTCCTGGCGAAGGCCTGGACGCGCTGGCCAAGCACCTTAACCAGGGCAACCTCGGCAGCGCCCGTTTCACCCTGGAACTGCAGGAACCCAACGAGCAGCGTCCGGCTGCAGTGCTGGTCACGCGCAGCCACATGGGCGAACAGCACATCCAGGTGCTGCCGCTGTCCGCGCTGGAAAGCGGCGAACTGCGCGGCATCCACCAGGCAGCGCAGCTGTTGCACGGTCTGGTCCGCGAAGGCGCGGTCATCACCCGTGGCGCCAAGTCGATCGAGGTCGAATCGTTTGCGCAGGCCCGCAACTGGCTGCTGGACGAAGCCAAGCGCGGCCGTCAGATCCAGCGATTCAAGGGTCTGGGTGAAATGAATCCGGAACAGCTGTGGGATACCACCGTGAATCCCGATACCCGTCGCCTGCTTCAGGTGCGCATCGAAGATGCGGTCGCCGCTGACCAGATCTTCAGCACCCTGATGGGTGATGTGGTCGAACCGCGTCGTGACTTCATCGAAGACAACGCGCTGAAGGTCGCCAACCTGGATATCTGACACAATCGGATGGTGGCCGGCGCGCGGGGAGGCGCGCCGGCTTTTGTCCCTTGATCACAGGTAATCGATGTCCGCTTCCGCCCCGGTTTCCGCTCCGCCGCCGGTTCCACCGGCTACTGTCACGCCCCGCGCCTCCTCGCCGCTGGCGGGCTTCTTCATCGATCTGGGAATCGCCGCCGTCACCCTGTTCGGGTTGAGCCTGGTCAGTGGCCTGATCTGGGGGCTCTACCGCGGCATCGTTGTGGGATACGCCAGCGGCAAATCCGGCGGTGGCACGCCTGACCCGGCAGCGGTCACCCAGCAGCTCGGCCAGCCCGGTGCTCTTGGGCAGATCCTGATGGCATTGGTCGCTACCGGCGGCGCAGCACTGCTGGTGTATTTCTGGCGCCGACCGGCCAACGCCGCGGAACGCCAGCGTTCGCGCGACGCGCTCCGTCGCCCCTCCACCTGGGGTTGGACCCTGCTGGTGGCCAGCGCGATCGTGATCGGCAGTAACGGTATCGCCTTCGTGGCCAAGCAGATGGGCATCGAGCCGGTGCCGACGAATCTCGAACTGATGCAGAACGCGGTTGCCCGTTTTCCGCTGTTCCTGACGTTGTTCGCCGTGGTACTGGCACCTGCCTACGAGGAACTGCTGTTCCGCCGGGTTCTGTTCGGCCGCCTGTGGCAGGCCGGCCGGCCGTGGCTGGGCATGATACTGAGCAGCCTGGCGTTCGCGCTCATCCATGAAATTCCCGGTACCAGCGCCAATGGCCCGGCCGAGATCGCCCAGCTCTGGCTGGTCTATGGCGGCATGGGTGCTGCATTCTGCTGGCTGTACCGCCGCACCGGCACCTTGTGGGCGGCCATCGCCGCACATGCACTGAACAATGCCGTGGCGCTTGCGGCCCTGGTGTTTTTCGGGGCAACGTAAGGCGCTGTCCGCTTGACGAAAGATTAAGCAGGCCCGTTAGACACTGGGCTTCTGAACACGGGGGTGGGTCCATGAAACTACTGCTGTTGGCCATCGTCATCACCACTCTGGTCAGCGCCTGCGCGACCACCACCTCGCCCACCGGCCGTCGGCAGATGGTGGGCGGTGTGTCGCAGGCACAGCTGGACCAGCTGGGTGCGCAGGCATTCGCTGAAACCAAGCAGAAAGAGAAGATCAGCAGCGACGGCCGCCAGAACGGCTACGTGCAATGCGTGGTCAACGCGCTCGTCGCACAGCTGCCGCCTCAGTACCGTGGCGTACGGTGGGAGACGGCGGTGTTCGTCGACAAGGAACCGAACGCTTTCGCCCTGCCCGGCGGCAAGGTCGGGGTCAACACCGGCATCTTCAGCGTCGCAAAGAACCAGGATCAGCTGGCGGCGGTGATCGGCCATGAAATCGGCCACGTGATCGCTCGCCACCATGAAGAACGCATCACCCGGCAGATGGGCGCGCAGACCGGATTGGCGGTGCTCGGGGCGCTGGCCGGCGCCTATGGCGGAGAGGGTGCGGCCAGCACGGTCAACCAGCTGGGCGGGATGGGGGCGCAGACCGCGTTCCTGTTGCCCGGCTCACGCACCCAGGAGAGCGAGGCTGACGTGATCGGTCAGCGGTTGATGGCCGAGGCCGGATTCAACCCCGCCCAGGCCGTCGATCTGTGGCAGAACATGATGGCCGCCAGTGGCGGCCGCAGCCCGCAATGGTTGTCCACCCATCCCGATCCAGCCAATCGGATCAGGGAGTTGCAGCGTGATGTGCCGGCGCTGGGCCCCGTCTATCAGCAGGCGCAGGCGGCCGGACGCCGGCCAAAGTGTGGCTGAGTGCGCAGATTCATGCTGTATTGCAGCACATAAAACGATTTCTCACGCCATCTGTTTCTGATACGTTTGGCGGCTCAGATTTTTCTGACAGTCCGACTTTGCCGCTACCGGCGGTTCGATCGAGGTGAACGATGATTTTCCGTAACCACAAAGCTGTGCTTTCCGTCCTCATCGCCACTGCCCTGACCGGCGCCGTGGTCACTGACGCGTTCGCGCAGTCCTCGCGTTCGTCCGAGCGTGGCAACCGCGGCGGCAAGCAGGCCAAGGCCGAAGTGCTGTTCCCGAACGCGACCCGCCAGGAACCGGCAGCGAAGTCGTCGGCCAAGCTGGGCAGCAAGCTGCAGAAGATGATTGACAGCTACAACAAGGAAAAGTTCCCGGAGACCCGCACGCTGGCCGACGAGATCCTGGCCGCCGAGGGCGCCAACGAGTACGACAAGTCGCTGGCCGCGCAGCTCGCCTCCCAGGCCGCCTACCAGACTGACGACACCGCAGCCGCCATTGCTTACCTGAAGCAGGTGCTGCAGTTCAACGGCCTGGACAACAACGGCCACTTCCAGTCGATGCTGATGCTGGGCCAGCTGCAGATCCAGGAAGACAAGACCGCTGAAGGCCTGGCGACCCTGGACAAGTACTTCGCCGAGAGCAAGTCGACCAAGCCGGAAGAGCTGATCATCAAGGGCCAGGCGCTTTACCAGCTGGAGCGCTACCAGGAAGCGATCCCGGTGCTGAAGCAGGCCATCGCCGGCGCTGCCGAGCCGAAGGACAACTGGAACCAGCTGCTGATGGCCGCGCTGTCCGAAGCAGGCCAGACCGGTGAGGCCGTGCAGGCCGCCGAAGCACTGGCGGCCAAGAACCCGAATGACAAGAAAGCGCAGCTGAACCTGGCCAACATGTACATGCAGGCCGATCAGATGCCGAAGGCCGCCGCGGTGATGGACAAGCTGCGCAGCAGCGGCCAGCTCACCGAAGAGCGCGAGTACAAGCAGCTGTACTCGATCTATGCCAACACCGAGAACAAGGAAAAGGACGTCATCGCGGTCATCAACGAGGGGTTGCAGAAGGGCATCCTGAAGCCGGATTACCAGGTCTACCTGGCGCTGGCCCAGTCCTACTACTACTCCGACCAGGTGCCGCAGGCGATCGACGCGTGGCAGAAGGCCGCCCCGCTCTCCAAGGACGGTGAGACCTACCTGAATCTGGCACGTGTTTTGCACAGTGAAGGTCGTGTCCCGGAGGCCAAGCAGGCCGCCCAGCAGGCGCTGGCGAAGGGCGTGAAGAACCAGGCTGATGCCAAGAAAATCATCAACCTGAAGTAAGTAGGAATAACGCCTGAACGCCTGCCCAGTTGATGCGCAAGCGCTCAGGATTGGTATAAGCTTGGAGGTTCCTGCGGTGTCATGCACCGCTGATCAGGGATCCCGCCCCCGGGATTCCGGCCCCACTATTGAGCTCTTGGCGCATGACGGAACAACTAGTCGTTCACCGGTACGAACAACCCGATGACTCGGGGCTGAGCTGGCCTCGCATCGTCGGTATCGCGTTTGTAATCGCCCTGCATCTGGCGGCCTTCATGATGCTCCTGATTCCCGCCGTGGCTCCCAAGGCCGTGACGGAGAAGGAGCGCAACGTCATGGTGACCATCGTCGACGCACCGCCGCCGCCGCCGCCACCGCCGCCGCCGCCGCCGCCGCAGGACACCCCGCCGCCGCCGGTGAAGAATCTGTCGCCGCCGAAGCCGTCGCCCGTCCCGCCGCCGCCGCAGGCGCCGGTCGTCGACGTGCCGGAACCGCGCGCGAACGATATCGTCACCCCGCCGTCGCCGCCGTCGCCGCCGGCACCGCCGACCTCGATCGAGGCCAGCGTGGACATCTCGTCGAAGGCCATGAATCCGCCGCGCTATCCGCCGGCCGCCTTCCGCGCTGGTATCCAGGGCGAAGTGATCCTGATCATTGATGTCGATGCCCAGGGCAACGTCACCAATGTCACGGTGGAAAAGTCCAGCCGTAACCGCGATCTGGACCGTGCTGCGATGGAAGCTGCCCGCAAGTGGCGTTTCAACGCCGCCGAAGCTGGCGGTAAGAAGGCTGCTGGCCGCGTCCGCGTCCCGGTCAACTTTGCGCTGAACTGATGCGCCCGGGTGGCCGCCTGGCCACCCTCGCCTCCAGTTCGATTGTTTAGCTTAGCTACACCCTTTATCACCACACACAACAAAGGTAAGCGTCATGCTGCAGGAAATTTTCATCGCCGCTGCTGCCGGGGGCAATCCGTCCAACGCCCTGTCGCAGATGGGCTTCGAGCATCTGATCCACGAAATGACCACCAAGCCGGGTGATTTCGCGGTTTCCTGGGTCGTGCTGCTGACCCTGGTCGTCATGTCCGCCATGTCCTGGTACTGGACTGTCATCAACATCTTCCGTGCTACCCGCCTGAAGAGCGCCGCTGATCGCGTCGTCAGCCTGTTCTGGGATACCCCGAACGCGCAGGACGCCATCCGTGCAATGGAAGAGCAGCCGGCTTCCGAGCCGTTCTCGAAGATCGCACTGGACGCTGCACAGGCTGCTGCGCACCACCAGCGTGCTGAAGGCGGCGCTGTCGGCGGCGTGGGTGAGAACCTGAGCCGTTCGGAGTTCGTCGACCGCGCTCTGCGCCAGGCCGTGACCCGCGAAAGCAACAAGCTGCAGTCCGGCATGACCCTGCTGGCCACCGTCGGTGCAACCGCTCCGTTCGTCGGTCTGCTGGGTACCGTGTGGGGCATCTACGGCGCGCTGATCAAGATCGGTGCCACCGGCTCCGCTTCGATCGACGCCGTTGCCGGCCCGGTGGGTGAAGCACTGATCATGACCGCCATCGGTCTGTTCGTCGCGATCCCGGCCGTGTTCGCCTTCAACTTCTTCAGCAAGATCAACAGCGCGACCATCAGCAAGTTCGATACCTTCGCGCACGACCTGCACGACTTCTTCGCCACCGGTTCGCGCGTCCGCTAATTGCGACGCGCTGTACCCAGCGAGAACGTAGTCACCAAGATCTAGACGGAGCCCGTTATGGCTTTCAGTAGTGGTAACAGCGGCGGCCCCATGGCCGACATCAACGTTACGCCCCTCGTGGACGTGATGCTGGTGCTGCTGATCATCTTCATCATCACGGCGCCGCTGATGTCCCACAAGGTCAAGGTGGATCTGCCGGAGGCCAACCTGGTCCAGAAGCCGGACGACACCAACGACCGCAAGGGTCCCATCACCCTGGCAGTCAAGGAAGACGGTTCGATCTACTGGAACGACGAAGAGATCAACAAGCAGACTCTCGAGTCGCGCTTGGCGACCGCCGCCCAGCAGACCCCGCAGCCGCCGTTGAACCTGCGTGGTGATCGCACCACCAAGATGCGCGTCATCAACGAGATGACCAAGATCGCGCAGGAACAGGGCATGCTGGACGTCGGCTTCGTGGCGACCAAAGAGAAGGGGCAATAAGCCATGGCATTCAGTAGTGGTGGTGGCAAAGGCCCCATGGCAGACATCAACGTCACGCCCCTCGTGGACGTGATGCTGGTGCTGCTGATCATCTTCATCGTCACCGCGCCGATCATGACGTACCCGATCGCCGTGGACCTGCCGCAGCGCGTGCTCAACCCACCGCCGCAGCTGGTCGAACCGCCGCCGCCGATCGAGTTGAAGATCGACGCCAGCAACCAGGTCTCGTGGAACAACAGCCCGATCAACGCAAGCGAGCTGCAGCAGCGGATGGAGCAGGAGGTCCAGCGTGACCCGACCAACCAGCCGGAACTGCGGATCGATGCAAGCCCGGATTCGGAGTACGACGTGATGGCCAAGGTTCTGGCCGCCGCGAAGAATGCTCAGATGAAGAAGATCGGCTTCGTGCAGCAGTAAATCGCTACACCGCAATACATCAGTCATGACGCGACTGCAGACGCCCCTGGAAACAGGGGCGTCTTTTTTGTGCGTGCATGCATCTTCCTGGCAATGCCGTTGGCAATGAATGCCTCTGGCCGGTGCCTGTCCCCGCTATGATCTGCGGATGCTCGCCCTCTTCGATTCCGTGCGCCATTGGCTTGATGGCATCGCCCACCTGGGAACGATCCTGGCCGTGGCCTATCTGCTGTATCTGCTGGCGTTGACGGGCTGGATCATGCTGCAGAAGCGCGAGCCGGTGGCCACGCTGAGCTGGATCCTGTCGCTGGCGCTGCTGCCCTACCTCGGCCTCTTCATCTACTACCTGCTGGGCCCACAGAAGGTGAAGCGGCAACGGCTGCGGCGCGGTCGCGCGCGCTCGGGCATGGAGCACTACAGCGATGTCTGCCCGCCCGATGCCGACTGCACCGAACTGGCCAAGATCGCGCAGGCGACCACCGGGCTGGCGCCAAGCACGGCCACCGAAGTGACCTGGCTGGTCGATGGCGCGGCCACCTATGCCGCGCTGCTGGAAGCGGTGGCGCAGGCGCAGGACCATGTACATCTGGAGTACTACATCTTCAATCCCGACCACGCCGGCACCGCGTTGCGGGATGCGTTGGTGGAACGGGCCAGCGGCGGCGTGCAGGTGCGGCTGCTGCTGGACGCGGTAGGTTCTTCGGCCGTGCGCCAGCGCTTCCTGCAGCCTTTGCTGGATGTGGGAGCGGAGGTGATCTGGTTCCATCCGCGGCAGCTGTTGAAACCATTCAAGCGACCCTGGTTGAACCTGCGAACGCACCGCAAGCTGGTGATCGTCGATGGCCGGCTGGCGTTCACCGGCGGCATCAACATCACCGACGACGAAGACGAAAGCCGCAACCCTAATGCCTACCGCGATCTACACATGCGCCTGCGCGGGCACGTGGTGCGCAGCCTGCAGCTGGTGTTCGCCGAGGACTGGCTGTACGCCAGCGGCCAGGACCACTCGCGGTTCGATATCGCCCGGCTGTGGCCCAGCGACATGCCCCTGCGCGGCGACGGCGCGATCAACGCGCAGGTGCTGGTGTCCGGCCCGGATTCGGGATGGGAGACCATCCATCGCCTTCATGTGGCGGCCATCCAGGAAGCACGTGAGCGGGTCTGGCTGGTCACCCCCTACTTCGTACCCGGCGAGGCGGCGCGGATGGCGCTGACCTCGGCCGCACTCGGTGGCCTGGACGTGCGCATGCTGGTGCCGAAGATGAGCGACTCCTGGTTCGTGACCCAGGCCGCACGTTCCTATTTCGACGAACTGCTGCATGCGGGAGTGAAGATCTACGAGTACGGCCCGCGCATGCTGCATACCAAGGCGTTCATCGCCGACGACGATGTCTGCATCGTCGGCAGCGCCAACTTTGATCACCGCAGCTTCCGCCTGAATTTCGAGCTGTCGATGATGATCAGCGACCGTGGCCGGGTGGCGGAACTGTCTACGTTGCTGCAGTCCGAATTCGAGCGTGCCACCCGCGTACACGACCAGGCAGGACGCTCGCTGTGGCTGCACCGGTTGCCCGAAGCCTTCGCGCGATTGGCCTCGCCGCTGCTGTGAGGCAGCGCTACACTGCGGCGGTGGCCCGGGGAGACTGACAATGTACTGGCTGTACCTGCTGCTGGCGCTGGGCTGCTTCGCCTTTGCGCTGAAAACACCGAACATGGGCCTGATGTCACTGGCCCTGCTGGGCACCCTCGCCTTCCTGCTGGCATGGGTGCGCGGTCGATACGCGGCACGCTTCGGCGACCTTCAGCGTGATCCGGCGACACTGGTGGACAGCGATGAACTCAGGCGTCTGCGCGAGCAGGCCAAGGTTGCTCCGGCCGACGGCAGCGACCCTCCCTCTCACTCCCCGTAGTCCCGTTCCATGACCCAGCTCAGCGTCAACGTCAACAAGATCGCCGTCCTGCGCAATTCGCGTGGCGGTGCCGAACCGGACGTGGTGCGTGCCGCCCAGGCCTGCCTGGATGCCGGCGCGCATGGCATTACCGTGCACCCGCGGCCCGACCGCCGCCACATCACCGCCGAGGACGTGCTGGCGCTGTCGGCGCTGACCCGTGCCCGTGGTGTGGAGTTCAACATCGAAGGCAACCCGTTCGCGCCGCCGCGTGAGGGCTACCCCGGGTTGCTGCCGCTGTGCGCGCAGACGCGCCCGGCGCAGGCCACGCTGGTTCCCGATGGCGATGGCCAGATCACCTCCGACCATGGCTTCGACTTCGAACGCGATGCGCAGCGGTTGCGCCCGCTGGTGGCCGAGCTGAAAGCGATGGGATGCCGGGTGAGCCTGTTCGTGGATGCCGGCAACCCGCTGCTGGAGCACGCCGCCGATGTCGGCGCCGACCGCGTCGAGCTGTACACCGGCCCCTACGCCGAGGCCCATGCTGCCGGCGACGCCCGCGCCATGCTGGAACTGTTCGCCACCGCCGCGCGCCGTGCACAGGCCGTCGGCCTCGGTGTGAATGCAGGGCACGATCTGTCGCAGGACAACCTGCGTGACTTCCTGGCGGCCGTGCCGGAGGTGCTGGAGGTGTCGATCGGCCACGCGCTGATCGGCGAGGCGCTGTACGACGGCCTGGATGCCACGGTGAAGGGCTACCTGGCACTGCTGTAGGAGTGCATGGGACTTCCCCGGCAGATTGAAGCCCGAAGACGTGCGGCAGGTCCCGTGTTTCGGCCTGGCAAGCGCCCCTGTAGCCGATCTTCCCATCGCAGTTGCTGAGACACCCGTGGCCCATGCTGGCCTGCCGCGGCGATGGCGCGCGCCCGGGCCCAAGCCAGACGACCCTGTGGACAAGTCTGGGGTCAACGTGTCGCCCCATGCGCCTGCGCGCCTACAGCTACGTGAATCCTGGCCGCTTGCGCTGCCTGTGGTTAGCAATAATACTAATAGCCCGTAACGGCCGGAGGGCAATATGCAGCACCCCCCTCGCAACACCCAGGCCGCCATCAAGGGCCGGGGTTCCACGTCCCATCTCGCGGGGCGTTTTGAAAGCACCGTCAGCGAAGCGGTGGACGACGGCTGGGCAGTGGACGACAGCGAGGAGTTCCTCGCCCCGCGCCTGCGCACCGAAGTACGCGCGGAGACCGCCCGCAGCATCATCAGCCGCAACAGCTCCCCGGACGTCGGCTTCAGCCAATCGGTGAATCCGTATCGCGGCTGCGAGCATGGCTGCTCCTATTGCTTCGCCCGCCCCTCGCATGCCTATCTGAACCTGTCGCCTGGCCTGGACTTCGAGACCAAGCTGTTTGCCAAGACCAACGCGCCACAGCTGCTGCGCAAGGAACTGTCGAAGCCGGGCTACGTGCCGCAACCGATCGCGCTGGGCATCAACACCGACGCGTACCAGCCGATTGAACGCAAGTTCAAGCTGACCCGCCAGCTGATCGAAGTGATGCTGGAGACGAAGCATCCGTTCTCGCTGATCACCAAGAATGCGCTGGTCGAGCGCGACATCGATCTGCTCTCACCACTGGCGGCGGAGAACCTGGTCAGCGTGCATTTCTCGGTGACATCGCTGGATCCGCATCTGTCGGCGAAGCTGGAGCCGCGCGCCTCGGCACCCCATGCGCGGCTGCGTGCGATGAAGCGCCTACACGAGGCGGGCATTCCGGTGGGCGTGATGGTTGCGCCGGTGATTCCGTGGATCAACGACAGCGAACTGGAAGCCGTGCTGGAAGCCGCGCACGACGCCGGCGCCAGCACTGCAGGCTACGTGCTGCTGCGCCTGCCGCTGGAAGTGGCACCGCTGTTCCGCGACTGGCTCGAAACCCATCATCCCGATCGCGCCGCGCATGTGATGAGCACCATCCAGCAGCTGCGCGGCGGCAAGGATTACGACAGTCAGTTCGGCACGCGCATGCGCGGCCAGGGTGTTTACGCAGATCTGTTGAACAACCGCTTCAAGCTGGCGCGCAAGCGGCTGGGCTTCAACGCGCAGAACAGCCATTGGCCGAAGCTGGATTGCAGCCGGTTCGAGAAGCCGTTGCCGCCGAAGGTGGATACGCCGCAGGGTTCGCTGTTCTAGAGCACTGGACCGCTGTGCGATCTACCGGCAACAATCTGCACTTGGCCGGAGGGCCTGCAAACCAGGGAAGGGAGCAGATGGGTTACCTACGATCGGCGATGGCGCGATTCGGTCCGCATGGCGACGAATCGATTTGTCCATGAAGCGTCTACCTGCCCTGGGCTGTGGTGCGTTTCTGTTTGCCTGCAACGCCGATGCGGAAGCTGCCCGTGCGTTTGTGGTTGAAGACGCTGCCATGCGTGACCTCGCCTGCCTCGGAGTGGAGCCCCGCCAGCTGCTCTTTTCCTGTCACCAGATCGTTGCCGGCAACAATCGTGTGGTCGGGCTTAGACGATTCCGGTCTTCGTGGCGGATCGACCATTCCACATTCAGCAAGCTCACGATCCAGCTCCCTGCTGATGCGAAGGCAGGAGACCGATTCGCTGCCGCAGGCGATCGAGTACGGATGTTCCATAGCAGCGGTTCCAGCGCATTCGCCGGAAAGACCGGCTGCTACGGAGTACCCGTCGCAGGGCAGATCACCGTGGTCTCCACCGGAGATTTCGGCATCGAGATCCAGATCGACGCAACGTTCCGCGCCACAAGCCCACTGCAATGGCCGGGAGAGTGCGACGCACCGACGACGGTGTCAGAGCGTTTGAGAGCCTTGCCGCTGTCGCTGCAGCATCTTGATGCATGGACGGGAGCGCATGATCCGGACGCATCACCCTTCGATCAGGCACACCCCTCCAATCGCTTGCATGACTGAACTCAGATCAGCAGTTTCTACACGATGAAACGTACTTGCTGCCTTCCGGCCAGCGCTCTCATGCTCTGCCTTGTGGCCCTGCAGGCGCAGGCCCGCGACATCCACGAATGCATCGTCGTTCCGCAGGCCACGATCGTAACTGACATGCCGGCTGGCCTGGACGAGTTCGAACAGCGACTGTGGATGGCGAATACAGGTCAGAGGGTGCGCAAGGGCACGGACACCCTCCTCCTGCTGCGCCTCTTCTCGGAGTCGCCGGGCGTGATCGATTCCCAGCAGTACATCAAGATCACGGGCAGCCTGAAGCGATACGCGCCTTCGTCGAAAGGGACGCCGGAGGTGGTGGATGCGCGCTTGACAAGTGGCGGCGCGGGCTTCGCGCACAAGGGAGACTACTGGCTGTCCGATTCAGCGGACGTCGAACTACATCAGCCGCACAAGGGCGATAGTCAGATCGAAGTCAAAGTGACGGCTGTTGGGTGGAACAGCTATCGAAAAGAAGACCGTTCCTTCTATCTCCAGTTCACCTGTCAACTGAAGGAAATCCCTGTCGAGAAGCTCAGTGCCTGGCAAGGAGGAAACGACGATCTCTGGGGATCCTTTGGACCCGCCAGATAGCTGAGCGTCATCAATCTGTACCCAGCAACCACTGCACGCTATGAAACAGACAAGCGCCAGCTACGGGGACTGGAGAGAGGAGAGTTCAGCATCGTGGATGCGGAACAGCTCCGCCTACTGGTTCAAGTCCATTTTTCCGGACCCATAAGCGCATGGCGTGAAGATCATCTACTGGCTCGGCATCGCGTTCCTGTGGATGCTTCCGTTGAACGTTCTGCTGCTGACGGCCGGCACGCTGATGTCGGGTGAGGCGCTTGGAGAACAAGAGTTCGTCGGCCTGGGTGTGGCCGTGTTCGGTACCATGGCGGGCGCGATTCTCTATCGCCGCCGCCCGCGGTAGCGCCGAGCAAGCGAGCGTTAGCAGCACGCGCGACCCTTACCCTCCAAACAACTTCTGCGCGCTCTGGAACAGGATCCAGCTGGTGGCGATGAACTTGTCGCCGCCCTGCGGCCGGTTGCCGCGATGGGTATGGGTGAATGCAGTCGGCGCGATCAGCAGGCTGCCGGTGCGCGGGGCGATCTTCCTCCCCTGGAACAGGAACTCGGTTTCGCCTTCTTCGAAGTCGTCGTTGAGGTACAGCGTCCACAGCACATGCCGGTGCAGCGTCTCGGCCTGCGCGTCCTTGGGGTACAGCTCGCAGTGCCAGTACGGGTAGCCGCCCTCGCCCGCCGCGTACCATTGGAGGTTGATTGCGCCCGGGCGCAGGCAGGTGCGCGCCAGATCCGCCAGCTGCTCCGGCGCCATGTCGGGGAAATCCTCGGCCGACAGGCGTCGCGGCTGGCCGTTGCTGTCCTGGATCTGCAACATCAACGGCGCGATCAACGCCTGTGGATAACGGCGTAGATAAGTCTGCAGACCCGCAAATACCGCCTGTTGCAGCTGCTGGTCCACATCCTGCCAGCCGTCCACACCGCTGATCCGCAGATCCTTGCTGTGCTTGAGTTCCGGGAACACACCGCTGCCCACCGCGCCGGGTTTCAGGCCCTGGCTTGCACGCATGCGCGCGACGATCGCAGCGCACACGTCGCTGGGGACGGCGTTGTGGATGACCTCGATGAAATCGACAGGGCCCGGCTCGTGCATGCGTGCATTCCTTCGACGGCAAGGGCTTGATGGTGCCGTTTGCAGCTGCTGCTGTCACCCTGCGGTCATGTCATCAATCTGCCATGACCGCTGTAGGGATGGCCGCTGTCAGACGCTCTTCGCGTCATGCTCCTGGTGATAACGCACGGCCTCGGCGACCTCTTCGCGCGAACCGAGGAATACCGGCACGCGCTGGTGCAGCTGGTCGGGTTGCACATCGATGATGCGCTCGCGACCGGTCCAGGCAGCGCCGCCCGCCTGCTCCACCAGCAGGCCCATCGGGTTGGCTTCGTACATCAGGCGCAGCTTGCCGGCCTTGCCCGGCTCCTTCTTGTCCCACGGGTAGATGAAGATGCCGCCGCGGGTCAGGATGCGATGCACGTCGGCGACCATGCTGGCGATCCAGCGCATGTTGAAGTTCTTGCCGCGCGGGCCTTCCTTGCCGGCCAGCAGATCTTCCACGTAGGCCTGCATCGGCGCTTCCCAGTGCCGCTGGTTGGACATGTTGATGGCGAACTCCTGGGTGGCCGCCGGGATCTGCATGTTCTCGGTGGTCAGCAGGAACTCGCCGGTTTCGCGGTCGAGGGTGAAGGCGTGGGTACCGTGGCCGACGGTCAGCACCAGCTGCGTGCTGGGCCCGTAGATGCAGTAGCCGGCGGCGATCTGCTTGCTGCCCGGCTGCAGGAAGGCGTCATCGCCCGGCAGTTCGACGTTGGTCGGGCAACGCAGCACCGAGAAGATGGTGCCGACGGAGACGTTGACGTCGATGTTGGAGCTGCCATCGAGGGGATCGAACAGCAGCAGGAAATCGCCACGCGGGTAGATGTCCGGCACCGGCTGGCTGTGGTCCATCTCCTCCGATGCGCAGGCGGCGAGGTGACCGCCCCAGGCGTTGGCTTCCAGCAGGATCTCGTTGCTGATGACATCCAGCTTCTTCTGCGCTTCGCCCTGCACGTTGCCGGTACCGGCGTCGCCGAGCACGCCACCGAGGGCGCCCTTGCTGACGGCGATGGAGATGCTGGTGCAGGCGCGGGCGACGACCGCGATCAGCTGGCGCAGGTCGGCGTTGATGCGACCGGCGTGCTGCTGCTGGATCAGGAAGCGGGTCAACGAGGTACGGGACATGGGCGGGCAGGTCTCGGCAACGGGAAAACGCCTATTGTCGCTGGTCTGACTTGCGCGTGGGTGAGCGGGGGTAGGCGTAATCGTTTCCAGAGGCATTGCGGTCGTGGCGCCTTCCCTTCGTCGAGGCGCGCGGGAGGGCGAGACAAGGCAGGAGCAAAAACAAAGGCGCCTTTCGGCGCCTTTGTTTCCACAGCTTGCTGGAGCGGTCGATCAGCTCTTGGCGACGGTGGCCACGGCTTTGGCAACGTATTCCAGGTTGTTCTGGTTCAGCGCGGCCACGCAGATGCGGCCGGTGCCGACGGCGTAGATGCCGAACTCGTCGCGCAGGCGCTCGACCTGTTCGCGGCTCAGGCCGGAGTACGAGAACATGCCGGCCTGCTCGTTGATGAAACCGAACTGCGGGGCACCGGCGGCGGCCAGCTTCTCGACCAGGCCCTGGCGCAGGGCGTGGATGCGCTCGCGCATCTCGGTCAGTTCCTGCTCCCACATCGCGCGCAGTTCCGGGTTGGTCAGCACGCCGGCAACCAGTGCAGCACCGTGCGTGGACGGGCTGGAGTAGATCGTGCGGATCACGCGCTTGACCTGCGACTGCACGGCCTTGGCGTCAGCGGCGGTCGGCGCCACCATCGACAGCGCACCCACGCGCTCGCCATACAGCGAGAACGACTTGGAGTACGAGTTGGTGACGATGAAGCTGTCGATGCCGGCCTCGGCGATGATGCGCACCGCGGCGCCGTCCTGCTCGATGCCCTTGTCGAAGCCCTGGTAGGCCATGTCGATGAAGGGGAACAGCTGGCGGTCCTTCAGCAGCTGCGCGACCTGCTTCCACTGGCTGACGGTGAGGTCGGCGCCGGTGGGGTTGTGGCAGCAGGCGTGCAGCAGCACCACGGTGCCCGCTTCCAGCTTGCCCAGGTCGGCCAGCAGGCCGTCGAAGTTGACGCCATGGGTGGCCGGGTCGAAGTAGGTGTAATCGACCACCTCGAAACCAGCGGCGCTGAACACGGCGCGGTGGTTTTCCCAGCTCGGGTTGCTCAGCGCGACGGTGGCGTGCGGCAGCAGCTTCTTCAGCACGTCGGCGCCGACGCGCAGCGCACCGCTGCCACCGACGGTCTGCGCGGTGGTGACGCGGCCGGCAGCCAGCAGCGGCGAATCTTTTCCGAACACCAGCTCACGGGTAGCCTGGGTGTACGCCGGCAGGCCATCGATCGGCAGGTAGCCGCGCGGTTTGGCTTCGTTGGCGAGCTGCTGCTCGATCTGCTTGACGGCGCGCAGCAGCGGAATGCGGCCGCTCTCGTCGTAGTAGATGCCCACACCCAGGTTGACCTTGGTCGGGCGGCTGTCGGCGTTGTACGCCTCGGTCAGGCCCAGGATCGGGTCGCCTGGGACCAGTTCCACGTTTGCAAAGAAGGACACGGCGGTACTCGTTCGGTAGACGGAAAGGGGGAGGAATTGCGCCACGCGGCTTGCGGCTTTTCGGCCGGAAACAGCCCATCGTAACAAAGCCTGCCGGGGCTGGCCGCCGCCATCGTCATCCGCCTGCCCGTACCATGGCGTGCGTTGCCGCCCGATCCATCAACCTGAATCATGAATTCCGCCGCACGACGTCATTGCCTGCCGCTGTCCGCCCTGCTGCTGTCGCCTTTTTCGGTGGCGGCCGCGCCCTCGCCCACCTCACTGCCGGCGGTGCAGGTGCAGGCCGCGCGGGTGCCGGGCGTGGATCCCTTCGCCCTGCCCGCCAGCCTGGATACGGTGTGGATCGATGCCGACCGTACCGGCCCCAACACGCAGCTGTCCGAGGCGCTGGGCGGGGTGCCGGGCCTGCTGGCCCGCGACCGGCAGAACTTCGCGCAGGACACCCAGCTGTCGATCCGTGGCTTCGGCGCCCGTTCGACCTTTGGCGTGCGCGGGGTGCGGGTGCTGATTGATGGGGTGCCGGCGACCATGCCCGACGGCCAGGGCCAGCTGTCGCACGCCAGCCTGCTCGGTGCCGAGCGCATCGAGGTGCTGCGTGGGCCGTTCTCGGCGCTGTACGGCAACTCGTCCGGGGGCGTGCTGCAGGTGTGGAGCGCGCAGGGCCAGGCCGGTGACCCGTGGCGGCTGCGGGTGAATGCCGGTGCCAACAACACGCTCAGCGTCGGCGCGCAGCTGCGTGGGGCAGGCAAGGGCATCGATTACAACGTGGCCGCCAACCATTTCAGTACCGACGGTTGGCGTGACCACAGCCGTGCGCGCCGCGAATCGTTGAACGCGCGGTTGGGCACCGAGCTCGCTGGCGGCCGCCTGGAACTGCTGCTCAACGCGCTGCATGCGCCCAACGCGCAGGACCCGCTGGGCCTGACCCGCGCGCAGGTGGCGGCCGATCCGCGCCAGGCCACGGCGGTGGCTGAGCAGTACAACACCCGCAAATCGGTGCGCCAGCAGCAGGCAGGCCTGCGCTGGACCCGGGAAGCCGGTGCGCAGCGCTGGCAGCTGATGGGCTATGCCGGGCAGCGCGCGGTGACCCAGTACCTGCCGATTCCGCCGGGACCGCAGGCCAACCCATTGCACGCCGGTGGCGTGATCGACCTGGATGGCGGCTACGGCGGGCTGGACGCGCGCTGGGGCTGGAACGGCGATCTGTGGGGGCGACCGCTGGATCTGGTGGTGGGCGTGAATGCCGATCGCCAGCGCCAGCACCGCACCGGCTACGAGAACTTCGTCGGCACCATCGTGGGGGTACGCGGCCGCCTGCGTCGCGACCAGATCGACATCGTGCAGAACGTGGACCAGTTCGCCCAGGCGTGGTGGCGATGGAGTCCGCGCTGGTCGCTGCTGGCCGGGGTGCGCCACAGCGCGGTGCGCTTCGAATCGGATGATCGCTACATCGTCGGGCGCAATCCGGACGACAGTGGTCGCCGTCGCTACCAGGCCACCACGCCAGTGGCGGGTGTCAGCTTCGAGGCAAGCCCGCAGTGGCGCCTGCACGCGGCGATCGGACGTGGTTTTGAAACCCCGACGTTCAACGAGCTGGGCTACCGCGCCGACGGCCAGGCCGGGCTGGCGCTGGATCTGGCGGCCGCCCGCAGCCGCAGCCTGGAAGTGGGCAGCAAGTGGCACGCGCAGGATGGAAGACAGCTCGATGTGAGCCTGTTCCGTGCAGATACTGACGATGAACTGGCCGTTGCCAGCAGCACCAATGGTCGCAGCACGTACCGCAACATCGGCCGTACCCGCCGCCAGGGTGTGGAGCTGCAGTACCGGCAGCCGTTGGCCGAGCAGCTGGAGCTGCAGCTGGCCTGGACCTGGCTGCAGGCGCAGGTGCGTTCGCCCTATCTGGCCTGTGCGGCCAGCAACTGCGCAGTGCCCGACACCGTGGTTGCCGCTGGCAGCCGCCTGCCCGGCGTGCCCCGGCAGCAGGCGCATGCCCGCCTGCAGTGGTCGCCGGGGGACTGGCAGTGGGCGCTGGAAGCTGCCGCCAGCAGCGATGTGGTGGTGAATGACATCGCAACCGAGCGCGCACCGGGATACGCGCTGCTGAACCTGGACGCCGGTCGCCGCTGGACGCTGCAGGCGGGTGACCTGCGTGCATTCGCACGTATCGACAACGTGCTGGACCAGCGCTACATCGGCTCGGTGATCGTCAACGACGGCAACGGCCGGTTCTTCGAACCGGGGCCGGACCGCCGCGCCAGCGTGGGCCTGCAGTGGTCATGGCGCTGAAGCGGTAGCGCCGGCCGTTGGCCGGCATCGCTCCGTGCAGGACGTCAGGAGGTTGCCGGCCAGCGGCCGGCACTACCCATCAATCCATCGATCGGCGGCCTTGGCCGGCATCGCGATCAATCCGGGGCCTTGGCGGGTACGAACGGCGAGGTTGGATCGCTGGCCGGGAAGGTCTCTTCCAGCGCCTCGTCCTGGTTGTCGCTGGCGTGCTGCTTGCGCTCGCGCCGCTTCAGCGGACTTTCCTGGCCACCGCGATTGCGGTCACCGCAGTCCTTGCGGTCCTGGGCGGCCTGTTCAGGCCGGCGCACGACGGGCAGTACGCCTTCGTCCGGTGTCGACATGCCGGCGCCACGGTCCTCGGCGTCGGCCAGATCGTGTTTGCCGCGCTGCTCGCCCGGCTCGGGGGTGTGGTTCTCACGCAGGGGGTCACGGGTGGTGGTCATGGGGCGTTCCTCCGGTAGGCCTCCACTAGAGCGCGGACGAAGTAAAGCCACTGCGAACCTGGCGTCATGAACATCTTTGTCACGACTGGATAACGGCGGCGCGCGTATTCCTGCCCACCCGCCCTGCTGCAGGAGCCGGCCATGCCCCGTCTTGAACGCCCCGCCCCGTCCGTGTTCAACGCCCTGCTGGATCCCCTTGGCCAGCGCAGCACGCAGCGCCGCACGCGCCGCCTGGAGGATCCGCAGGCGGTGGCGCAGGATTACCTGCAGTACATGCTGAGCGACTACGAGGAACGCCGCGGGCAGGGGCATCGCAACTGGCGCGATCTGTGCCCGGTGTACGCCTTCGCGTTGACCACCCATGCCGCTGACTGGCCGCGTGGCGGTGAGGCCGATACGAGTGGCGAACTGGCCGAGCACTGGGACCAGATGCGCGGACAGTCGCGCCTGAACTGGGCACAGGCGCAGCCGGTGGTGGAAGATGCCTGGCGCGCGCTGGACCATATCCCCGCCGCTGCGGTGAGGCCGCTGCTGCAGTAGTGCCGGTCGCTGGCAGGCATCGCCTGGATTCAAGGAGCTGCCGGCCAGCGGCCGGCACTACCGCATGGTCTGCACGTAGCCGACACGGTTGTTTCACGGTAGCCGGCTGAAGCTGGCTACCCCTGCTGAAACACAGGTGCGCATCATGGCCCGCCCGATCTGGACCGGTACGCTTTCGTTCGGCCTGCTCAACGTACCGGTCTCGCTGATGTCCGGCGAGCGCAAGGTCGACCTGCACTTCCGCATGCTCGATTCGCGCGATCGCAAACCGATCCGCTTCGAACGGGTCAACGCCGACACCGGCGAGGAAGTGCCATGGAAGGACATCGTCAAAGCCTACGAGTACGACAAGGGCAGCTATGTCGTGCTGGAGGAAGACGATATCCGTTCGGCGGCCCCGGAGAGCCATGAAACGGTGGAGGTGGAGACCTTCGTCGACGCCACGCAGATCGATCCACGCTACTACGAAAAACCCTATCTGCTGGTGCCGGGTAAAAAAGCCGAGAAAGGCTACGTGCTGCTGCGGGAAACACTGCGCAGCACCGGCAAGGTCGGTATCGCACGGGTGGTGGTGCGCACGCGCGAGTACCTGTGCGCGGTGATGCCCAACGACGACGCACTGGTGCTGATGATCCTGCGTTATCCACAGGAACTGGTCGAGCCTGACGACTACAAGCTGCCCAGTGGAAAGCTCGCTGACTACCGCATCACCAGCAAGGAAACGGCGATGGCCGAGCAGCTGATCGAGTCGATGGCCGGCGACTGGGATCCCTCGCAGTACCACGACGAATTCCGCGAGCGCCTGCAGCAGGTGCTGAACAAGCGCATCAAGTCCAAGGGTGGCACCACCAAGGTGGAGGACGAGCCGGCACCGCGCGAGGACGCCAGCACCAACGTGGTGGACTTCATGGCATTGCTGCAGAAGAGCCTGGATGCCAACAAGCGCACGCCGGCCAAGAAGGCAGCAGAGCGCAAAGCACCGGCCAAGAAGACAGCGGCGAAGAAGGCACCGGCAAAAAAAGCCCCTCCGAAGAAGGCTGCAAAGAAAACCGCCGCGCGACGCAAGGCAGGTTGAGCCATGTCGTTGCATCAGTACCGGCGCAAGCGTCGGCTGGGCGGAGGCAGCGGGCAGACCCCCGAGCCGGATGAAGCGCCCGCACAGGGGAACCCGAAGCGACGGCCGATCTTCGTGGTTCAACTGCACCACGCCAGCAGCCGCCACTACGATTTCCGCCTGGAAATGGATGGCGTGCTGAAGAGCTGGGCGGTGCCGAAAGGGCCGTCGCTGCGGGTGGGTGAGAAGCGCCTGGCGGTGGAGGTGGAAGACCACCCTCTTTCCTATGCCGGCTTCGAAGGTGACATTCCGGAAGGACACTACGGCGCCGGTCACGTCGATGTGTTCGACCACGGCAGCTGGGCCTGCGAAGGTGATCCGCTGCAAGCACTGGCTGCGGGCAAGATCGACTTCGTGCTGCACGGGCAGCGCCTGGCCGGTGGCTGGAAACTGGTACGCACGGCGATGAAGGGCCGCCAGGTGCAGTGGCTGCTGATCAAGCGCGATGACGCGCAGGCACGGGATGCGGAGGCGGACGATCTGCTGGACACGCCAGCGCGAACATCCGCGAAGAGGTCCCGGGTTTCAGCGAAGAAGACGGCTCCAGCGCCACGTGCCGCACACCCACGCAAGGCCGATGCACGCTGGCATGCGCGCGCGCTGCAGCTGGACGGGGCACGCGACAAAAGCTACCCGCACCAGTTCAAGCCACAGCTCACCGATCACCGCGACACCGCGCCCGATGGCGAGCGTTGGCTGCATGAGATCAAGTGGGATGGTTACCGGTTGCTGGCCGATCTGCACGAAGGTGAGGTGACGCTGCGCTCGCGCAATGGCCTGGACTGGACGGCTGACTTTCCCGACGTGGTGCAGGCCGTACAGGCGCTGCCGGTGCGCGATGCGCGCCTGGATGGAGAACTGGTGGTGCTGGACGACAACGGCCGCAGCGACTTCGCCGCGCTGCAGCGGGTGATCGACGGTAGTTCGAAACAACCGCTGCGCTTCATCGTGTTCGATCTGCCGGGCGTGGCCGGGGTCGACATCAGCCGCGCGCCGCTGCTGCAACGCAAGGCACTGCTGAAGGAACTGATCGGCGATGCAGTTGGCACGCTCGCCTTCAGCGAGCACGTCATCGACCATGGCCCTGCCGTGTTCGAGGCCAGCGGCAAGGCGGGTTTCGAAGGTATCGTCAGCAAGCAGGTCGATGCGCCTTACGTGAACACCCGCGCACGCAGCTGGGTGAAAGTGAAGCACGAGGACACCGATGAATTCCTGATCATCGGCCACACCGCACCCAAAGGCTCGCGGGTGGGATTCGGTTCGCTGCTGCTGGCCACGCCGGACAAGGGCGGCCTGCGCTATGTCGGCCGCGTCGGTACTGGCTTCGACGATGAGGGGCTGCGCGCGCTGGCGGCCACGCTCGCGCCGCTGGCGGTGAAGGAGGCGGTGCTGGAGCTGCCGGCGCACGTGCCGTTCCGTGCGGCCAGCGTGCGCTGGGTCAAGCCGGTAACGGTGGCCGAGGTCGCGTTCCGCGGCTGGGGCAAGGAAGGGTTGCTGCGCCAGGCCAGCTTCAAGCGGCTGCGCAGTGACAAGAAGAAGGAGGACCTGGCGATGAGTGCAACACCGGCCGATGACGGCGACGACGTTGCCATCACCCATCCCCAGCGCGTGGTGTTTGCGAAGAAGAAGCTCAGCAAGGGTGATGTCGCCGACTACTACCGGCAGATGGCACGCTGGATCCTGCCGGAAATCAGTGGACGGCCGCTGTCGCTGCTGCGCTGTCCCGACGGCGTCGGCAAGGCCTGTTTCTTCCAGAAGCACCACGGCCAGGGCCTGGGCGACGCCGTGCATGCAGTGCCGCTGCAGCAGAAGAGCGGGCGCGAGGACTACGTCTATATCGATGACGAACGCGGGCTGCTGCAATTGGTGCAGATGAACACCCTGGAGCTGCATCCCTGGGGGGCGACGGTGGCCGACCCCGAGCATCCCGACCGGCTGGTGTTCGATCTTGATCCGGGTGAGGGCGTGAGCTGGGCCGACGTCAAGCGCGGCGCGCGCGATGTGCGCGATCGACTGCAGGAGACCGGGCTGCAGAGCTTCGTGCGGTTGTCCGGTGGCAAGGGCGTGCATGTGGTGGTACCACTGCAACCTGCGGCCGACTGGGAGGACGCGAAAGCGTTTTGCGAAGCCTTCGCGCAGGCGATGGCCGAACAGGCGCCGGACCGCTACGTGGCGACGATGAGCAAGGCCAAGCGCAGCGGCGTGATCTTCATCGACTGGCTGCGCAATACACGCGGTGCGACCAGCGTGTGTTCGTGGTCGCTGCGTGCGCGGGATAGCGCGGGCGTGGCGGTGCCACTGCGCTGGGAGGAGCTGGCGCGGGTGAGTGCTGCCGATGCGTTTCCGATGGACAAGGCGTTGGCACGGGTGAAGCGATTGAAAGCGGATCCGTGGCAGGGTATCGACGCGTTGAAGCAGACGCTGCCGACGCTGCAGCGGTAGTGCCGGCCGCTGGCCGGCARCTGCAGGATCATCGAGGTTGCCGGCCAGCGGCCGGCACTACCGGTATCCGCTCAGCGCCGATCGCGCGATGCGCGGCGGCCGAACCACCAGCCCAGCAGCAACTGCACCGGCAGCGAAACCAGCAGGCCGATGACGAACCAGTGCGGGAAGTCGCCGCCCATCACCCACAGGCCATAGCCCGTGCCGAGCACCAGCAGTGACCAGATCGAGGTGCCATGCGCGCGTGGCCAGCACGGCGCGTAATAGGTGGCGAAGGCAACGGCGGCGATGCCACCCAGCACGGTGAATGCCAGGTCCCAGCCGAGCTGGGCCTCACTTCCCGGCGTCATGCGCAGCAGCGATGGCAGCCAGCCCGCGGCACTGCTGACAAGGGCCAGCGCGAGCAGCGCGCCGATCAGCGCGAGCAGGGAGAGAAAGACGGTCTTGAGCGTGCCGGGCATGCGCGCATTGTACGACCGCCGGGGTGCGCGGCGCTGCCGGCAGATCGGCATGGCCGCCGCGCCCGTGGGAGAGGGAGACGGGCACGGCGGCCATGCACAGGGGGGTCAGGCAGCGAAGTCGATCACCACGCGGCCTTCGATGGTGCCGGCGTGCATGCGCGCGAACACCTCGTTGACGTTCTCCAGGCGGTCGGTGCTGACCGTGGCGGCAACCTTGCCTTCGGCGGCGAACTGCAGCGATTCCTGCAGGTCCAGGCGGGTGCCGACGATCGAACCGCGCACGGTGACGCCGTTGAGCACCATGCCGAAGATATCCAGCGGGAAGTTGCCCGGTGGCAGGCCGTTGAGCGAGACCGTACCGCCGCGCCGCACCATTCCCAGCGCCTGTTCAAACGCCTTGGGCGAAACCGCGGTGACCAGCGCACCATGCGCGCCACCGATCTCCTTCTTCAGGAACGCAGCCGGATCGGTGGTGCGCGCGTTGACGGTGACCTGTGCGCCCAGGCGCCTGGCCAGGGCCAGCTTGGCGTCGTCCACATCCACCGCTGCCACGTTCAGGCCCATCGCGCGGGCGTACTGCACGGCCATGTGGCCGAGGCCGCCGATACCGGAAATGGCCACCCAGTCACCGGGCTTGGTGTCGGTGACCTTCAGGCCCTTGTACACGGTGACGCCGGCGCACAGCACCGGTGCGATCTCCACAAAGCCCACTTCCTTCGGAAGCAGGCCGACATAGTTGGCATCGGCCAATGCGTACTCGGCGAAGCCGCCGTTGACCGAGTAGCCGGTATTGCGCTGCGTTTCGCACAGCGTTTCCCAGCCGCCCAGACAGTGTTCGCAATGGCCACACGCCGAGTACAACCAGGGGATGCCGACCCTGTCACCTTCCTTGATGTGCCCTACCCCGCCTCCCACGGCCACGACGTGCCCCACGCCCTCGTGGCCGGGGATGAACGGCGGGTTCGGTTTCACCGGCCAGTCGCCCTCGGCGGCGTGCAGGTCGGTGTGGCAGACGCCACAGGCCTCGATCTTGACCAGCACCTCGCCCGCCCCCGGGCGCGGTACCACGACTTCCTCGATGACCAGCGGCTTGCCGAACTCACGGACGACGGCGGCCTTCATGGTTCTGTTCATGCGTGCTTCTCCGTAGTGCGCTTGCAGACAGGATGGCGCCGGCCCCATGCCCGCGCCTTGATCCCGATCAATCCTCAGAAGAAGCCGAGCTTCTTCGGTGCGTAGCTGACCAGCAGGTTCTTGGTCTGCTGGTAATGGTCGAGCATCATCCGGTGGTTCTCGCGGCCGATGCCCGACTGCTTGTAGCCACCGAACGCGGCGTGCGCCGGGTAGGCGTGATAGCAGTTGGTCCATACCCGCCCGGCCTGGATCGCGCGGCCCACGCGGTACAGTCGCGCGGCATCGCGGCTCCAGACGCCGGCACCCAGCCCGTACAGCGTGTCGTTGGCGATCTGCAGTGCTTCTTCTTCGGTCCTGAACGTGGTCACCGACACCACCGGCCCGAAGATCTCCTCCTGGAACACGCGCATGCCGTTGTGGCCCTTGAACACGGTCGGCTGCACATAGAAGCCGCCGGCCAGGTCGCCACCGAGCGCGGCTCTGTCACCGCCAATCAGCACCTCGGCGCCTTCCTCGCGGCCGATGGCGATGTAGGACAGGATCTTCTCCAGCTGTTCGCCCGATGCCTGCGCGCCCACCATGGTGTTCGGGTCCAACGGATTGCCTTGGCGGATCGCCGCCACGCGTTCGAGCACACGCTCCATGAAGCGTTCGTAGATCGATTCCTGCACCAGTGCGCGCGACGGGCAGGTGCACACCTCGCCCTGGTTGAAGGCGAACATGACGAAACCTTCCACTGCCTTATCGAGGAAATCATCGTCCTCGGCCATTACGTCGGCGAAGAACAGGTTCGGCGATTTGCCGCCCAGCTCCAGCGTCACCGGAATCAGGTTCTGGCTGGCGTACTGCATGATCAGGCGGCCGGTGGAGGTTTCACCGGTGAAGGCGATCTTGGCGATGCGCGGGCTGCTGGCCAGCGGCTTGCCCGCCTCCAGGCCGAAGCCGTTGACCACGTTGAGCACGCCCGGCGGCAGCAGGTCGCCGATCACCTCCATCAGCACCAGGATCGACGCCGGGGTCTGCTCGGCAGGCTTGAGCACCACGCAGTTGCCGGCGGCCAGCGCCGGCGCCAGCTTCCAGGCCGCCATCAGCAGCGGGAAGTTCCACGGGATGATCTGCCCGACCACGCCCAGCGGTTCGTGGAAATGGTAGGCCACGGTGTCGTCGTCGATCTGCGACAGGCTGCCCTCCTGCGCACGCAGGCAACCGGCGAAGTAGCGGAAGTGGTCGGCCATCAACGGCACGTCGGCGTTGAGCGTCTCGCGGATCGGCTTGCCGTTGTCCCAGGTCTCGGCGTGGGCCAGCAGTTCCAGGTTCTGTTCGATGCGATCGGCGATGCGGTTGAGCAGCAGCGCACGGTGGGCGGCCGATGTGCGGCCCCAGGCGTCCTTTGCGGCGTGCGCGGCATCGAGTGCGGCGTCGATGTCCTCGGCGTTGGAGCGGGCAACTTCAGTGAACACCTGGCCGTTCACCGGCGAGATGTTGTCGAAGTACTGGCCGCTGCGCGGGGCGATCCATTCGCCACCGATGTAGTTGCCATAGCGCGGCTTGAACAGGGAGCGCGGATCGGTGGCATGCGGGCGGGTGGACGGTACGGCGTTCATGACGGCTCCTGCGATGGACGTGGTGCATCCACAGCCGCAAAGACGATGCCAACTGTGGCCTGCTGCGCTGCATCACGCCTTCATCGCCCGGCTCTCGGCCATCCTGTCGCGCACCCTGCGGCAGCGCAGCAGGCGCGGCCGTTGCAGGCCGACGCGGGGTGTGCTGTTAATCGGGACAGGTCCCGCAACAACTGTCGCAATGTGCGACACAGGAGGCTGTCGGTGTCCCCGCTTGCTCCCGATCCCCGCCTGGGAAGTGCCCGGCGCAGTTTCTTCGAGCGCGGCGCTGCTCCCGTCGGCGCGGTGCCCGAGGCGATCCTGCATTCCTGGCAACGCTGCCAACGGCACGGCCTGCTGGTGGATGCGCAGCCGGCCGCCGAACCATTGACCGACAACCGCCTGCGCGAACTGCGCCAGCGCCGCGAGCGCCTGTGGCGACAAGCGCGCCCGGAGCTGGATGGACTGGCTGCGGAAATGACCCACAGCGGCAGCATCGTGCTGCTGACCGATGAAGACGGCTGGATCCTCGACGCCGAAGGCAGTGCCGGTTTCCTCGACAAGGCGGGTCGTGTCGCGCTGATGCCGGGCATGCGCTGGGACGAGGGCACGGTCGGCACCAACGCGATCGGCACCGCGCTGGTCGACGGGCGCGCGCTGCAGGTGCGTGGCGGCGAGCACTACTTCGCCCCGCACGGCATCCTCACCTGTTCGGCCGTGCCGATCCTGGATCCCTACGGGCAATGCCTGGGTGTGCTCGATGTGTCCGGCGACGCGCGGTTGCCACACGTGCACGCGCTGGCGCTGGTGCGGCAGGCGGTAGCGCAGATCGAGCACCGCGGTTTCGCCGACGGCCTGGCCGACTGCGAGCTGCTGCGCCTGCATCATCAACCCGCGCTGCTGGGCAGTGCGCGCGAAGGCGTGCTCGGCTTCCGCGGCGGTCGCCTGGTCGCGGCCAATCGTGCCGGCCTTGCCTTGTTCGGGCTGGATCGCCAGGACATCGGACGCACGCCGTACGAAGCGCTGTTCGAACAACCGCTGTCGCGGCTGGCAGATGACGGCGTACTGCTTGATCGCCAGGGCCGTCGTCTGTACGGCGTGCGCGAGGCCCGTGCGTCGCGACGCAGTGTGGCTACGCCTGGACCGACCGCGCCGTTGCCGGCGAGTGCGCAGGGCCCACTGTTCGATAGCGGGCAGCAACAACAACTGGCCACCGCAGGACGCGTGCTGCAGGCCGGGTTGCCGGTGCTGCTGCAGGGCGAGACCGGCACCGGCAAGGAAGTCTTCGCGCGGGAACTGCACGCACGCAGCACGCGTGCGGGAAAGCCCTTCGTCGCGGTGAACTGCGCGGCGCTGCCGGAAGGCCTGATCGAAGCAGAGCTGTTCGGCTACGAGGAGGGTGCCTTTACCGGTGCGCGCCGGCAGGGCAGCCCGGGCCTGCTGCGGCAGGCCGAGGGCGGTACGTTGTTCCTCGATGAGATCGGCGACATGCCGCTGGCGCTGCAACCGCGCCTGCTGCGCGTGCTGCAGGAACGCGAGCTGTCACCGCTGGGCGGCGGCAAGCCGGTGAAACTGGATTTCGCACTGGTCTGCGCCAGCCACTGCGAACTGCCGCAGGCGGTGGATGCCGGCCGCTTCCGTGCGGATCTGTATTACCGCATCGCCGACCACGTGGTGACCCTGGCGCCGTTGCGGCAGCACCCCGATCGCGCTGCCGTGGTGGATGCCCTGTGGCAGCAGCTGGGACAGGGCCATGCGTTGTCGTCGCAGGCCCGCGCGGCGCTGGCCGCCCATGCCTGGCCCGGCAACCTGCGCCAGCTGAGTGCCTGCCTGCGCACGCTGGCCGCACTGGCTGAGCCGGGGCAACCGGTGGGCCCGCAGCTGCTGCCCGCGGACGTACGTGCTGACACGCCCACCGCGCCAGCAGTGCCTGCCAGCGGGGCATTGGAGGAAATCGCCGAGGCGGCCATGCGCCAGGCGCTGGCCGAGTGCCAGGGCAACGTCAGCGCGGCCGCCAAGCGGCTGGGGATCAACCGCAGCACCCTGTACCGCCGGCTGGGTACACCACGCGGCTGAGCGGATGCGCTGGCGCCGGGTCTGTGCCCGGCTCCAGCAGGGGCCGAGGGATCAGCCCGCCAGCACCGCGGCCTCGCGTGCCAGGCGCTCGACGCTGTCCCAGTCGCGGGTCTGCATCAGCGCGGCGGTGGTCAGCCACGAACCGCCCACGCACAGCACGTTGGGCAGATGCAGGAACTGGCTGGCGGTCTGCGCACTGATGCCGCCGGTCGGGCAGAAGCGCACATCGCCGAACGGGCCGTGCCACGCCGACAGCATCGCGGCACCGCCGGCCTGCACCGCAGGGAAGAACTTGAAGGTATCCAGGCCATGTTCCAGGCCGACGATCAGCTCCGAACCGGTGGCCACGCCAGGCAGGTAGGGCAGATCGGCATCACGCGCGGCGGCATACAGCCGCGGGGTCGCCCCGGGCGACACCGCAAAGCGACCGCCGGCCTGTTTCACCGCCTGCATCTGCGCGGCATCGAGCACGGTGCCGGCACCAATCACCGCATCCGGCACGGCGTCGACCATCGCCTTGATGGCTTCCAGCGCCCGCGGCGTGCGCAGGGTCACCTCGATCACCGGCAGGCCGCCACGGAACAGCGCCTGCGCGACCTGTACCGCATCGTCGATGTCATCGGGGGTGAACACCGGAATCACCGGTGCCAGTTTCAGTACCGCACGAACGCGTGGATCAGCGCCGGACATCGAATCGCTCCTCGCCCATCAGGGCCAACACATCAGCTTCGCTGACGGGATTGAAATCGCCGGGAATGGAATGCTTCAGGCCCCCGGCGGCCAAGCCGAAGCGCACGGTGGCGTCGGCATCGAAGGTCGACAGGATGCCATGCAGGATGCCTGCCGCGAAGGCATCACCGCCGCCGATGCGGTCGACGATGCCCTGCAGCTGGCGTACCGGGGCCTGTGCGCGGGTGCCATCGCGGCCGAGCAGCAGCGCGCCCAGCGCATGGTGGTCCACGCTCAACGTCTGGCGCTGGGTGCAGGCCATCCACTGCAGCTGCGGGAACGCTTCGAACGCGGCCGCTGCCGCCGCTTCCACACGCGCGACCACGTCGGCCTGTTCGAAACGCTGGCCGAGGATGACTTCGATATCGCGGTAGTCGGCGAAGACGATGTCGGCCTGCGCGAACAGTTCGTGCAGGATCGCCCGCGCATCGCCCCCCCAGCGCTGCCACAGCTTCGGCCGGAAGTTGCCATCGAAGGACACGCGCACGCCCAGTGCACGCGCAGCGCGCGCTGCGGCCAGGGTGGCCTGCGCCACGTCCGCGCCCAGCGCCGGGCTGACCCCGGACAGGTGCAGCCACTGCGCGCCCTGCAGCAATGCGGGCCAGTCGTAGTCGGCGGCGGTGCTGTTGGCGAATGCCGAATCGGCACGGTCGTAGACCACTTCGCTGGCCCGTTGCACCGCGCCGGTGGTCAGGAAATACAGACCCATGCGGCCTTCGGCATCTTCGCGCACGCCGCGCGTGTCGACCCCATGCCGGCGCAGTTCGGCCAGCGCATGCGCGCCGAGCGCGTTGCCGGCAACGGTGCTGACCATGGCCACGTCATGTCCAAAGCGGGACAGCGAGACAGCCACGTTCGCCTCGGCGCCGCCGACATGCACCTGCAGCTGCGGCGACTGCAGCAGCAGTTCGCGACCGGGCGCACCCAGGCGCAGCAGCAGTTCCCCGAAACACACGATACGACCCATTTCTGCTCCTTCACGCGTGCCGCCCGCATGTGACACTGGGCGGCGTGGTAGTGGACCACGCGTGGGGCGTGGAATTGGCTAGCGGTGTCATTTCAATCCCGCCCATCCTTGCCCTTAGCCTACCAAACTGTTGGAGCCATTGTCCTGCAAGCGTCTTGGAGACATTTCAGATCTGTTGCGGTGCAAGATGCCGGATCGGGAACGTGCTGTTAACGTCCGGCCTGACCAGCGGTGTCATTCCGCTGAAACAGCCGCGATACCAGACCTTTGGGAGAGGGGAAAGGCATGCATTCTCGGAACCATGAAAAAAAGACACCGGTTACCTTGCTCGCGTTGGCCGTCGCACTGGCCCTGGCAGGCAACGCCGGCGCGCAGCAGCAGAGCGTCAACCCGAACGCCACCGACCTGGATACGGTCACCGTCACCGGCTACCGCGCCAGCGTGGAGAAGGCGCTGGACATCAAGCGCGGCGAAGCCGGCGTGGTCGATGCCATCGTTGCCGAGGACATCGGCAAGTTCCCGGACCTGAACCTGGCCGAGTCGCTGCAGCGCATCCCGGGCGTGGTCATCACCCGCGAGGCCGGCGAAGGCCGCAACATCTCGGTGCGTGGCCTCGGCCCGGAATTCACGCGCGTGCGCATCAATGGCATGGAAGCGCTGACCACGGTCGGCGCCGGTGACCAGAGCGGCGGCACCAACCGCGGCCGTGGCTTCGACTTCAACGTGTTCGCCTCGGACCTGTTCTCGCAGCTGCTGGTGCGCAAGACCGCCTCGGCCGACGTCGAGGAAGGCTCGCTGGGCGCCACCGTCGATCTGCGCACCGCGCGCCCGTTCGACTACGACGGGTTCACCTTCGCCGCCAGTGGCCAGGCCAGCTACAACGCGATGGCCGAAAAGGCCGATCCGCGCATTGCCGCGCTGGTCTCCAACACCTTCGCCGATGGCACCTTCGGCGCGCTGCTGTCGGTGGCCTATTCCGAGCGCCAAGCGCTGGAGGAAGGCTCCAACACCGGTCGCTGGGCCAACGGCCCGAGCAACGGCAACTTCGCCGCGTCCTCGCCGTTCGCCGCCGCGCGTGGCGCCGATGTGTTCCATCCGCGCTTCCCGCGCTACGTGCAGATGGAGCATGAGCAGAAGCGTCTGGGCGTGACCGGTTCGTTGCAGTGGAAGCCGAACGACGCCACCGAGATCTCGCTGGATGCGCTGTACTCGAAGATCGACGCAACGCGCGACGAGCACTACATCGAGGCGATTTCCTTCAGCCGTGGCGCCAATGCGAGCGCACGCCTGTCGGGCAAGCCGACCACCATCGTCAAGAACGGCGAGATCCGCGACAACGCACTGCTCTACGGCGAATTCGACAACGTCGACATCCGCACCGAGAACCGCCACGACGAGTGGAGCACCGAGTTCAAGCAGATCGCGCTGAACGGCCAGCACCGCTTCGGTGATGACTTCACCCTGTCCGGCAAGATCGGCATCTCGCGCTCCAAGCACGAGAACCCGGTGCAGACCACCGTCATCATGGACAAGTACGACGTCAAGGGCTACAGCTACGACTACCGCGGCAACAGCCGTGCGCCGATCCTCAACTACGGCATCGACCCGACCAATCCCAACGGCTGGGAACTGGCCGAGATCCGCCTGCGTCCGCAGTACGTGGACAACGACTTCGACACCGGCCAGATCGACTTCAACTGGAACATCAGCCCGGGCTTCCGCCTGAAGGGCGGCGTGCTGGCCAAGGACTACACGTTCAAGACCGTCGAACTGCGCCGCGCCAGCGAACTGGCCGTGCCCAACTTCGCCGGCGGCAACAAGATCGTGCCGGTGAACCTGACCGAGCAGGCCGGACTGAAGGGCATCAGCGGCAGTCCGTCGAACTGGGTCGTGCCGGACCTGGATGCGATCGCCGAACAGCTCGACATCTACAGCAACAGCGGCACTTTCGCCGTCGCCCCGCGCGCCAACAACGTGCGCAGCGTCGAAGAGAAGGACCGAGGCGCCTACCTGATGGGTGAGTTCTCCACCGAACTGGGCTCGCTGCCGTTGTCGGGCAATTTCGGTGTGCGCTACGTGCGCACCAAGCAGTCGGCCACCGGGCAGTCGACGCTGGCCAACGGCACCGTCGAAACCACGGTCAGCCGTACCTACGATGACACCCTGCCCTCGTTCAACCTGGTGGCGGAAGTCACCCCGGACTTCCTGATCCGGCTGGGTGCGGCCAAGGTGATGAGCCGTCCGGGGCTGGGCAGCCTGACCCCGGGCGCGACGGTGGCCGTGGCCGGTGGTGCACGCACCATCTCCAGCGGCAACCCGATGCTGGATCCGATCCGCGCAACCAATGTCGACCTTGGTTTCGAGTGGTACTTCGCCGAGGGCGCAATGGCCGGCATCGGCCTGTTCTACAAGGACATCGAGAGCTTCGTACAGACCACCCGCGAAGTGCGTCCGTACAGTGACAGCGGCCTGCCGGCTTCGCTGCTGGTCGGCACCGGCGCCTCGGCCACCGATGACTTCACCTACAGCAAGCCGGTCAACACCCCGGGCGGCGAACTGCACGGCGTGGAGGCCAACTACACCCAACCCTTCACCTTCCTGCCGGGCAAGTGGGCCAACCTGGGCATGCAGTTGAACTACACCTGGGTGGAATCGAAGATCCAGTACATCAACGCGGCCGGGCAGCCGGTGATGAAGACCGACCTGACCGGCCTGTCGAAGTCGTCGTGGAACGCCACGCTGTTCTATGAAGGCGAGAAGTTCGCCGGGCGCATCTCGGCCACCAACCGCGATGACTACCTGACCCAGGCACCGGGCCAGGAAACCGGCTTCAACCTTGATGGCTACCATGGCATGACCGGTACCACGGTGTTCGATGCATCCATCCGCTACAAGATCAGCGACCAGCTGGAACTGAGCCTGGAAGGCATCAACCTGACCAACGAAGCGTCCGACGAGTGGGTGTACTCGCCGCTGACCGGTCGCCTGCCGCTGCAGTACACCGAGACCGGCCGCCAGTACCTGCTGGGGCTGCGCTACAAGTTCTGAGCAACGCCGACGGCGTGCCACCCGGCACGCCGTCGTTCGCCACGACCGCTGCTGCGCCGCAAGGTGCCGTCGCGGCGTGGCCTTGCTACGGTCCGGCGGCCCTCGCCGGCCGTCGCCCGTTGAAAGGAAACGCCTGATGCCGCACCGCTCGACCCTGTCCCGCTGCCTGTTGCTGGCGGTGGCCCTGGCTGCCGGCCCCGCGATGGCCGCCGCCGATGCGCCCACGCTGCTGTTCCATGTCGATGCCGGCAAAGGCCTTGAGGCCGTGGTGGCGCAGGGTGAGGCGGTGCCGAACTTCCGCGACAAGGTCGACATCGTCGATGACGGAGCGCGCGGCAAGGCCATCCAGTGGCAGGACGACGGCGTGCTGGCCTGGGATGCACCCGGCAACATCCTCGCCCAGCGTGGCACCCTCGCCTTCGACTGGCGCGCGCGCTACGCGGTGGGTGAAGCACCGTTCGTAATCTTCCGCGTCGGCTATGCCGACCACAGCAGCTGGGACATGGCCTGGCTGCGCATCGACTGGAACGGGCATGGTTTCGATGCGTTCGTCACCGATGCCAACCTCGCCCGCACGCGCGTGTCGTTCCGCATGGACACGCCGCCACGTGCGGACCAGTGGCTGCACCTGGCCTTCGCCTGGGACGAAGACCAGGGTGTACGCCTGTTCGTCGATGGCCGCGAGGTGGCGCGTGTGCAGGCCAGCGGCGATTACGATGCCGCGCTGGACCAGCTCGGCCTGGCCGGGCGGGTGATGGCGCCCTACCAGGTGCAGAGCCGCTACAACTTCCTGCGTGGCAGCGATTTCCAGCACATCCGCGTGTATGACCGCATGCTCGATGCTGCGGCCGTCAGTGCGCTCGCGCGCGGCAAGGCCGCCGAAAGCGCCGTTGCCAGCGCTGCCGATGACCGTGCCTGGCGCCATCGCTTCGGCTGGGAAGGCGCGTCGCCACCGCCATTGACCGCAGCCAGCACGCGCATCCGCAAGATCGAATTCGACGATGCCCGCGACCTCAAGGCGTGGATGTGGAAGGCCACCGACGGCATCGCCGAGACCACCTGGCCCGGTGTCTACAACCGCTCGCGCCTGCCCGGCCGCAACGACTATTTCCAGTTGCCGGACTGGAACACGTATGTGGAAAGCGGCCAGCATCTGGACCTGACCGTGCCGGCCGGCGAGACCGTCAACCGGGTGGAGATCCGTGGCGCGGCCTTCGGCACGCTGGCCCATGGCCGCGATGCCGCGCACGCCACCCAGGTGCTGGCGACGCGTCCGCAGGGTGTGGTGCGCAGCGTGGACGACATCCCCGCACAGACCGGTGGCGTGCTGCGCTTCAGCAACGTTGAACAGGAAACGCCGATCCAGGAGATCTGGGCGTATGGCGTAAGCGAAGGTGCCGAGCCCGACGGCACGGTCAAGCAGACCTATGTCATCGACAGCCAAGCACTGCCGGACTACACCAACCTGGACACACTGCGCCGCTACATCGAAGGCCGCTACCCGGCGGCCGAACGCAGCACGGTGATGGCGCTGCCCAAGGGGGCGGGCTCGCGCCGGCGCCCGGCCGATTCGTTGCCAACGCAGCCCAAGCCCATCGTGCACGTGCTGATTCCCTCCGGCGTGGGCGATGCGCCGGCCAACCAGCCGTTGATCCGCAGCTGGGCCTACAGCTGGGAGAACATGCATGACGGCCTGGATGGCGTGGCCATCGATATTCCCGCGCTCGACCTGCCGGCCACGCACGATGGCCTGATCCCGCTGAACCTCCGCATCAAGGATCCGATCTGGCCGGCGCGCGACATGATCGATGTATCGGTCTCGGTGCAGCCGGGGCAGAAGCGCACGCTGTGGCTGGACCTGCGCGACCGCATCCTCACCGCCGACAGCCTGTGGTTGAGCATCGCCTCGGCTGCGCCCGGCTTCGACGCCAAGGCACTGGACGGTGCGCAGGTGCGGCTGGTGTTCAAGCCACGCGCCGATGCGCTCAAGGAGCATGTGGCCGACCGCTTCAACCAGGTGCGCGACAACTGGGGCTTCCTCGTGGAGGAACACACCACCTCCAAGCGCCAGCGCCTGTACGCGCGCGTCTACGCGGACCTGAGCGATCTGCTGCGGGTCGACCCGGACCATGAGCTGGGCCGGTTGTACTGGAACTACATCAGCTACAACAGCCAGGGCCGCCCGCCGTACACCGCGCCGGAGGTGCCCAAGGGCGTACCGGCGTGGGCCTTCCACCAGGTGCAGGACCTGGCGCAGGTGCGGCAGTTCGTCGACTGGTGGATCGATCAGCGGCAGGTGGCCTACGGCGATTTCGGTGGTGGCATCTCCGATGATTCCGACCTGACCCAGCAGTGGCCCGGCCTTGCCCTGATGGGCGTGCAGCCGGACCGCCTGAATGCCTCGCTGACCGCATTGTCCGACGCGGTGTACCGCAACGGCATGTTCAGCAATGGCCTGAGCACCATCGAGACCGACGAGCTGCATGCCTACGAGGAAGGCATCAACACCAACAGCGCGATGCTGTACCTCAACTGGGGCGATCCGCTGACCCTGGAACGGCTGATGGAAACGGTGAAGGCGTTCGACGAGTGCATCATCCTGCGCAACCCGCAGGGCCATGTGCTGTTTTCCAGCAACTGGTTCGGTGGCAACAAGGTCTACCGTGAACCCAACTGGCAGTGGCAGAAGCCGTACTCGTTCCCGGTGCTGCACCCGGCTTTCCTGCTGGGCCAGTACAACGCCGACCCGACCGGGCGCCGGCTGGTGATCGGCCTGGCCGATGGCTATCTGGCCCACGCCGGCACCGACGACAAGGGCCGCTTCACCCTGCCCAACGAGATCAACTGGGCGACGGGTGAGACCCGTGGTGGCGAACTCAACAACGGTTCCGGCAGCGGTGACACGATGCACACCTTCTGGGCGGCATGGCGCTGGACCGGTGATGCGAAGTACCTGCAGGCACTGGACTATCGTGTGCAGCGCGGCGGCCCCGGCGCGCTGGCCAACCTTGGCGAGAACTATGTAGAGGCACTTGGCCGGCAGCAGGACTGGTACCCGCTGCTGACCGCCGAGGCAGATGCCGGAAAGACCGGTTTCGCCAGCCTGATGGCATGGCAGGCCAGCGGCGACCGGAAGTACATCGACGCGCTGCATGCCGAGGGCCTGCAAGCCAAGGCACAACGCGCGTACATGAACACCGAAGGCCATTGGTGGTCCGACCGGGTGGAAGCACCGAGCGAGTTCCTGCAGCGTGCGCGGCTGGGCGGCATCGCCCTGAAGCGCAACCAGAGCTGGCCCGGGCACACCGTCAGCTGGCGCTTCGATCGTGAGGGCGCCGCGGAACAGGTGGCACTGCTGGTGCATGCTCCCTCGCGTGAGCGCTTCACGATCACCAGCCACAACCTCGGTGCGCGCGTCATCGCCGCCGACATGACCGGCTGGAACGTGGGCAGCGGGACCTGGCGCGTGCGCAGTGGCGTGGACGCCGATGGCGATGGCCGCATCGACGGTACGCCGCGCCAGCGCACGGTGCAGCTGGAGACGAGTGCGTCGGTACCGATGCAGTTCCAGCCCGGTCGCACCGAGGTCTTCGAATTCGAGCGTGTGTCTGCGGGCACGCCGGTGGAAATGCGTCCGGACCTGGGTGTGGGCCGTGGCGATGTGCGGGTGGACGGGCGCCAGGTACACGTGACCGTGCACGGCCTTGGGCATGTGGCCAGCGGTGTGGGCGTGGCGATACTGGAAGATGCGCGGGGCCGCGAGATCGCACGCACCGAAGTGCCGGCGATCACAGCACCAACCGATCTGCTGCCGAAGACGGCGGTGGTGTCGTTGCCATTGCCGGCAGGGGGGCGCGGTGGCCTGCGCGTGCGTGTTGCGCTGGCCGATGGCGGAGAGGAAGTCACGCGGCTCAACAATGTGGTGGATGTGCCGCGATGAATTCCGCGTTCCGCCGGGCATGGCCCGGCGCTACCGATGAATCGGTGGGACACAAGCCCTGATAGATAGCGCCGGGCCATGCCCGGCGCAACGCAATCAGGACGCCTCGGTCTCCATCACCTTCACCCGGCGCTGGTACCAGCCGTCATCCAGCGGATCGAACACCGCGCTGCGCTCCATCACGCCCTGGTAGACGTGCACGGACACTGCCACGTCCTCGTCGCTGGCGTTGCGCAGCGTGTGGTACTCGTGCGGCGGAATCAGGCTGCCGGCGCTGCCACGGTGCCCGTACAGCGTGTCCTGCGCAGCGAAGCGGTGACGCTCGCCACGCTGTTCCAGCAGCGCGTACGGGGTCACGATCAGCTCGCCCTGCCAGACGCCTTCCACGCACCACATCGCATCGTGGTCGTGCAGTGGCGTGCCCTGCCCCGGGCCCCAGCACATCGCGATCACGCTGTAGCCCAGCGTGGCGCTTCGGTACAGTTCACGGCGCGCGTAATGACCATCCACGGGGCGACGTACGCAGGGCGGCAGCTCGATCAGCGGATCGACGATGGCTTCACGCAGCACCCGTTGCAGCGCACCGGTGATCGCCTGCGGATCGACCAGGCAGACGGCGGCATCAATCCCTGCAATCAAGCGCTCGCGGCCGGTGAACGGCGGTGGCGTGAACATCGCTTCCATGAACCGACTCTAGCCGAGGCGGGTTAACAGAATGTTTGCACCGCGGTGTCATCACTGCGTGCCGCGCTGCACGAACGGCACTTTTGCATAGAGCGCGCGCTCTCCCGCGCGTGGATCGTCAACCATGCGGCTGTGACTCATGCGGCTGTGACTATCGAACAGCATCGTCTGCCGGTATGGCAATGAATACGGGGCCCATTGCGACATTCCTGCGTGATTCGGATCACCGGAGCGCGCAAACGCAATCAGGGCATCGCTCATCGTCGCCGCCAGTGCCTTGGCGTCTTCACCACCGCCAGTGCGTGCACCGGGCAGACCGGCGTTGTCGAACACCAGCGGAATATCCAGCGTGTGGAACGCGCGCAGGCGTCCCTCTTCCACCGGTGATGGCCAATCGAGCTGGTAGGCCCAGGTGGGTGCGGCCCCGGTTGCCTGCCGAGCGCGTGCTTCCAGTTCCTCCACCGCACCACGCCACGAGCGGCCGGCGGTGGTGGCCGCGAAGAACACCTCTGAGGGCGTGTAGTGCGGATACAGGCGTCGATACTCTGCGATCACCACCGAGGGCAGCAGATCGACGAACTGCTGCTTCTCCAGCTGCGCCGGCAGATCCTCCCAGGTCAGCCTGAAGTTGGCCGGGTCGTTGCCAAGGAACGCGCGCGTCTCATCGCGGGTGTTGCCGATCACCATCGGAATCGACGCGGACTGCGCCGGTGCCTGTGGCCAGAACGGGTGCACCGGCAGCACCACCTCATCCAGTACCGGGCCGAAGTACAGCGCGCTGCTTTCCACCCGCGAAGGATCACGTGCGCGGGTGGCGGCCAGCAGCTCGGTCGCCGGCAGTCGCAGCAACGCCTGCAGGTCGCGCGCGTCCACGGCTTCCATCGCAATCGAAGCCCGTTGCGCCGCCGCACGTGGACCGGCGGCGGTCACCTGCTGCCCGCTCATCGTCCACGCGCGCTGGAACAGGCCTTTCGCTGCGGGCATCGCCATCAGTGTGGCGATCTTGGCGCCGCCACCGGATTGCCCGAACACGGTGATGTTGCCGGCGTCGCCGCCGATCACCGCCGCATGCTCGCGCACCCACTGCAGCGCCTGCACCAGGTCGAGCTGGCCGACGTTGCCGGAGGCCGCATAGCGCGGATCGCCGAGCGCGCCCAGGTACAGGTAGCCGAAGGTGTTCAGGCGATGATTGACGGTGACCACCACCACGTCGCCGCGTCGGCACAGCGCGCTGCCGTCGTACAGCGGATCGCTGCCAGAGCCGTTGTTGAAGCCACCGCCATGGATGTAGACCAGGATCGGCCGCTTGCCGCCGTCGCCCAGTGCCGGCGTCCAGACGTTGAGGAACAGGCAATCTTCGCTGCCCGGCCCGTCCGCCCCGGTCTGTGGCGCGGATGCGGCATATTCCAGGGCGTCGGCGATACCACGCCAGCCCGTCTCGCGCCGTGGCGGCTGGAAACGGTAGGCGGAGGTGTCAGCGCCATAACGCAGACCGCGGAACACGTGCACGCCGTGCTCGCGCTGGCCACGCACGCGGCCGCCACGCAGGCGTGCCACCACCTGTGTGTCATCACGTGGCCCAGGCACCGCGGCGGCAGGAAGCGCTGCGAGGGTGGCCGTGGCCAGCGCCCAGCGTGCACTGTCGCGCAGGAAACGACGGCGCTGCAGGTTGGCATCCGCCTGGTTCAATGTGCCGCCTCCGTCGCCTGCAGCCAGCGTTGTGCCAGCAGCGGCCACACGGCCAGCGTTGAATCAGGCGGCATGCGCATGCCGAAGCCATGGCCGCCATGGGCGAACAGGTGCAGTTCGTGTTCGACACCCGCCTTGGCCAGTGCCTGCGCCATCACCTCGCTGTTGTGCACGTTGACCACCCGATCGTCGTTGGCATGGATCAGCAGCGTCGGCGGCATGTCCGCGCGTACGTGCTGCTGCATCGAATACTGCGCGGCCAACGCCGCATCGGGCTGCTCGCCCAGCAGGCGTCCGCGTGAGCCGCTGTGTGCATGCGCGCCCATGTCGATCACGGGATACACCAGCACCGCGCGTGCGGGACGCGCGCTGAGGCGATCGATGGCATCGCGTGGCGGGTAGACCGGCGCATCGAAACCGGTGGCCAGCCGTGCGGCCACATGGCCGCCGGCGGAGAAGCCCATCACCGACACGCTGTCGGCATCCAGCCTGCGCCGTGCGGCCTGGTCGCGCACCACGCGCAGTGCGCGCTGCGCGTCGGCCAGTGCCGCCTGGCGGTCGCGGCCGGCCTGCGGCAGGCGGTAGCGCAGCACGAACAGGGTGTAGCCGGCACGGTCCACCCACTCCGGCACCAGCGCGCTGTCCTCCTTGTCGATCACCACGCGCTGGTAGCCGCCACCGGGAATCACCAGCAGCGCGCGGCCGTTGGCACGGGCGGGCGTGTGCACCAGCAGGTAGGGCGCATCGACCTGGTCGATGAAGCGATCGGGGTGGGCCGGATCATCGCTGCGCTCGACCACGCGCGCCGGCCGCGCCGTGCCCGTTTCACCGGGGACCTGCCCCGCCGGCCACAGCGGCAGCTGCTCGCCAGCAAGCTCCCGGCCCAGGTGTTCGCCTGCGCGCAACGGCACATCGGCCGCGGATGCGGGGACGGTCAGCAGCAGGCCTGACAGCAACAACAGCACACGGGAAAAACGCATGGTGGAAAGGGCTCCAACGGGGAGACAACAGAGTGGCCGAGGTCACCCGCAAGCGCTCGTGATGCGCTGCGGCTTGCACGATGACACCGGTTTACCATATACACCTCCTGCAGACGCTGTCGATGGGCAGTGCAACAACGCCAGAGGGAGACCGTTCTTGAGCAACGAACACGGCATACATGGGCAGACGCCGGCGCCGGACGATGCGGCCGCGATCGCCCACGCTTTCACCACCGCGCGCCGCGGCGGCCAGGCCCTGCCCGGCTTCCCGGGCCTTGTCCCGCCTGACCTGGTGGCTGCCTACCAGGTGCAGGATCTGGCCATTGCCAGCTGGGATGACCAGGTGGTGGGCTGGAAGGTCGGCTACATCGCCGCCGAGCGCCGCGATGCGTCCGGGGACGACCGCCTGCTGGGCCCGGTTTTCTCGCGTCAGCTGAAAAATGCTACCGGTGGAACAGTGGACATTCCGGTGTTCGTCGGCGGCTTCGGCGCGGTCGAGGCGGAGTACGTGCTGGAGCTGTTGGAGGACGCTCCCGCCGCACAGCTGCACTGGACGCCCGAGCAGGCTGAAGCGCTGCCGGCGCGCCTGTACATCGGCGTGGAAGTGGCCAGCAGCCCGCTGGCGACGATCAACGAACTCGGCCCGCGCGTGGTGGTGTCCGACTTCGGCAACAACAACGGCCTGGTGCTGGGGCCGGAGATTGCCGATTGGACCGCCCGCGACGAAACCGACCTGCGCGCCGAAACCCTGATCGAGGGCGAGGTGGTCGGCACGGGTGGTGCCACCCGGCTGCCCGGCGGCCTGCGCGCGGCGTATGCGTTCGCGTTGTCCCGTTCGGCGCTGCGTGGCCGGCCGTTGCGACGGGGCGACCTGATCGCCACCGGCAACGCCACCGGCATCCATGACATCACCGTGGGGCAGACGGCGCTGGTGCGGTTTGCCGGCTTCGGCGAAATTGCCTGCAGGGCCGTGCCGGCCGGGTAACCGCCGCACGATCCGGTGAACACGCGCGGGAGGGCGCAGATGATCACACGACGACATTTCCTGGCCGGCGGCGCTGCTGCGCTGGCCACTCCGATGCTCGCGGCCTGTGGCCGTGGGCCCGCCGATGCCATTGACGGCGGCCAGCTGCTGACGGCCACCGACGTGCACGTGGCCGACTATCCCACCGTGACCGCGGTGAAGTGGATCGGCGAAACCCTGCAGCGCGAAAGCAACGGTCGCCTGCGCCTGCGGCAATACCATTCCGGCCAGCTCGGTCGCGAATCGGAAGCGATCGACATGGCCCGTTTCGGTGCCATCGACATCACCCGCGTGTATGCCGGTGCATTGAACAACGCCTTTCCGCTCACCCAGGCGCTGTGCCTGCCGTACGTGTTCGAGTCGGTGGCGCACCAGCGCGCCGCACTGGATGGCGGCATTGCCGATGCGGTGCTGCGTGGCTTCGAGAGCCGCGATCTGGTCGGCCTGGCCATCTATGACTCCGGCGCACGGTGCTTCTACAACACCAAGCATCCGATCGTGCAGCCCGGTGATCTGCACGGGCTGAAACTGCGTGTGGCGTCCTCGGACATCTTCATCCAGCTGATGCGCCTGCTCGGCGCCAACCCGACGCCGATGTCGCTGGGCGATACGTTCTCCGGCATGGAGACGCACATGATCGATGGCGCCGAGAACAACATGCGCAGCTTCCACTCCAGCCGCCACTTCGAGGCCGCGCACTACTGGTCGCAGAGCGATCACTCGTATGCGCCGGACGTTCTGTTGATGTCGCGCGCCAGTTTCGAGCGCCTGCAGCCGGCCGACCGCCAGCTGCTGCTGGAGACCGCGCGCGCCTCGGTGAAGGTGATGCGCGAGCAATGGGATGCGTCCGAAGATGCCGCGCGCCGCGCGGTGCTGGCCTCGGGCGTGAAAGCCAACGAGGTGGACCTGCCCGCCTTCCGCGCCGCCGCCCAGCCGCTGCTGCAGCAGTACCTGCAGCAACCCGAGCTGGCTGCGCTGGTCGCCCGCATCCGTGCCGCCGCCTGAGGACACTGCCATGACCGAGACGACGATTTCCACCGGATCCGGCCCCGGCCAACGCCTGCTGGACCGCATCGCCGACATCGCCATCCATGTTGCCGTGGCCGCGCTGCTGGGGCTGGTGGTGGTGCAGGGCTGGCAGGTGTTCGCCCGCTACGTGATCAACGATTCGCCCAGCTGGACCGAGCCGGTGACCCTGCTGCTGCTGGCCACCGCAATGAGCCTGGGCGCGGCCTGCGGCGTGCATACCAATCGCCACTTCGGCTTCTTCCTGCTGCACGCCTACATGGGCGCCGGCCTGCGTCGGGTGGTGGATGTGTTCACCCAGCTGGTGGTGGCCGTGCTGGGCGGCTTCATCGCGTTCTGGTCGGCCGACCTGCTGCTCGATGGAATGGACATCAAGACCGCAGGCGCCAACCTGCCGCAGAGCATCAACTACCTGCCGCTGGCCGTGGGCGGTGCGCTGATGCTGTTGTTCGCGCTGAACCGTGCGTGGAAAGCGCTGCATGCCACGGCAGCCGATGCCGACGACGCTGAAGGAGATCGTTGATCCATGGGCATCACCATCCTGTTCTCTGTTTTTGCCGCGCTGCTGCTGTTGGGCGTGCCGGTGGCCTACGCGCTGGCCGCCGCCGCGCTGGCCACCCTGCTCTACCTGGACATTCCCAGCATCGTGCTGGTCCAGCAGATCTCCGCAGGTACCGGTTCGGCCTCGCTGATCGCCATTCCACTGTTCATCTTCGCTGGCGAGATCATGATGCGCGGCGGCATCTCCGAACGCCTGATCGCCCTGGCGTCATCGCTGGTCGGGCGCATGCGCGGCGGCCTGGGCCAGGTCTCGATCCTGTCCTCGCTGTTCTTCGGCGGTGTATCCGGCTCGGCCATCGCCGATGTGTCGGCGGTGGGCGGCACGATGATTCCGCAGATGGTCAAGCGTGGCTACGACCGCGATTTCGCGGTCAACGTCAGCATCACCGCTGCGCTGGTGGCGCTGCTGGTGCCGCCGTCGCACAACCTGATCCTGTTCTCGGCTGCGGCCGGTGGTGGCCTGTCGATCGCCGACCTGTTCGCCGCCGGCATCGTGCCGGCGCTGCTGATGACCCTGGCGTTGATGATCACCGGCTACGTGGTCGCGCGTCGCCGTGGCTATGGCGTGGAAGTGTTCCCGGGCTGGCGCGCGGTACTGCTGCGCATCGTCTCTGCCTTGCCCGGCCTGGGCCTGGTGGCGCTGATCTTCGTGGGTATCCGCGCCGGCATCTTCACTGCGGTGGAAAGCGCGGCCATCGCCGTGGTCTACGCCCTGCTGGTCACCACCGTGCTGTACCGGCAGCTGCGCTGGCGCGAGTTCTTCGACACCGTCATCCATGCCGCGCGCAGCACCGGCGTGATCCTGTTCGTGATCGCCACCGCGGCGGTGTTCGGATGGCTGCTGGCCTACCTGCAGGTGCCTGCGGCGGCGGTGGACTTCCTGCAGTCGTTCGCGCACAGCCAGTTCATGGTGCTGCTGATGATCGTGGTGATGCTGCTGCTGCTGGGCACCTTCATGGACCTGGCACCGATGATCCTGATCTGCACGCCGATCTTCCTGCCGGTGGCCAAGGCCTATGGCATCGATCCGATCCACTTCGGCCTGGTGCTGGTGCTGACCGGTGGCCTCGGCCTGGTCACGCCGCCGGTGGGCTCGGTGCTGTTCATCGGTACCGCCATCGGCAAGATCAGCGTCGGCCAGAGCATGCGCACGATCTGGCCGTTCTGGTTCGCCGCGCTGGGCGTGCTGCTGATCGTCACCTTCTTCCCGTCGCTGTCGCTGTGGCTGCCCGCCGCGCTGCGCGCCTGATGAGCGGAGGCGATCACATGACATCGACGCTGCACCGCGCTGCTGCAACCGCCCTGCTCGGCCTGCTGCTGGCCGCGTTGCCTGCCCTGGCTGCCGACCCCGCGCCCGCGCAGTGGAAGCGCGGCATCGAGCACCAGCGCCAGGGCGACCTTGGCAACGGTACCTTCCTCAACCCGGTGCTGGCCGGTGACAGGCCCGATCCGTCGGTGCTGAAGGACGGCGAGGATTACTACCTCACCCTGTCTTCGTTCGACGCCTATCCTGGCCTGCCGATCTGGCACTCGCGCGACCTGGTCAACTGGCAGCCGCTCGGCCATGCGATCACGCAGAACGTCGGTGCGATCTGGGCGCCGGACATCGTCAAGCACCAGGGCCGCTACTTCATCTACTTCCCGGCGCGCACCGGTGAGCGCCGCAGCAACTTCGTGGTCTGGGCCGATGACATCAAGGGCCCGTGGAGTGCGCCGATCGACATCGGCCTGGGCGGCTACATCGACCCCGGCCACGCGGTTGGCGAGGACGGCAAGCGCTACCTGTTCCTCAGCGGCGGCGACTACGTGCAGCTGGCCGATGACGGCCTGAGCGTGGTGGGTACGCCCAAGCATGTGTACGACGGCTGGCGCTACCCGGAAAGCTGGGACGTGGAGGCCTACGCGCAGGAAGGCCCGAAGATCCACTTCCGCGATGGCTGGTACTACATGACCACCGCAGTGGGCGGCACCGCCGGCCCACCGACCGGGCACATGGTGATCACCGCGCGCTCGCGCTCGATCCACGGCCCGTGGGTGAACGCGCCGAACAACCCGATCATGCGCACCCGGTCGGCCGCTGAACCATGGTGGTCGCGTGGCCACGCCACGGTGATCGAAGGCACCGATGGCCGCTGGTGGATGATGTACCACGGCTACGAGAACGGCTTCTGGACGCTGGGCCGGCAGGCGCTGCTGGAACCCATCGAATGGACCGCCGATGGCTGGTTCGTGGCCAAGGGCGGCGATCTCGGGCAGCCGCTGCGCAAGCCATCGGGCAGCGCGCTGGCACCGCACGGCATGGCCCTGTCCGATGCTTTCACCGGCCGTACGCTGGGCCCGCAGTGGGCGTTCTTCAACCCGGCGCTGGATGAATACCGGCGCCTGCACTTCAGCGGCGACGGCCTGGTGCTGCAGGGCAAGGGCAGCACGCCGCGCGATGCCTCGCCGCTGACCACCATTGCCGGTGACCCGGCCTACCAGTTCGAGGTGCAGATGGAGATCGCCCCCGGCGCGGTGGGCGGTGCCCTGCTGTTCTACAGCGACCGCTTGTACGTGGGCGTGGGCAGCAACGGCGAGCAGTTCGTCATGCACCGCTACGGCGAGGAGCGCCCCACCCGGCTGGCGGCCAGCGCCAAGGGCGGCCGGCTCTGGCTGCGGGTGACCAACAACCGCCACATCGTCACCATCCATTCCAGCGCCGATGGCCAGACCTGGCAGAAGTATCCGGTTCAGATGGAAGTGTCCGGTTACCATCACAATGTGGCCGGCAAGTTCCTGGCACTGAAACCGGCCCTGTATGCGGCCGGCAACGGTGCGGTAACCTTCCGCAGCTTCCGCTATCGCGCGCTGGACTGAGCGCGCGCTGGAATCCCCAGGCTTATCGGGTTCACTACATGTCAGTGCGCAACAAGAACGATGCCGCTACGCCGGCATTGGCAAAGGGCAAGGCCGCCACGATCAATGACATCGCGCGACTGTCGGGTGTATCCAAGAAAACGGTTTCAAGGATCATCAACAACTCGCCGCTGGTGCGCAAGGACACGCGCGACAAGGTGGAAGCGTTGATGCGCGAAGTCGGCTACACCCCCGACCCGCTGGCCCGTGGCCTGGCCTTCCGCCGCTCGTTCCTGATCGGCATGGTCTACGACAACCCCACCGCGCAGTACATCGTGGACATGCAGTACGGCGCGCTGGATGCGCTGCGTGGCTCCAGCTTCGAACTGGTGGTGCACCCCTGCGACAGCCGTAGCCCGGGCTACATCGACGGCGTGCGCCGCTTCGCCCAGCAGCAGAAGCTGCATGGGGTGATCCTGGTGCCACGCGCGTCCGAAGACCAGGCGCTGGCGGACATGCTGGACGAGATCGGCTGCCGCTTCACCCGCGTGGCTGCGCTGCCGCTGGATGAAACCTCGCAGATGGTGGTCACCCACGACCGCGACGGTGCCGCCGAAGCGGCCGACTACCTGCTTTCGCTGGGCCACCGTGACATCGCCCTGGTGACCGGCCCCAGTGCATACCGCTCGGCGCACGAACGCACCGCCGGCTTCATCGAGGCGCTGTCGCAGCGTGGCATCGAGCTGCCGAAGGATCGCATCATCGAGGCCGGCTACACCTTCGAATCGGGTGTGGCCGCCGCCGAGAAGCTGCTGCTGGGCAAGCGCCGGCCCACCGCCATCTTCACCGGCAACGATGAAATGGCCGCCGGTATCTACAAGGTCGCGCTGCGTGCGGGCATCAACATTCCGCGCCAGCTGTCGATCGTCGGTTACGACGACAGCCCGCTGGCCTCGCGCCTGTGGCCGTCGCTGACCTCGGTGCGCCGGCATACCCGCGACACCGGCCGCACCGCTGCGGCCATGCTGATCCAGCCTGAAGGCCAGCCTGCGCTGCAGATCGCCAGCGTGCGCCCGCACCTGATCGTGCGCGATTCCTGCCAACCGCCCGAGGATTGATCCCGCAGGGATCAATCCTGTAGGTCACGACCGTTGGTCGTGACACCTTCACGGATCAGTCCGGTAGGTCACGACCGTTGGTCGTGACACTCCACCCGCCCTCCCCCCATCGATCGCACCCTGCCGATGCCGTCCAACCGCCATCGTGCAGCGCAAAATGACACCGGTTTCCTGTCTGGCTAGAATCGACCGTGAACCGTGCCGGGGCCGAACCATCGGCCCGCCCCCTGCTCTGGAGAAGCCATGTACTGCAAGACCCATTACGCCACCCATCCCGACGCCATCAAGGGCGCCAGCAACGATCAGCTGCGCGAGCTGTACCTCCTCGATGGCCTGTTCAACGCCGATGCGGTGACCCTGAAGTACACCCACTACGAGCGCTTCGTGCTGGGCGGTGCGGCGCCGATCAACGGCCCGCTGTCGCTGCCGGCGCAGACCGAACCGGCGTCGGCCGCTGGCCATCCGCTCCTGGAGCGTCGCGAGCTGGGCATCATCAACGTCGGCAGCGGCACCGGTACGGTCACCGTCGATGGCACCGTGTACACGCTGGGGCCGAAGGATGGCCTGTACGTGGCGATGGGCAGCAAGGACGTCGTCTTCGCTTCGCAGGACGCCGCCAACCCGGCGCAGTTCTACCTGGCCTCGACCCCGGCGCATGCGCGCTTTGAAACCAAGCAGTTGTCGATCAAGGACGCAGTGGCACTGGATCGCGGCGCGCTGGAAACCAGCAACGAGCGCACCATCTACCAGTACATCGTGCCGGCCACCTGCCAGTCCTCGCAGCTGCTGCTGGGCCTGACCGTGCTCAAGCCGGGCAGCGTCTGGAACACCATGCCGCCGCACCTGCACGACCGCCGCAGCGAGGTCTATTTCTACTTCGACCTGGGCGACAGCGACCGCGTCTACCACTTCATGGGCGAGCCGGACGCACAGCGCCACATCGTCATCCAGAACAACGAAGCGGTGGTGTCGCCGCCGTGGTCGATCCACATGGGCGCCGGCACCAGCAACTACGCCTTCATCTGGGCGATGGGTGGCGAGAACCTGGACTACACCGACATGCACGTGCTGGACATCTGCCAGCTCAAGTAAGCGCCGGGCGGCCACCGCGCACGCCGTGCCGGTGGCCACCTGCCCCGCATCACGCACGCCTCTACCAAGGAACGCATACGCAATGACCAACCCCTTCAGCCTGGAAGGAAAAGTCGCTCTGGTAACCGGTGGCAATACCGGCCTGGGCCAGGGCATCGCAGTGGCGCTGGCTGCCGCAGGCGCCGATGTCGCCGTGGCCGGCATCGCCCCGCCCACCGAAACCATCGAGAAGATCACCGCGCTGGGCCGCCGCTGCCTGGCGGTGGAAGCCAACCTGATCAGCATCGAGCCGGTCGAGCGCGTGGTGCGCGAAACGCTCGAAGGCCTGGGCGGGCTGGACATCCTGGTCAACAACGCCGGCCTGATCCGCCGCGCCGACGCCGTGGACTTCAGCGAGCAGGACTGGGACGACGTGATGAACGTCAACATCAAGTCGGCCTTCTTCATCTCGCAGGCTGCCGGCCGCCACTTCATCGCCCAGGGCAGCGGCAAGATCATCAACATCGCCTCGATGCTGTCGTTCCAGGGCGGCATCCGCGTACCGTCGTACACCGCCAGCAAGAGCGGCATCGCCGGCATCACCCGCCTGCTGGCCAACGAGTGGGCGGGCAAGGGCGTGAACATCAACGCCATTGCGCCGGGCTACATGGCCACCGACAACACCGCCGCGCTGCGCGCCGATGCAGACCGCAACAAGGCGATCCTTGAGCGCATTCCGGCCGGCCGCTGGGGCAAGCCCGAAGATCTGGCTGGTGCGGCAGTGTTCCTGGCCTCGTCGGCGTCGGATTACATCAACGGTGCGGTGCTGCCGGTCGATGGTGGCTGGCTGGCGCGGTAATGCTTGGCTTTCGGTAGTGCCGGCCACTGGCCGGCATTTCCACCGATGTGCAACGCATCCATGAGGTTGCCGGCCAGCGGCCGGCACTACCAGGGCCCGGCCATGCGGAAACTGTTGTTGCTGTTGCTGCTGTCGAGCGCCGCCGCGCATGCGGCGCCGGTGCGATTGTTCATTGCCGGTGACTCCACTGCGGCCGAATACGGGCCCGAGCGTGCGCCGCAGGCGGGGTGGGGCCAAGCGCTGCAGAGCTACCTGGATCCGGCGCGCTTCGAAGTGCGAAACCACGCCAAGGGTGGGCGCAGCACGCGCAGCTTCATCGACGAAGGACGCCTGGATGCCATTGGGCGCGAACTGCGTCGTGGCGATGTGCTGCTGATCCAGTTCGGCCACAACGATGCGAAGTTCGAAGACCGCACACGCTACACCGATCCGGACAGTGATTACCCGCGGATGCTGATGCGCTACGTGCAGGTGGCGCGTGACCACGGTGCCACGCCGGTGCTGGTCACGCCGGTGGCACGGCTGCTGTACGACTTCGGTTCGCTGCTGGATACGCACGCGCGTTACACGTTGGCGATGCAGCAGCTGGCCACACGCGAGCACGTTGCACTGATCGACCTCAACGACCGCAGCATGCGCTGGATCCGGGCGCTGGGCGAGCAGGGTGCACGCCCGTACTTCCTGTTCGTGCCGGAACAGCACAAGGCCGACGGCACCCACTTCAGCGTAGCCGGTGCCAACGCGGTGGCGTGCCTGGTGCTGCGCGAGGCGGTGCAGGTTCTGCCGGCGCTGCAGCCTGCACTGGTGCGCGATATCGACTGCGACGTTATGGGGGTGGGGCAGGGCGGCGATCCTGCGCGTGCCTCACAGGTGGTGCACGAAGACACGCTGGCGCGCGCACAGCCGGGCCCGCATGGCGGCGCCGGGCCGACCACGGCGTACCCGTTCTTCGCCGATGCGCAGGGCCTGCCGTTCGTGCTGCGCAAGCGGGTGCTGCACAAGGGCGCGGGCATCGGCCTGCATCCGCAGCACAAGGATGAGATCTACTACATCGTGAGCGGGCAGGGCAGCTATGTGCTGGATGGAAAACAGCACGACGTGCGTGAGGGGCATGCGTTGCTGACGCGCAAGGGCAGCAGCCATGCGCTGCAGCAGGTGGGCGAAGAGGATCTGGTGGTGCTGTTGGCGTATCCGCGTAACTGAAAAAGCAGCCGAGCATGGCTCGGCGCTACAAGGGCTCAGGACCGAATTGCTGCAGGCCAAGCCGCGCCAGATCTTCGGGACGCTCGAAGTAGGCTTCGTCGAAGGCATGCAGCGCCTCCTGCTCCTGTTCGGTCATCGCGCCGTACAAGTCGGTCAGTTCCTTGATCGCAGGATCATCTTCCAGTCGATCGAGCAGCCCGCGCATGCCGGCCAGGATCGCGTGCGTCTGCACTGCCCCCATCGCCTGCAATGCGCGCAGCGCCAGCTGGCAGGTCGGGTCGCCCCAGTTGCACAGGAACTGCATGAAGCCGCCGTTGTTGATGTCCGCTTCCATCCGCCACAGCGCCACCAGCTGCTGGTCTTCATCGGACAGCGCATCGAGCGACCATGCGGCCGCCTTCAGGCGCGCCAGCGCGGCTTCATAGCGGTCATCCCACACTTGGTTCGGAACATCGACCAAGCCGCGTTCCTGCGCCGGCAGCAGCGCGGGCCAGTTCACGCCCAGCCCATCGGTCGTGAGCAGCCACTGCGCGCGCTGTTCAGCCGTGGCCTCGAACAGCGCAGGCACCCAGCGCAACGGCTGCCGGGTGCGGCGGCCGTCGGCCAGGGTCAACAGGATGAAGTCGTCATCGAAGGCGACGTCGGTCGCGCGCAGGGTGGCAAACACATCAGTCATGCCGTGCAGGATAGCGGAGACCCAGGATTGGCCCCCTAATCTTCAAAAGCTGCAGACGCTTTTGAAGTTTAGCCGGACCTCGGCTGTCGCCTCACACATCCCCACCATCAGCCCAGCCTTCGCCCGTGCCGGCCTGGAACACGCGGTCGTCGGCCTGCACGTCGCCCGCCGGCAGGTGCGCCTGGTCGGCCAGCGCGGCATAGATCGGGGTGAAGTCCGGCGACGTCGCCTGCATCAGCTGCTCGAAGCTGTCGATGACGAAGTAGGTCTTCTGGAAGGTGTCGATGCGGTAGCGCGTGCGCATGATCCGCTGCAGGTCGAAACCGATGCGGTTCGGTGCGGCGGACTCAAGCGAGTACAGCGATTCGCCCTTCGACGAGACGATGCCGGCACCGTAGATGCGCATGCCTTCGGGCGTGTCGATCAGGCCGAACTCCACCGTGTACCAGTACAGGCGGGTCAGGTTCTGCAGCGCCTCCGGGCCGATCGCATGTGCTTTGACGCCGCCGCGGCCGTAGGCCTCCATGTAGTTGGCGAACACCGGGTTCATCAGCAGCGGCACGTGGCCGAACAGGTCGTGGAACAGGTCCGGTTCGGCGATGTAGTCGATCTGGTCGGGGCGGCGGATCCACCACGTCACCGGGAAGCGGCGGTTGGCCAGATGGTCGAAGAAATCCAGTTCCGGCAGCAGGCCTTCCACGCCGACCAGGGTCCAGCCGGTGGCCGCGCCCAGCACTTCATTGAGCTGGTCGAAGCGCGGGATCATGTGCGCGCTCATGCCCATCTCGTCCTGCGCATCCAGGAACTCCTGGCAGGCGCGGCCGACCAGCAGTTCGCGCTGGCGCTGGTACAGCGTGCTCCAGGTGGCGTGGTCGTCGGCGGTATAGGTGTCCCACGGCTGCTCGACGAGCGCGGTGGTGTACACCGGCACGTAGCCCTTGTCGGTCTGCTGGTGTTCGACGCGGCGGGGCTGGGCGAGGTCCATGGAAGACTCCTTGACGGGATACCCACGATGCTAGGGCAGGGGGCGCGCAACAGGGTTGCAAAAGTTGCGCGGATTGACCTTGTTGGCGCAATATCCTTGCGTACTCACCATGTTGCGGGGCAACAATGGCCGGAGAAGTCCAGTTCGATCGCACGGATATACGTCTGCTGGCTGAAATCCAGCGTGATGGTCGCGCCACCAACGCGGAGCTGGCGACGCGGGTGAACCTGTCGCCGTCGGCCTGCCTGCGCCGCCTGCAGCGGCTGGAAAGCGAAGGGGTGATCGTCGGCTATGGCGCGCGCCTGGAGCCCCGCCGGCTCGGCCTGGGGCTGCAGGCGTTCGTGCGCGTGCAGCTGGAAAAGCATGACCAGGCTGCGATCGGGCACTTCGTCGACAGCGTGCAGGCCTGGGATGAAGTGGTGGCCTGCCACGCCCTGACCGGCGACATGGACTATCTGCTGCATGTGTATGTGCGCGATCTGGAGCACTTCTCGCGTTTCCTGCTGGACAGGCTGCTCAACGCCGGTGGCGTGGCCGATGCCAATTCCAGCTTCGTGCTGCGCACGGTGAAGGGTTTCCAGGCATTGCCGTTGTCGCAGTTGGAATGAACCGGCTGCCGGGCGATTTGACGGCGGCGGACGGGTAGTCGAGCATCGCTGCCTTGCGGCGCGTGCACGCGCAGGTGCCGCCGTGTTCTTCTTCGATTGCAGGCATGTCCGATACTCCGCACCCGGTGCTCCACACCCTTTTCCTGCCGCTGCAGCGCAAGACGCTGGCGCGTTTCATCGGCCATGGCACGGCGCCGCAGACGGCGCTGGAACAGGCCGGCCTGATGGCTGCGCTGCTGTGCCGCCAGCGCCTGCATTCACCGGCGCAGGTCGAACGCCTGCTGCACGATGCCTGTGCGCTGTTTGCCGCCGACAGCAGCGCTGCGACCACGCATCTGGCGGGGCAGGGCGGCGGCGCGCAGCCGGAACTGGATGCTTGGCTGTCCGACCTTGCTGCCAACGGCGTGCTGCTGGCACCGGCGGAGATCGCCCAGGCCTTCCTCGCCAGTTCACCGCAGCACTACCCGGGATTGGCGCTGCAGCAGGCCTGCCAGGAGACGCTGAGCGAGCATTCCATTCGTTTTCCCGCAGCCTTTGGCAGCGAGGAGGACGTCGCCGATGACGCTGTCGAGGCGGCAGATGCCGATACGCACGCGATCGAGCGCAACGGCCTGTACACCTCCGAACAGGCGCGAGTGCTCCGCACGATCGCCGCCAATCCGGACGAGCTGATCGACCTCGACGGCTACGCCGGCACCGGCAAGGGGCACCTGGTGTTGGCGCTGATGGATGCGCGACCGGGCCGCTATACCTACGTGGCGCCCATGCGGGGGCAGGTGGAGGCGTTCCGTGCCCGCGTACGCGGCGAGACCGCCAAGCGCCTGCTGACCCAGATTGAGTTTGCCAACCTGCTTGCGCAGCACGCAGCCCGCACTGGCAGGACCGGCGGCTTCGTGGCGACCTACCGTATCAGTACCTTGTCGGCACGCGAAATCGCGGCCCGGATAGGCCTGCAGGGCGTCGGCAGCAGAACGCCGGAACAGATGCTGAGGACCGCACTCGATGCCATCACCCTGTGGTGTGCATCGTCGGCCACCAGCCTGCAGCCCTGGCACTTCAAGCGCACGGTGCACTGGTCGATGATCAACGCCGAGCCCTATATCGCCGCCGCCGAACACGTCTGGCGTTGCATGTTCGACAGCGCCACCCAGCGCGGCGGCTGCCTGAGCCTGACCACGGGCCACATCGGCAAGTGGTTGGCGCTGCGTGGCGTTGCCCCGCCAGTGGAAATGGGGATGCTGCTGATCGACGAGGCGCATGACCTCAGCCCGTCATGGCGGCAGTTGCTGGCCGCGCATGCGCCGGGCGTGGTCAGTCTGGGAGATCCGCACCAACGCCTGAGCGGAAGCGTGCCACGCTGGAACGCGGCCAAGGTGGTGGAGATGCACCAGTCGGTGCGGCAGGGCAGCCAGGTCGACGGTCTGGTCAACCAGGCGCTGGCGATGGACTACCTCGGGCGCGACAGCGGGCCGTTCATGGGCGCGACCGACCGCGCCACCGGCGTGCTGCACTATGCAGACTGGTCGCAGGTGCCCGACGGCGGCATCCGCATCTACGGTGACCTGCTGCGGCTGATGCAGGACGCGGCGCGGCTGCACGTGCGTGGCGCGCGGGTGCACATCCATCCGTCCACGCTGCGACTCCTGAACGCGGCCCTGCGCAAGCCGATCGAGGCATGGAACACGGTCCGCGAAGGTGGCTCCCTGCGCGACTGGGAGCGCGTGGTCGAACAGTTCCAGGAGCGCGGCGAAGGCGCACTGGCTGACCTGTTCAGTCGCAGCGACAGCCCGCAGACGATCATGCAGACGCTGCAGGCCCTGGTCCCGGCCGAGGAAAGCCAGCTGGTGCTGTGCCTGGCCGAACATGCGAAGAATCTGCAGTTTGAAGTTGTTTCGATGTCCGACTGCTGCTTCAGGGCGAAGCCGGCCGAGCGCTCCAGGCACAGTCCGGTGCGTGCCGCCTATGTCGCGATGACCCGTGCCAGTCGACAGCTGTGGGTACCGGAAGGGGCGATGGAACACCTGCAGACGAGCGCTGCCCAGCATGAATCGGCCAAGCAGGAACAGCAGCTCGAACGCCAGCACGCCGCCGGGCATCGCCCGCGGCGTTGACCACGGCGCCGCTCAGCGGCGGCGCCCTGCAGCCCTCAGCACTTTTCCTTGCGGCCCATCAGCTTGCCCAGGCGCGAAGGCTCGTCGCACTTGGGCGCCGCCACCGGTGCCGGTGCCAACGCCGCGGCACGGGCCTTCTGCAGCTGCTGGATCTTGGCGCGGATCTGCGGCATCGCCGCCATCGCGGCCTTCTCGCCTTCCAGGATGGCCGTGCCACGCTGGCTGAAATCGGCAGCACCGATGTCCAGCACCTTCGGCCGGATCACGATGTCGGCGCGCGCCAGTTCCTGCTCGCCCAGACGCTGGCCCATGATCGAGATCGACTGGTTGACGATGCCGAGCATGCCGGTCGGTGCCTTGCCGCTGGCCTTGCTGGAGATGTCCACGGCGATCACGAACTCGGCACCGAGCTGCCGTGCGGCATCCACCGGCACTGGGCTGACCACGCCGCCGTCGATGTAGTTGCGGCCACCGATCTTCACCGGCTCGAACACGCCGGGGATGCTGCTGGACGCGCGCACCGCCTGGCCGACGTTGCCGCGCACGAAGATCGAACGCTCGCCGGTTTCCAGTTGGGTGGCGACGGCGGCGAACGGCTTCTTCAGGCGCTCGGTCGGGCGGTTGGCCACCTGTTCGTTGACGTAGTCCTGCAGCTTCTGGCCCTGCACCAGGCCACCGGAGAACAGGCGCACGTCGCGGATGCTGGCTTCATCCAGCGCCACCGCCTTGCTCTGCATCTGGAAGGCATCCATGCCGCTGGCATACAGGGCGCCGACCACGCTGCCGGCGCTGGTGCCGGACACCACCACCGGTTCGAAGCCGTTGGCCTCGAGCATCTTGATCACGCCGATGTGCGCAAAGCCCTTGGCCGCGCCGCCGCCGAGCGCGATGCCGATCTTCACCGGCTTGGCCTGCGGAACCACGGTGGGCTGCGCGGGCGGGGTGGGGCGGACCTCTTCACCACCACAACCGGCCAGCAGGCCAATCAGGGCGACGGACAGCAGCACGCGGGGGCGGAACAGGCTCATCGGCAGTGCGCTCGCGGCGCCGGATTCAGGAAAGGGCGCCAGCATACCGAAGGCGTGGCGGAGCGGGCAGGGTGGGGGGATTCCCCATTCATGAAATCACCTGCCGCCGACTGGGTAGTGCCGGCCGTCCAGCCTCCGGGGCACTCAGCCCAGCAGCGAACTCTCGCCGCGGCTCTTGCCGCCGCCCTGCGGCGCGGCCATCCACATGCGGCCGGCCAGGCGCGAGAACGGCAGCGACTGCAGCCAGACCTTGCCCGGCCCGGTCAGCGTGGCCAGGAACACGCCTTCGCCGCCGAACAGCACGCTTCGGATGCCTTTGACCCGGCGCACGTCCATGTCCACGGTCGGGTGGTAGGCGACGATGCAGCCGGTATCGACATCCAGGCGTTCGCCAGCGGCCAGCTCACGCTCGACCACGCAGCCGCCGGCATGGATGAACACCCAGCCGTCGCCTTCCAGCTTCTGCATGATGAAACCTTCGCCGCCGAACAGGCCGGTCATGATCTTGCGCTGGAACTGCACACCGATCTGCACGCCGCGCGCGCCGGCCAGGAAGCTGTCCTTCTGGCAGATCAGGCGCCCGCCGTGCTGGTCCAGCTTCATCGCCAGCACGGTGCCGGGATAGGGCGCGGCGAAGGCGACCTTGCCGCGGCCCGGGCCGGTCTGCGTGTAGACGGTGGCAAACAGGCTCTCACCGGTCAGCACGCGCTTGCCTGCGGCCATCACCTTGTCCATGAAACCGCTGCCCTGGCCACCGCGTGCGCCTCCGCCGAAGACGGTATCCATCTGCACCGAAGCGTCCTTGAACATCAACGCGCCGGCCTCCGCCACCGCACCTTCGCCAGGGTCCAGTTCGATTTCCACGAACTGCATTTCATGGCCGACGATGCGGAAGTCGATGCGGTCGGCACGGCTGCCGGTTGACGCAGTTGTCACTGCGGGCGTGACTGCAGGCATCGGCGGCGGCGCTGTTGTGGCGGTGCTGGCCTGCTGCAGGGCAACGATTTCGGACACCGGTGTCCACCCTGTCATGCCCTGGCACCAGGCCAGCGCGCGCGGATTGGCCTGGGCAAAGCGGCGCGCGGCCTCCTCGTCGAACGGACCGACACGGTCGGCCTGGCCGGGAGCATGGAAGTACCACTGGGTCATCGCAGCAGGTCCGTTGCGGGGGAAAACCCCGAGTCTAGCGGCAGCTTCCGGCGGCGCGCGAGGCGGCCATGAACGATCGGCATTTGCGAGGCAGGTGCTGTATTGCAACAATTATCTGGTAGCGCCGTTTTACCACCCCTCCAAACACAGCCTACCGCCATGTCCCCGACCCGTACTTCCCGTGGCCGCTCTCCGGTCGCGCGCCCGCTCGTTGTCGCTCTTTCCGCCCTGCTGCCGCTGGTAGCAGCCGCCCAGGAAACCCCCGCCGCCAAGGATCCGGTCGCCCTCGATGCGCTGCAGGTGACTGCACAGCGTCGCGTCGAGAACGCCAAGGACGTGCCGGTTGCGATCAGCGCGATCCAGGGCGAAAAGCTCGACGTGCTCGGTTCGGCGGGCGATGACATCCGCTTCCTTGCTGCGCGCGTGCCGAGCCTCAACATCGAGTCTTCCTACGGCCGTGCCTTCCCGCGCTTCTACATCCGCGGCCTGGGCAACACCGATTTCGACCTCAACGCTTCGCAGCCGGTCTCGCTGGTGTACGACGATGTGGTGCAGGAAAGCCCGCTGCTGAAGGGCTTCCCGCTGTTCGACCTGGCCGGTGTGGAAGTGCTGCGCGGTCCGCAGGGCACCCTGTTCGGGCGCAACACCCCGGCCGGCGTGGTCAAGTTCGATTCGGCGCGTCCGTCGCAGGATGCCGATGGCTACGTGCGCGTGGGCTATGGCACCTACAACAGCTGGAACGTGCAGGGCGCCTACGGCGGCCCGCTGACCGACCGCTGGTCCGCACGCGTGTCGGCCATCTACCAGCGTCGCGACGACTGGGTCGACAACACCCGTGCCGGTGCGCCCAACAGTGGTTTCGAGGGCTATGACGAAGCCGCCGGCCGCGTGCAGTTCCTGTACGAAGGCGATGATTTCGAAGCGCTGTTCAACCTGCACAAGCGCAAGCTCAACGGCACCGCCCGCCTGTTCCGCGCCAACATCATCGAGAAGGGCGGCAATTCGCTGGTCGAGAACTTCGACCGCGACAAGGTCGCCAACGATGGCGTCAATTTCTCCGACCTGGAAACCTGGGGCGGCAGCGCGCGCCTGCAGTGGAACCTCGGTTCGGTGACCCTGCATTCGATCACCGGCTATGAGACCGCCGAATCGCTCAACCGCGGCGACATCGACGGTGGCTACGGCGCCGCGTTCCTCGGTGCCGGCAACTCCGGCCCGGGCCTGATTCCGTTCTCGTCCGAGTCGGCCGACGGCCTGCCGCACCACCGCCAGTGGACCCAGGAATTCCGCGTGGAATCCAACGAATGGGGTCGCTTCGACTGGCAGGCCGGCGTCTTCTACTTCGATGAAGACGTCACCATCAACAACTTCAACTACGACTCGCTGACCCCGGGCAACCCGCAGACCGGCCACGTCGTGCAGCAGCAGCGCAACAAGGCGTGGGCGGTATTCGCCTCGGGCGACTTCGATGTCACCGACCGCTTCAAGCTGCGTGCCGGTGTGCGCTACACGCAGGACAAGAAGGACTTCAGCGCCAGCGTGCTGCAGGCCGTGCCGTTCGGTACCCCGGTCAGTGGCCCGTACCTGGCCAACACCGACGTCAATGACGTCAGCTGGGATGTCAGCGGCGTGTACAAGCTGACCGACAACGTCAATGCCTATGCCCGCGTGGCCAAGGGCTTCCGTGCACCGTCGATCCAGGGCCGCCTGGCGTTCGCGCCCGGTCTGTCGCAGGCCGATTCGGAGAAGGTGATTTCGTACGAAGCCGGCATCAAGGCCGATCTGTTCGAGCGTCGCGCGCGCCTGGGCTTCAGCGTGTTCCGCTACGACGTGGACGGCCAGCAGCTGATCGCCGTCGGCGGCGGCAACAACACCGCTACCCTGCTCAACGCCGACAAGACCATCGGCCAGGGCGTGGAGCTGGACCTGGAGGCCTACTTGGCCGACAACGTCCTGCTGACCTTCGGCAGCAGCTACAACGACACCGAGATCAAGGACAAGAACCTCGCGGTGGCGGTCTGTGGCGGCGGCTGCACCATCACCGACCCGACCACCATCATCAATGGTGGCACCTACGCCCTGGTCAACGGCAATCCGCTGCCGCAGGCGCCGAAGTGGATCCACAACGCGACCCTGCGCGTGGGCTTCCCGCTCAGCGATGGCAGCGAGCTGTATGCCTACACCGACTGGGCCTACCGCAGCGCGGTCAACTTCTTCATCTACGAGTCGCCGGAATTCCGCGGCCGTAGTTCGCTGGAAGGTGGCCTGCGGCTGGGTTACAACTGGGACTACGGCCAGTACGACGTGGCCGTGTTCGGCCGCAACCTGACCAACCAGACCCGTGTGGTGGGTGCGATCGACTTCAACAACCTGACCGGCTTCCTCAACGAGCCGCGTACCTGGGGCGTGGAGTTCACCGCGAAGTTCTGATGCGGTTGCTGCAGTGATGCAATGAAGAAGGGCCGGCGCAATGCCGGCCCTTCTGTTTTCACCGCAACCGGTAGCGCCGGTCGCTGGCCGGCAACGATCAATCCGGCGCGCGCTTACAGCGCGCTCTGCGGGCGCACCTTCAGCACCGCGTTTTCGGTGGTGCAATCACGGCTGGAATGCAGGCCGGCCTTGCGCGCGGCAGCGATTTCCTTGCGTGCGGCCAGCAGATCCTTGTTGAACGCGGCGTTGTCATGCAGGCGGGCAACGGCGGTTGCGCCCATGAAGCGGCCTTCGAGGATGTCGCTCTGCCAGTGCACGTTGCACACCAGGCGGCTCTCGCCGTAGTTGCGGCCACGGGCCTGGATGGCATCGGCGCGGTCCGGTGCGATCTCCGACAGGATCAATGCCCATGCCCAGCCGATCGAGGTGTGGCCGGACGGGTAGGAGCCGTTGCTGCGCAGGCCCTCCTCATCCTTCGGCGAGCAGGTCGGCTCGCCGTTGACCATGAAAGGACGCGGGCGCTGGTACTTGTTCTTGGCGGCCTTGGTGGCAGCACTGGCGTCGATGCGGCTGCGCTCCAGCAGGCGGTACAGGGCCGGGGTCTTCACTGCATCGACGTCGATGTCGGCGGCGCAGGAAAAGTGGTTGGCGCCTTCCGGGAAGCCGAGTTCGGCATCGACACTTGCCTGGGCGAAGCGCGGGCTGCCGCGCAGCGCACGTGCCTCGCGGCTGACCTGCTCATCCAGTGCGAAGGCAGCCGAGCCGGCCGCCGGTGGTGCCGGCACGAGATCGATGCTGGCCGGCACTGCGGTCTTGTCCAGGTAGCCCACGGCCTTGGTGGTGATGTTGGCTTCGACGGCGGTCGGCTTGCTGGTGGTGGCGGCACAGCCGGCCAACGACAGCGCGATGGCCAAGCCGAGCAGCGGACGGGCAGGGGAAAGGATCGACGACATGGGCAGACTCGGGAAGGGAACTCGCCGGCCATGATCGCAGCCTCGATTGTCGGCCGCAGCGTCCATCGGTCATACGGCCAGACCCGGCATGGTCCGCCGCTGGGCGGTGAAAACCGTCATCAAGTGTCGGCAATCTCCTGAATCCGGGCGCAGCGCACGGACTTTCACACGCTGCCGCCATGAGCATCAGCTCACAGCCGGGCCGGGGGGATCCGCTGAAAGGGAGAGAAGCGATGCGCAGCACCGCAACAGGAAGTACCGTTCTGGCCGTCGTTCTCGCGTTGGCGACCGCCCCGGCGCAGGCCGCCGAGGTCTACGGCGTCGCCTTCGTGCACGGCACCGGCGCGCAGACCAATGCCACACAGGATTACTGGCAGCCGGCGATCATCGACACCGTCCGCCAGGGCCTGCCGAACAGCAGCAACTATGTGGTCATCAACTGCGACTTCACCCAGTACATGTGGAAGCCGGAAGCGGCCGGTTGCCTGGCCAACCAGCTCACCAGCTTCATCGACAGCCGTGGCATCACCCAGCTGGTAGTCATCACCCATTCCAACGGCGGCAACGTGATGCGCTGGATCCTGTCCAACCCCACCTACGACAGTCGCTACCCGAAGATCATCAACCGGGTGCGCAAGGTCACTGCGCTGGCGCCCTCGTCGGCAGGTACGCCGCTGGCCGACGCCGTGCTCAACGGCAACACGTTCGAAACCTCGCTGGGCTGGCTGCTGGGCTACAAGAGCGACGCGGTGCGCATGCAGCAGGTGGGACACATGGCCACCTACAACGCGCAGAACCTGTACGGCACCGCCGGCCGCCCGGCCCTGCCCAAGCCGTTCCGCGCAGTGGTTGGCAGCGATGTCGAATCGGCGGTGTGGGACAGCAACAGCTACTGCGGTGGCTACGCCGCCAACGTCGGCCTGGAGTTCACCCAGAACTGGCTGTCGTCGTGCTCGGACGGTTTCCTTGAATGCAGCAGCCAGAAGGCGGCCGGCACCCTGTGGTTCACCGACAAGGCGCGCACCCAGGGCGCCGAGCCGCTCAGCCACAACCAGAGCCGCCGCGAGTGCTTCGGCCTCGGCAGCATCCTGCGCAACGACCTGACCCAGTGAGGGAGATGACCATGACGATCCATTCCACCTTGCTGGCTACCGCCGTGCTGGCAGTCCTTTCCAGCGCATCGGCGCAGGCCGCGCAGCCGCTGCGCGTCGCCGCTGGCGACCAGATTCCCGCTGGCTTGGTTGCCGCGCCGCTGCCGGCCGATGAAAGCGAGCACGCGCCGCTGGCCTTCGCCTGGGCGCTGGACCCGACGCAACCACTGCAGGCCCCGGGCCCCCAGGCCGCCATCAGCCGCAGCTACTGGCAGCAGGTCGACGGTGCCGAGCTGCAGCGCGGCCTGGAACTGCCGCTGAGCGCACCCGATGCGGTGATCCAGCTCAGCCCGGCACCGGGCGCCCGCGCGCTGCCGGCCAGCGCGCTGCAGGTACGTGATCCGGCGGGGCGCAGCAGCGTCGCGCGCAGTGTCGATGCACGCCAGCTGCAGGATGCGGGCATGCCGGTCAACGATGGCAGCAGCATGCTGCGTACCGGTACTGCCAGCGCAGCTGGCGCTTACCGCCTGCAGAGCGCGCAGGCACAGGGCCGCTACGTGGTGCAGGTACTGGAGCCCAACAGCCCGCTGCGGTTGGAAGTGCAGGCCAGCCAGGCGCAGGTGCTGGCCGGTGGCAACGTGCAGCTGCAGGCGCGTCTGCTGGAAGACGGTGCCAGCGCAGCGACGTTGCGTGCACGGCGCGGCAGCCTCGGCGGTGAAGCGCTGCTGGTTGCACCCGATGGCCGCAGCTGGCCGCAGCGGCTGCTGCGTACCACCGATGGCAGCCTGCGTGCACAGGTGAGGATTCCGGCCGAGGCCAGCAACGCACAGGGCCTGTGGGAGCTGCAGGTGTTCGCCCAGGCCGACGGCGTACTGCGCGACGGCAAGGTCGCCTTCGCGGTGGCCAGACCGACCGCCCGCTTCGTCGGCCAGGCCACGCCCGATCCGGCCAGCCGCCAGGTCAGCCTGCCGCTGCAGGTGGCCGCTGCCGGCCGCTACGAGGCGCGCGGCACCCTGTATGCCACCGCAGCCAACGGCCAGTTGCAGCCGGTGGCGCAGGCCCATGCCGCAGCGTGGTTCGATGGCCCGGGTCGCGGCGCGCTGGTGCTGCCTTTCGACCAGGCTGCGCTGCCTGCCGGCTTCGGTGCGCCCTATGAACTGCGCGACCTGCAGCTGCAGGACCAGAGCCGGATGGCACCGATCGAGTCACGCGCGCTGGCATTGCGGTTTTGAAGCAGCGTGTGGCGGGCCGGACATCCGGCCCGCCACCGATGCGCTGTCACTCCGCGTACGCGGTCAGCCGCCCTTCCTGTTCCAGCACCGTGATTGAGCCGCCGAACACGGCTGACAACGGTTCGTCGCGCAGCAGCTCGGCGCGCGCCCCATCGGCCAGCACGCGACCGTCGCGCAGCAGCACCACGCGCTCGATCTCGGGAATCACTTCCTCGATGTGGTGGGTGACCAGCACCAGGGTGATGCCCTGCTGCGCAAGCACGCGCATGGTGGCGATCAACTGCTGGCGGGCCACCAGGTCCAGCCCGGTGGAGGGTTCATCCAGCAGCAGCGCCTGTGGTCGATTGACCAGTGCGCGGGCGATCAGCACGCGGCGGGTCTCGCCGGCCGACAACTCGGCATAGGCACGTTCACGCAGGGCCGATGCGCCGGTCATCGCCAGGGTCTCGCCGACCCGGATGCGCATGTCCGCGGTGACCTCGCGGAAGGCCGGCACCACGTAACTGGCGAAGAACCCCGACAGCACCGCCTGCTCCACCGTCAGCCCAGGCATGTCGGCCAGGTTGCTGCTGAGGTCGCCGGTGACGATGCCCAGCTGCGAACGCAGCCTGTCGACCTGCCAGCGGCTCTGCCCCAGCACTTTCACCGCCACCGTGCCGTCGGCCTGTGCCAGCGGGTACAGCTCGCGGGTGATCAGCTTGATGAAGGTGGACTTGCCACAGCCATTGGGACCGAGCAGCGCGGTGTGCTGGCCCTGGGCGATGCGCAGGCTCAGCGCGTGCAGGACCTTCACCTGGCCGCGCATCACGCTGGCGCGGTCCAGTTCGATCAAGGGCGGCAGGTCCCCGGCGGGCGGGGCAGGGGGTGTGGCGCGGGTGCGCGGATCAAGGCTCGACAACACGGGTCCCCAACTGTGAACGAAGCCACGGAATGGCGCTGCCAATCCAGCGGTGCAAGGTGCAGTTTGCAACGCAAGCGCCCATGATGTCTTCCATACCTGTGTCGCTCTGGAGAGCCGCCATGCCTGATGCCCTGATGTCCCTGCTGACCGGTGGCGTGCTGGGCCTGGGCTGGTGGCAGCTGGCCCTGGTGCTGCTGGTCTTCACCCAGCTCACGATCTTCTCGGTCACCCTCTACCTGCACCGCAGCCAGGCGCATCGGGGCGTGGACTTCCACCCGGTGGTCGCGCACTTCTTCCGCTTCTGGACCTGGCTGACCACCTCGATGATCACCAAGGAGTGGGTGGCGATCCATCGCAAGCACCACGCCAAGGTGGAAACCGAGGACGACCCGCACAGCCCGGTCACCCGTGGCATCGGCCAGGTGTTCTGGCGCGGCGTGGAACTCTACCGCGAAGCGCGCGGCATGCGCGCGGACATCGAACAGTACGGTCGCGGCACGCCGGACGACGCGATCGAGCGCCGCCTGTACACCCCCTATGCCACGTTCGGCCCGGTGCTGCTGTTTGCGATCAACACGGTGCTGTTCGGCCTGCCGGGCATCGCCCTGTGGGCGATCCAGATGGCCTGGATCCCGTTCTGGGCCGCTGGCGTGGTCAATGGCCTGGGCCACTGGTGGGGCTACCGCAACTACGAGTCGGCCGACACCTCCACCAACCTGACGCCGTGGGCGTTCTGGATTGGTGGCGAGGAACTGCACAACAACCACCATGCGTTCCCCAGTTCGGCGCGCTTTGCGATGCGGCGCTGGGAATTCGACATCGGCTGGAGTGCGATCCGCCTGCTGCAGGCATTGCGCCTGGCCAAGGTCCTGCGTGTCGCGCCGGCCATGGACGTGCGCCCGAACATCGCCGTGCCCGACGCCGATACCCTGAAGGCACTGCTGTCGCATCGCTTCCAGGCGATGACCGACTACCAGCGCAACGTGTTCATGCCGGCATTGCGCGAGGAAGCACGACACGCGGGTGCCAAGCTGCGCCGGTTGCTGCCGCGCCGGCTGCGTCGCGGCCTGGTCAACGACGGCCGCTGGTTGAAGCCGGACAGCCGCGCCCAGCTCAGCGAATGGGTCGCCCAGCGCCCGCGCATCCGCACCCTGGTGGAATATCGCGCGCGCCTGGCAACGCTGCTGGAAGCACGCGGCCACGATGCCGCCGAGCGCCTGCGTCAACTGCAGGCCTGGTGCCGCGAGGCCGAGGAAAGCGGCATCGCCGCGCTGCAGGCCTATGCCGCGCGACTGAAGGGCTACACCCTGGTGGGCGGATGAGGGCTGCGCTGACGGCATTGCTGCTGGCCGCCGTGTGCGCACCTGCCGTGCAGGCCCAGGTCAGCGACACTGCCAGTTACCTGCAGCGCATGGACAGCGATGGCGACGGCAAGGTCAGTGAAGCCGAGTACCTGCAGTGGATGCTGTATGCCTTCGATCGCATGGACCGCAACGGCGATGGCGTGCTGACCGCCGACGAGCTGCCCGGTGGCAAAGGCAGGGCCATCACCCGCGAACAGCAGCGGCAGGTGATCGTGCAGCGCTTCCACAAGCAGGACGCCAACGGTGACGGATTCCTGGATGCACGGGAACTGGCTGCACCGCCGCGCTGAGCGGCGCCAGTCGTAGCGTGCCCGGCTAAAGTTCGTCGGCGCGCTGCCGATGGTCTCTACGACTCGAACCCGGCGTACCGGTCGATCAGCAGAGACAGTGCGGGCTTGGCATGTCGACCGTGATGGAACGCGGTTGTGGGGACATGGAGGTTGGAGCAGTGCCGTTGCGATGATCGCTGCGCGTTGGGATCGCCCGCACTGACCTGACCGATGCCCAAGACCCCCCCAATGAATGCCAAACCTACCCTTCTCACCGCCATTCTGCTTGGCGGCGTCGCCTGGGCTGCACCGGCACTGGCCGACGAGCCGGCTATAGCCGTGGCGGCCGACGCCGAACCGCAGCAGGCCTCGGATACCGCACCGGCAGCACCTGCCTGGGAACATCGGGTTCCGACCAGTACCAAACTGGAGACCAATGCCGATGGCCAGCCGATCGGCGACCGGACGCTGCGTCTGGTGCAGCGTTCCACCACCGGCAAGGTCATCGCAGCACAGGCTGCCGTATCGCTGTTCGCCGGTGTCATAGGCGGCAGCGGTTTCAGGAAGGACCAGCTGAAAGGTACCCGTGTGGACACCGTGCCGAACCCGGCCTTCAGTTCGATGGAGCAGCAGGCACGTGCGGCCTTGGCGGCCTACTTCAGCGCCCATCCCGGCGCCATCCCCGAGCAGTCGCGGCCGGTGCAGGTCACCGTGGGGGACTTCACCCTGATCTACAAGGAGCTCGGCAATGCCGGGACCGAATACGAACTGCGCCAGAACGTGGACCTGGGCTTTCCATACCGACGCAAGCTGCCGACCATGCGCCTGACCGGTGGCGAAGGCGCGCATTGCCGCATTGCCGAACCGGTCTCGGCGTCGCTGGAAGCGTGGCAGGCCGATGACTACGCGTTGGCCCGGCAGACTGCCGAGCGCTACGCCGAAGCGTGCGTGGCCAGCTTCGCCGCCACACTGCCGACCCTGTTCCCGGACGGCACCCCGGCGGCGACCGTGGCGCCGCCGCCAGAGGCCACCGACGCGGCCTCGGCCGAAGTGGGCCAGCAGGCCTGATGGCGGCACGCCGCCGGGGTGCGTTGCACCCAGGCAGTGATGGCCGCGCTGCCCGCAGGGCAGGAGGGCATAGAATCGTCCCATGCCTGAACTGCCCGAAGTAGAAACCACCCGCCGCGGCCTGGCGCCGCATCTGGAAGGCCGCCGCGTCCATGGCGTGATCCTGCGCCGTGCCGACCTGCGTTGGCCGATCCCGCCGGAAGTGGCCGAGCTGCTGCCCGGCCAGCGCATCGAAGAGGTGCGCCGCCGCGCCAAGTACCTGCTGCTGGATACCGCCATCGGCAGCGCCGTGCTGCACCTGGGCATGTCCGGCAGCCTGCGCGTGCTGCCCGGCGACACCCCGTTGCGCGCGCATGACCATGTGGACATCAGCCTGGACAACGGCCGCCTGCTGCGTTTCAACGACCCGCGCCGCTTCGGCAGCCTGCTCTGGCAGCCGGCTGGCGAGATCCACCCGCTGCTGCAGGGGCTGGGCCCGGAGCCGCTGGACGACGCCTTCGACGGCGACTACCTGTTCGCCCGCAGCCGCGGCCGCAGCGCGCCGGTGAAGACCTTCCTGATGGACCAGGCGGTGGTGGTCGGGGTGGGCAACATCTATGCCGCCGAGAGCCTGTACAAGGCGGGGATCAGCCCGCTGCGCGAGGCCGGCAAGGTCACCCGCGAGCGCTATCGGCGGCTGGCCACGGCAGTGAAGGAAACGCTGGACTACGCCATCACCCGCGGCGGCACCACCCTGCGCGATTTCATCAGCCCCGACGGCGCGCCGGGCTACTTCGAGCAGGAGCTGCTGGTCTATGGCCGCGATGGCCTGCCGTGCCCCGGCTGCGGCCGCCCGCTCAAGCACGCCATGATCGGCCAGCGGTCAAGCGTGTGGTGCAGTCGCTGCCAGCGCTGAACGTCTTCATGCGCTGCACACGCGCAGCGCTATAGTCCAGCCGACATCCGCTGCGGGGGAGCGTTGGCGATGGACGAAGGCCCGGATATCACCGTCTGGCTGGATGCTGCGCGCGGTGGCGACCGTGCCGCGCTCGACCGCGTGCTGACCACCCTGTACCAGGAACTGCACAGCATGGCGCGGCGGCAGCTGGCCGGGCAGCAGGGACGCACCCTGGACGCGACCTCGCTGGTCCACGAGTCCTACCTGAAACTGCTGGGCAGCCGCGGTGCGGCACGCTTCGAGGACCGTGCGCACTTCTTCGCCTATGCAGCGTCGGCGATGCGCAGCGTGGTCGTCGATTACGCGCGCAACCGCTTGGCGCGCAAGCGCGGGGGCGATCTCAAGCGGGTGGCCGAGATTCCCGAGAACAGCAGCAGCGGCGTGCGCCTGGACGAGGACCTGCTGGCTCTCGATGTTGCGTTGGAGCGCCTGCAGGCCGTCGATGCGCACCTGGCCAAGGTCGTGGAGCTGCGTTATTTCGCGGGCTTGTCCGAGCTGGAGATCGCCGAGTTGAGCCAGCGCTCGGAACGCAGCATCCGCCGTGACTGGCAGAAAGCGCGGCTGTTCCTGCTGGCCGCGATGCGCGACTGAGTCGCCGCCACCCACATCATGGATACCGCCCGCTGGCAGCAACTGTCGTCCTGGCTGGATCAGCTGCTGGAGCTTGCGCCAGAGGCCCGGCAGCTGCGCCTGCAGCGCGTAAGCGCGCAGGACCCGACGCTGGGCCGCGAGCTGGAATACCTGCTGCAGCAGGAGGCCGACAGCCACGAGTTCATGGCCCAGCCGCTGTGGACGGCCACATCGCCGGGCCGTGCCGGAAGCGAGATCGGCCCCTATCGCCTGCTGCGCCCGCTCGGCGAAGGCGGCATGGGCGAGGTCTGGCTGGCCGAGCGCTGCGATGGCCTGTACCAGCGCCAGGTCGCACTGAAGCTGCTGCGCAGTGGCGTCGCCGATCCGGGCCTGCGCCAGCGCTTCGGCCGCGAGCGGCAGATCCTGGCCCGCCTGCAGCACCCGCATCTGGCACAACTGCTGGACGCCGGGGTGGACCAGCATGGGCAGCCCTACCTGGCGCTGGATTACGTGGAAGGCGAGCCGATCAGCGACTACTGCCGGCGCCTGCAACCGCCGCTGGAAACGCGGCTGCAGCTGATGCTGCAGGTCTGCGCGGTGGTCAGCCATGCGCATGCGAACCTGGTGGTGCACCGCGACCTGAAGCCCTCCAACATCCTGGTACGCGCCGATGGCACGGTGAAACTGCTCGACTTCGGCATCGCCAAGCTGCTCGACCACGACGATCCGAACGCGGCCCATCCGGCTACCGAAATCCGCGCGTTTACCCTGCACTACGCCGCGCCGGAGCAGGTGCGTGGCGAGGCGGTGACGACCCTGACCGACGTCTATTCGCTGGGCGTGGTGCTGTTCGAGGTGGTCACCGGGCACAAGCCGTATCGGTTGCGCCGGCACAGTGACGCGGAATGGGAGCGCTCGATCCTGGATGTGCAGGCACCGCGTGCCTCGGCGCTGCTGCAACGGCTGGCCGCCGAGCCGGGAGCACCGAGACGGGCGCTGCTGCGGCAGGCCAAGCGACTGCGTGGCGATCTGGACGTGCTGCTGGAAAAGGCCCTGCAGAAAGACCCGCAGCAGCGCTACAGCTCGGCCGAAGCACTGGCCGGCGACCTGCGCCGCTACCTGCAGGGGCAGCCGATCCAGGCGCGTCCGCCGGGCGTGGGTTACCGGGTGCGAAAGTACGTGGGCCGCCATCGCTGGGGCGTGGCGCTGGCCGGGCTGGCCGCGCTGGCCCTGTTGGGGACCACGTCCTTCGCCCTGTGGCAGTTGCGCCAGGCGCGGGCGGAAATGGCGCGTGCGCAGGCCATGCAGGATTTCACTGTTGGCCTGTTCGACAAGGCGGCCAGCCAGCGCCACGGCCATTTCGACGTGCCGCAGCTGCTGGCCACCGGCCAGCAACGGGGCGAAGCCGAACTGGCTGACCAGCCGCTGGCGCTGGCCGAGCTGCAAGGGGTGATCGGCCGCCTGCGTATCGGCCTGGGCGACTACCAGCTGGCGCTGCAGACCCTGGACCAGCAGCGCCGGCTGCTGCAGGAGGTGGGCGAGGTGCCGCCGGCGCTGCAGATCGAGGCGGTTACCCAGCGCGGGCGTGCACTGCGCATGCTCGGCCGAGGGCGCGAGTGCCTGGCGCACCTGCAGCCGCTGCAAGCATTGGCGGCCAGCCAGGCGGCGGCATTGCCGGCGGCGGTGGCCGAGTTCCACAGCCAGCTTGGGCGTTGCCAGGCCCAACTGGGTGACGCCGATGCGGCGCGACGTTCGTTCCAGCAGGCGCTTGCGCTGCGCCACCAGGGGATGGTCGAGCGCTTCGGGCGTGCTGAATCACTGGCCGATCTGGCCGCCCTGGACGCCACCGCCGGACGCCTGCCGGCCGCGCTGGCGGGGTACCGGCAGGCGCTGGCCCTGCTCGGCCAACGCGCCGACGCCAGCAGCCCGCAGGTGATCAGCCTGCATCGCCAGCTGGGCGATGTGCTGGCCCGGCAGGGCGACACGCAGGCCGCAGCGGCCGAGCTGGAGCTGGCCTGGCAGGCGGCACAGGAGGCATGGGGACCGCGCCACCCGGAGGCACTGGTGGTCCGCCGTGCACGCGCGCTGCTGGCCCTGCAGCGTGGCCAGCACGCGCTGGCCGGCCAGGAACTGCGGCAGGTGCAGGCCCAGCTGCTCGGCGCCCTGGGCCCGGACCATCGCGAGATCGGCTACGGCGAGTTCGCGCTGGGGAAGTGGGCCAGCGCCAGCGGCGACCCCTCGGCGGCGGCAGCGCACTATGCCCGCGCGGTGGCGATCTGGCGCCAACCGGATCACGTCGCCCTGCTGCCGCAGGCGCTGCTGGCACAGGGGCAGGTCCTGCAGCAGGCCGGCCAGATCGCGCAGGCCCGTACCGTGCTGGCCGAGGCACGGCAGCTGCTGCTGGCCCAGCGCGGTCCGCAGGCACCGGCCCTGCAGGAGCTTGATGCCCGCCTTGCGGCATTGGCACAGGCTGAACAGGGTATCGAGTCCACCGCTGCCCGTTAACGTTTGTCTGCCTATGATGGCCGACCTTTCCTTTGCTCCCGCGCCTGCATGCAACGACGCGACTTCATCCGCAATGCCTCCCTGGCCCTGGCCGCCTTCGGCCTGCCGTCACTGCCGGCCTGCGCGGCCAGCAGGAGTGGCCAGCTTGGGCTGCGCCGGCTTGGCCAGCCGCAGCCGTTCGATTTCGCCACCCTGAAGGGCCAGGCGCGCGCGCTGGCACAGGCGCCCTACCAGAGCCACAAGCGGGTGCTGCCGGGCAAGCTGGAGGCGCTGGACTGGGATCAGTACCAGTCGATCGGCTATCGCCAGGACCACGCCCTGTGGGCCGACCAGCCGGGTAAGTTCCAGGCCAAGTTCTTCCACCTGGGTCTGTACTTCCATTCGCCCGTGCGCATGTACGACGTGGTCGACGGCAAGGCGCAGGAACTGGCCTATGACGGCGCCGCGTTCAACTACGGCAAGAGCGGGTTGAAGAATGGCGAGCTGCCGGCCGACCTCGGCTTTGCCGGGTTCCGGCTGAACACGCGCAAGGACACCGACCGCGATTTCGCCGCGTTCCTGGGTGCCAGCTACTTCCGCGCAGTGGGTAAGGAAGGCCAGTACGGCCAGTCCGCGCGGGGCCTGGCCATCGACACCGGCATGGGCAAGCCGGAGGAATTCCCCGACTTCATCGCCTATTACCTGGAACAGCCTGCGGCCGACTCGGACACCATCATCGTCTATGCGCTGCTGGATTCGCCCAGCGTGGCCGGTGCCTACCGCTTCGCCGTCACCAACGGCGACGTGCTGCTGATGGACATCGACAGCGCGTTGTACCCGCGCAAGGCGATCGAGCGCCTCGGCATCGCCCCCTGCACCAGCATGTACCAGGTGGGCGAGAACGACCGCCGCATGGGCTGGGACTGGCGCCCGGAGATCCACGATACCGACGGCCTGTCGCTGTGGACCGGCGCTGGTGAATGGATCTGGCGGCCGCTGCTGAACCCGCGCAACCTGCGCTTCAACATGTTCGTCGACCGCAACCCGCGTGGCTTCGGCCTGCTGCAGCGTGACCGCAACTTCGACCATTACCAGGACGACGGCGTGTTCTACGAGAAGCGTCCGTGCCTGTGGGTGGAGCCGAAGGGCGACTGGGGCGAGGGCTCGGTGCAGCTGGTGGAGATTCCTACCGTCGATGAAACCTTCGACAACATCGTGGCCTTCTGGAACCCGAAGGAAAAGCCGCAGCCGGGCCAGGAACTGCTGGTCGGCTACCGCCTGTACTGGGGCGCACAGCCGCCGGCGCATACGCCGCTGGCCCATTGCGTGGCCAGCCGCACCGGCCTGGGCGGGGTGATCGGCAAGAAGCGCGAGTATTTCTCGTGGCGCTTTGCGGTCGACTTCGAAGGCGGCGAACTGGCCAGCCTGATCGACAAAGCCGATGTCGAAGCAGTTGTCGAAACCAGCCGTGGCCGGGTGGAGATCGTCTCGGCGCGGCCGTTGCGCGAGATCAAGGGCTACCGCGCGATGTTCGACCTGGTGCCGCCGGAGGGCAGCAGCGAGCAGATCGACATCCGCCTGTACCTGCGCAGTGGCGGCAAGACCCTCACCGAAACCTGGCTGTACCAGTACACCCCGCCGCCGGCTGGTGCGCCGGAGCGCACGCTGTACTGATGCATTGCGGTGCCGGGCAAGTCCCGGCATCGTCGTTTCAGGGCTTGCTGTCGGTCGCGTGCGACTGGGTCGGCACGCCCACCTCCACCGTGCCACGGCGGATCTTCATCCAGGTCTCGTCCTGCCAGCGCTCGTACTGCTTCGGATCCCAGTACTTGGGGTCATACAGGCGGTCGGCCTTGATCGTGCGGGATATGCCGCCGTCCATGTACACGATGTCCACATTGTTGGACATCGAGCCTACGCGGCTGCCGGTCATCTCGCGGCGCCCCTTCCTCAGTACTTCGGCCATGCGCGGGCGGGCGACCTCGTCGCCATACTCTGCTCGCAGCGCACTCGCCTGCGCCCGCGCGGCGTCGTGCTGTTCCAGCGGCAGGGTCGCCCAGTACTCGTTGCGCAGGTCCACGAACAGCGGGTAGCCGCGCTCGGCTGCCACTTCCATCCATGCATAGGCCATGACGGGATTGCGCGGCTGTTCAACGCCATACCAGTACATCTCGCCCAGGTAGCCCTGCGCGGGTTTGTCGGCATAGCGTGCGGCCAGCCGGAAGTTGTCCATCGCGCCGTTGATGTCGTTGCGGCGCAGGGCGTTGACACCCCACTGCCGGTACATCATGTCCGGATGACTGTCCATGAAACCCGCGCCCATCACGGCCGCGTCCTCTTCACCAGACGGGCGCTCGGCCGCAGTGGCGAACAGGGGCAGGAACAACACGGGAAGCAACAGCAGGGCCGGGCGCATGACGGACATCCAGTTCGGCAGCAGGTAGTGCCGCAGCCTAGGCCCGACCACGCGCCCTTGTAAACCGCAGGACGTCATGGCCCGTGAAGCGCCAAGCACTACAGCGGCAGCGGTGCCTGCGCAGGATCGATCCGCCCCTCGCCACGGGTGATCTTCTTGAACTCGGCGCGGCTGACCGACACGTAGCGCTCGTTGCCGCCGATCTCCACCTGCGGGCCGTCCTGCACGGCATGGCCATGTTCGTCCACGCGCACGGTCATGGTCGCCTTCTTGCCACTGTGGCAGATCGTCTTGATCTCCTGCATCTCGTCGGCCCAGGCCAGCAGGTACTGGCTGCCCTCGAACAACTCGCCGCGGAAATCGGTGCGCAGGCCGTAGCACAGCACCGGGATGCGCAGCTGGTCGACCACTTCGCTGAGCTGCCAGACCTGGCTGCGGCTGAGGAACTGCGCCTCGTCCACCAGCACGCAGCCCAGCGGCCCATTGGCCTGCAGATCCTGCGTGACCCACTGCTGCAGGTCGGTGTCGCGTTCGAAGGCCATGCCGTCGGCGCGCAGGCCGATCCGCGAGGCGACCACGCCCGCGCCGGCACGGTCGTCCAGGCGCGGGGTCAGGATCGCCACGCGCATGCCGCGCTCGCGGTAGTTGTGCGCGCTCTGCAGCAGGGTGGTGGTCTTGCCGGCGTTCATCGCCGAATAGTAGAAATAGAGCTTGGCCATCGGCCGATTGTACGACGCCACCCGGCGCCGGCCGAAGCCGTTCAGCAAGCCCACCGGCCGGCGGCTGTGGCCGCCACCAACGCCCGCTACAATCGCACCCCAATGCACGGTCTCAATCCCCCCCAAGCTGCCGCCGTCCTCCACATCGAAGGACCGCTGCTGGTGCTCGCCGGCGCCGGCAGCGGCAAGACGCGCGTGATCGTGGAAAAGATCGCCCACCTGATCGGCTGTGGCCGCTACCCGGCCAAGCGCATCGCCGCGATCACCTTCACCAACAAGTCGGCCAAGGAAATGCGCGAGCGCGTGGCCAAGCGCCTGCGCGAGCAGGATGCCGATGAAGTGACCATCTGCACCTTCCATGCGCTGGGCCTGAAGTTCCTGCAGATCGAGCATGCCGCCGTCGGGCTCAAGCGCGGTTTCTCTATCTTCGATGCCGATGACGCGGCCGCGCAGATCAAGGACCTGATGTACGGCGCCAAGCCGGACGACATCGAGGACATGAAGAACCTGGTGTCGCGCGCCAAGAACGCCGGCCTGTCGCCGGAGCAGGCGATGGCCGCTGCGCGCAGCAACCGCGAGAAGGAAGCGGCCGGCATCTACGAGCGCTACCAGTTGCGCCTGAGCGCGTTCAACGCAGTGGACTTCGACGACCTGATCCGGTTGCCGGTGCAGATCCTGGAAGAGAACCCGGAGATCGCGCTGGCCTGGCGCGAGCGCATCGGCTACCTGCTGGTCGACGAATGCCAGGACACCAACGATGCGCAGTACCGCCTGCTCAAGCAGCTGGCCGGTGACAAGGGCAACTTCACCTGCGTGGGCGATGACGACCAGTCGATCTACGCCTGGCGCGGTGCCAACCCGGAAAACCTGCAGCAGATGGGGCGCGATTACCCGGCGCTGGAAATCATCAAGCTGGAGCAGAACTACCGGTGTTCCAACCGCGTGCTGCGTGCGGCCAACGCGCTGATCGCCAACAATCCGCACGAACACCTGAAGAAGCTGTGGAGCGACCAGGCCGACGGCGAGCGCATCCGTGTGTGGGAGTGCCGCAACAGCGAACACGAGGCCGAGAAGGTCGCCGCCGAGATCGCGTTCGTAGCGCAGACGCGCAACGTGCCGTGGAGCGATTTCTGCATCCTGTTCCGCGGCAACTTCCAGTCGCGTCCGCTGGAAAAGGCCATGCAGCTGCTGCGCATCCCCTACCACCTGACCGGCGGCACCATGTTCCTGGAGCGCCAGGAAGTGAAGGACACGCTGGCCTGGCTGCGGCTGCTGGTGAACCCGGACGACGACACCGCGTTCCTGCGTGCGGTGCAGTCGCCCAAGCGCGAAGTCGGCGCCGGCACCCTGGCCAAGCTGGCCGAACTGGCCTCGGAAAAGGACATGCCGATGGCGCAGGCCGCCGAGGCGATCGGCGCGCTGCAGCAGCTGCCACCGCGCGCGGCCAACAGCCTGGCGCGCTTCACCGACATCCTGCGTGACCTGCGCGCGCAGACGCGGCAGATCAGCTCCGGCGACATGATCCGCAAGGTCGCCAAGGAATCGGGCCTGCTCAGCGAGCTGCGGCAGCAGGCCAAGGAAGAGGCCAGCTACCAGCGTCGCGCCAACAACATCGAAGAACTGGCGCAGTGGTTCGAGGGTGGCCCGCGTGGTGCCACCGCTGCCGATCTGGCCGGCCAGTTGGCGCTGTTGTCGCGCAGCGACAAGGACGAGGGGGGCAACCAGGTGCGGATGATGACCATGCACGCTTCCAAGGGCCTGGAATTCCCCTACGTGTTCATCGTCGGCTGCGAGGACGGCGTGCTGCCGCACCAGGTCAGCCTGGACGAGGGCAATCTGCAGGAAGAGCGGCGCCTGCTGTACGTGGGCATCACCCGCGCCAAGATCCAGCTGTGGATGAGCTACAGCAAGCTGACGCGCAAGTTCGGCGAGCACGTGCGGCTGAAGCCGAGCCGTTTCTTCGAGGAGATCCCGGCCGAGGAGATCCAGCGCGATGGCGCTGATCCGGTGGCGGATGCGGCGCGGAAGAAGGAGCGGGCGACGGCGGGGTTGGCGGCGATCGAGGCGTTGTTCGACTAAGGCGCTCCAACGGCGCCCCCCTCCGTGGTGGAGCGCGCGTTGGCTACGCGGTGTGGCTGGTCGGGGTGGGTTCGCGGGGGACGCCGTGAACCCGTCCCTGGGGGCTTAGCCGCGCCATCCATGGCGCGGATACCCCCGCGAACCCACCCCGACCGGCCTCTGACAGATTCCGGGCGCGTCCTGCCACGGAAAAGAAAAAAGAAAATCAAAATCAACAGCCGGGCGTTGAGGCAGAATCGGGGTTTCGGCTGGAGGTCTGCGCGTGCATCCCATTGAAAGCGAACGCCTGCGGCTGCGGGCCATTGAACCGGACCGTGATGCGGTGCCGATGCTGGCGCTGCTCAACGATCCGGGCTTCGTCCGTTTCATCGGTGACCGCAACGTGCGCGACGAAGAGCAGGCGCGGGAGTACATCGCGCTGCGGGTGCTGCACAGCTATGCGTTGAATGGCTTCGGCATGTATGCGATCGAGCGGCTGTCCGATGGTGCGTGGCTGGGCAACGCCGGGCTGGTACGCCGTGAGGGGCTACCGGCACCGGATATCGGCTACGCGGTGCTGTCGGAATTCGCCGGGCAGGGCTATGCCAGCGAGGCGGCGCGGGCGGTGTTCAATCACGCACGCACGGCGCTGGGCCTGCAGGATCTGTATGGCATCACCGATCTGGACAACGACGTCTCGGCGAAGGTGTTGCTGGGTCTCGGCATGCGCGAGCGCGGGGTCATCCAGCTGCCGGGCATTGAAACACCCAGCCGGTTGTTCGCTACCTTGGGTGCGGCCGACGTCCAGTAGTGCCGGGCCATGCCCTGCGGGCTGCTTCAGCCGCGCAGCTCCGCCAGCTGCGCCTGCAGCTCGGCCACGGCCGCTTCCAGCTGGGCCACACGCTCAGCCAGGCCGGGGTCGGCAGACTCTGCACCGCCGCCACTGCTGGCGTACTTCGCCGCCAACGCAGCGCCGTCCACTTCACCGCACAGCAGGTGCATGTAGCGGTCTTCGCGTTGGCCGCTGGCGCGCGGCAGCACCACCAGCAACCCGCGCTGCTGCAGCCGCTCGATGGCGTGGCGGGCTTCGTCGGTATCGGCGAAGCGGTGCAGGCGTTCGCTGCGTGTGACCAGCTCGCCCAGGGTCTGCGGCCCGCGCAGCAGCAGCTGCGCCAGCAGCACGGTCTGCTGCCGGGTCAGGTCCAGCGCGGCCTGCAGGCGGTGTTCGTAGCGATCGGCGCGCGAGGAGAAGTGCTGGCGGGCCAGGCCCAGCGTCTCCAGCTGGCGCAGCGCATGCTGCACGCTACCGGCATCGACGTTCATCACCGGCTCGCGGGCGGTCTTCTGGTTGGCGGCCGACTGCGCGGCGTTGACCGTCAGCGGATAGGTGTCCGGGGTGGTCGCTTCCTTCTCCACCAGGCAGCCCAGCAGGCGGGCCTGCACGGCGTCGAGCAGGGGAACGTCGGGGGTCGGGGTGGAATCGGTCATGGCGGCCTTCGCAGGGACAACGGGTCAACCATCAAGCATAGCCGTCCCGGGGCCGCCTTTGCCGGTAAAATGGGCCGGTATATCTGATTGCCGGTGATCTTCATGCGTCGTCCCGTTTCCCTGTCCCTGACCCTGCTCGCCACCGCGGCGCTGGGCTTGTCCGCCTGCAAGCGCGTGGACGCGCCTGCCGCCGACGCCGCTGCGCCGGAGGCTCCGGCCGCCGCTGCCAAGGCTGAAGGCACGTCCGATCTGACCGCCAACGACAACCTCAACGCGGTGCTGTGGATGCAGCGCGCGCAGGAGTACAAGGCGATCACCGAGCAGACCTACCGTGCTGCCGCCGACCACCTCGATGTGGCGCTGAAGGAAGCCCATTGGGACGCGCTGGTGCCGGAAGAACGCGGCAACGAGGCCAAGGGCCTGAAGCCGGCGGTGGTGCTGGACGTGGACGAGACCGTGCTGGACAACTCGCCCTACCAGGCGCGCCTGGTCCGCGACGGCAAGGAATACGATGAAATGACCTGGGACCAGTGGGTGGCCGAAAAGAAGGCCAAGGCGATCCCGGGCGTGGTCGATTTCGCCAAGGCCGCTAACGCCAAGGGCGTGACCCTGCTGTACATCTCCAACCGCGCCGTGCACCTGAAGGACGCGACCCTGGCCAACCTGCGCGAGCAGGGCCTGCCGGTGGCCGACGACAGCGTGTTCCTCGGCCTGGGCACCGTGGTTGAAGGCTGCGAGCAGGCCGGCAGCGAGAAGAACTGCCGCCGCCGCCTGGCCGGGCAGAAGTACCGCGTGCTGATGCAGTTCGGCGACCAGCTGGGTGACTTCGTCGAAGTGACCGCCAACACCAACGACGGCCGCGATGCGCTGCTGCAGCAGTACCACGACTGGTTCGGCGAGCGCTGGTGGATGCTGCCGAACCCGACCTACGGCGGCTTCGAACCGGCGCAGTTCAACAACGACTACAGCCAGTCGCGCCAGGCCCGCCACGACGCCAAGCGCGCTGCCCTGGACTATGCACCGTGAGCTGCGCGCCGCTGCCGCTGCGCGATGAAGAGCGCCTGATCTTCGCGCTGGACGTGCCTGACCGCGTGCAGGCGCTGGACTGGGTCGAGCGCCTCGGCGACAGCGTGGCGTTCTACAAGATCGGCATGGAACTGCTGGCCTCCGGCGAGTACTTCCAGGTGCTGGACGAGCTGGCTCGCCGTAACAAGCGCGTGTTCGTCGACCTGAAGTTCTTCGACATCCCGGCCACTGCCGCTGCGGTGATCAAGCGCCTGTCGCAGTGGCCGGTCAGCTACGCCACCATCCATGGCTGGCACCCGGCGATGATGGAAGCCTGCGCGGCCGCCAACAGCGGCGACATGCGCCTGCTGGCGGTGACCGTGCTGACCTCGATGGGCCGCCCGGACCTGGCGCAGATGGGCATCGACCGCGAGCCGGTGGAGGTCGTGGTCGAGCGCGCGTTGGCCGCACAGGCCGCTGGTATCGACGGTGTGATCGCCTCCGGCCAGGAAGCGGGTCCGATCCGCGCCGCGACCGGCGCCGGTTTCTCGATCGTGTGCCCGGGCATCCGCCCCGGTGGCCCGGTCGGCGATGACCAGAAGCGTACCGTGGGGGTGGCGCAGGCCTTTGCCGATGGCGCCGATGCCATCGTGGTCGGTCGTCCGATCCGCCTGGCATCTGATCCGCAGGCCGCCGCACGCGCGATCCAGCAGGAAATCGCGACGGCGTTGGCCACGCGCTGAGCACCGCCGCGAAGGCGGCCACGGCGGCACCACGAACGCCATCCCGTCGAATGCGGGGTGGCGTTCTCGTTTATGCCTGTTGCCCTGACGCACCCGGCCCGGGCCGGGGAAACGGTGTGCCGGCGACCGCGACGTTTATGCCCGAATCGCCGGAAAACATGCCGTAGATTTCATTGAAGGGATCTGGTGACGCGACCGATCCAATAAAATCAATGAGTTGAATGTTGTTTTGTCATGTGTTGCGTTAACTTTGTGGGCAGCGTAGGATCGCCGCCATCCGGTCTTCGGACCGGACATGCGCCACAACACTGTCCACCGGCCTTGCGCCGGTTTGAAGAGTCTGCGATCCCTGTGATCCGGGCTCTTTTTTTTGTCCGCCCGGTACGGAGAGGCCCGTCGGCGCGCGGCATGGAGCCACCGCGCAGTCGGGTCATGGCAGAAACCGTGACGGCCCGGCTTGCCGCTGTCACGTCGCAGGCCGCAAGATGCGGACCGGTCCGGGGAGTCCGATTGCATGAGCGTTGTAGTGCGAGGAAGGTCTGCGCGGGGATGGGGGCTGGCGGCCATGCTGCTGCTGGCCATCGCCGCGTGCCGTGAATCCGGCAGTGATCCGGCCGCCGCGCCGGCCGAACCTGTCGCCGCAGTACAGGCGATGGCGCGACGGCTGGCCGAGGACGATCTGGTCGGCTATGCGAAGCTGTCGGTGCCCCCCAGCCAGTATCAGCGCCTGCAGCAGGCATGGGCCGACGGCCACAGCCAGTGGCCGCTGACCGGACTGCCGCTCGGCGACCAGTTGCTGCCGATGCTGGCGGCGCTGCGTGAGCCCGGTGCCAGCGTGCAGCTGCAGCGCAGTTTCGACCGCCAGCTGGCTGGCCAGGCCCGCGCCGTACGTCAGGCCGCGCAGTCGATGGGCAACTTCGGTGTGCAGTACCTGCGGCACCAGAAGGGTTATACGCCCGGCCAGCAGGCGCACTACATCCAATTGGTACAGACCCTGGCGGCCTGGGCACAGGACGCGCCCATCAGCGACCGTGCCAGGGCCCGCAGCAGCATCGCCGCCCTCGTAGGCGCCGCGGCCAAGGTCGGTTTCCATGACGACGCCGGCCTGCAGGCCGCGGGCATGGAAGGCAGCCTGCAGCAGCTGGCGCCGTTCATCCAGACGGTGAAGGCCGTGCTGGCCAGCTACGGGCTGGGCGTGGACGAGGCGCTGCGCAGCGTGCGTGGTGAGCTGTTGTCGGTGGAAGGCGACAATGCCCTGGTGCGCCTTCAGTACGAGCTCGCCGGCCGCGCGATGACCGTGCAGGTGCCGCTGAGCCGGCGTGAGGGCCACTGGTACCTGACCCGCACCTTGGCCGATACCGACGCCCTGCTGCGTCAGGCTGATGCGGCGCGCGCCGCCGCTGCTCCGGACCCTGTCACCCCCCCGGCAACCGATGGGGAAGCGGCAACGCCATCGGCTAAGCCATAATGACGTCGATGTCGAAACAGAACCCGCTGCCGTTCCCCGGCGAAGAATCCCAGCCGACGCCCGCCGACACGGCGCCGGCGTCCCCCTCGACCGACGCCGGCACGCCGCCGGCGGCGACGCCCGTGCACGCGCGTCCTGCCGGCCGCCGCCCACTGTGGGCGCGCCTGCTCGGGCGCCTGGTGGAGCCATGGTTGTCGCTGAAGATCGAGCCGGAAGACCCGGGACAGTACAACGATGGCCGCCCGGTCATGTACGTGCTGGAAGATTACGGCCTGTCCAACGCGCTGATCCTGGACAAGGCCTGTCGCCAGGCCGGTCTACCGTCGCCGCTGGTACCGCTGGCCGGTGACCCCACCGGCCGCAAGCGCGCCTATCTGGCCCTGTCGCGCCGCAGCTCCAGCAACTCGCTGATTCCCGAGCAGCGCGGCGCCAAGACCCATTCCGATTCGCTGGCCAAGGTCCTGCAGGCCCATCGCGTGCGCGACGACCTGGATGTGCACCTGGTGCCGGTGTCGATCTTCGTCGGCCGCGCCCCGGACAAGCAGAGCGGCTGGTTCGCCGTGTTGTTCTCGGAAAACTGGGCGCTGGTCGGCCGCTTCCGCCGCCTGCTCGGCCTGCTGCTGAACGGCCGCAACACCATCGTCCGCTTCGCACCGCCGATCTCGCTGCGCAGCACCGTCGACGAGGGCCTGGAGCCCGAGCGTACGGTGCGCAAGCTGCAGCGCGTGCTGCGTACCCATTTCCGCCGCATCCGCGAGTCGGTGATCGGTCCTGACCTGTCGACCCGGCGCCTGCTGGTGGACCAGGTGCTGGCCGCCGAGACGGTGCGCGAGGCGATCGCCTCGCAGGCCAAGCGCGACAACAGCAAAACCAGCGATGCCTGGAAGAAGGCGCACGCCTACGCCTGGGAAATCGCCGCGGACTATTCCAGCCCGGTGGTGCGCTCGGCCAGCTTCATGCTCAGCCATGTGTGGAACCGCATCTACGCCGGCGTGCTGGTGCACCACCTGGACAAGTTCAAGGCCGCAGCGCCGGGCCACGAAGTGGTCTACGTGCCCAGCCACCGCAGCCACATGGACTACCTGCTGCTGTCCTACCTGCTGTACGACCGCGGCATCGTGCCGCCGCACATCGTGGCCGGCATCAACCTGAACCTGCCGGTGGTGGGCACCCTGCTGCGCAAGGGCGGTGCGTTCTTCATCCGTCGCTCGATCCGCGGCAACGCGCTGTATTCGGCGGTGCTCAGCGAGTACGTGGCGCAGCTGGTCGCCGGCGGCTATTCCATCGAGTACTTCGTCGAGGGCGGGCGCTCGCGTACCGGCCGGTTGCTGCAGCCCAAGGGCGGCATGATCTCGATGACCCTGCGCGCGTTCCTGCGCCAGCCGCGCAAGCCGGTGCTGTTCCAGCCCATCTACATCGGCTACGAGAAGCTGATGGAGGGCGGCAGCTACCTGGATGAACTGTCCGGGCGGCCCAAGGAGAAGGAATCGATCTGGCAGCTGCTGTGGGGCATCCCCAAGGTGCTCAAGCAGAACTACGGCCAGGTGGTGGTGAACTTCGGCGAACCCATCGCGCTGAACGATGTGCTGGCCGAGAAGGCTCCGGAGTGGGGTGGCGAGGCGGTGTCCGAGGACGAGAAGCCCTCGTGGCTGTCGACCACCGTCGACACCCTGGCCGAGCGCATCCAGGTGCGCATCAACGGCGCCGCCGACGTCAATCCGATCAACCTGCTGGCGCTGGCGCTGCTGTCCACGCCCAAGCATGCGATGGGCGAGGCCGACCTGATCGCGCAGATCGAGCTGTGCAAGACCCTGCTGGTGGAGATGCCGTATTCGGGCCGGGTGACGGTGACCCCGCACTCTCCGGAGCGGATCATCGCCCACGCCGAAGAGATCAACGTCCTCACCCGCATCAAGCACCCGCTGGGCGACGTGCTCAGCGTCAGCGGCGATACCGCGGTGCTGCTGAGCTACTTCCGCAACAACGTGGTGCACCTGTTCACCGCGTCGTCGTGGGTGGCCTGCTGCTTCCAGAACAACCGCCGCATGAGCCGCACCGGCCTGGTCCAGCTGGGCCGCACGGTGTACCCGTTCCTGCAGGCCGAACTGTTCCTGCCGTGGACCGAGGACGAGTTCGCCCAGCGCATCGACCAGACCATCGACGTGTTCGTGCGTGAGGGCCTGCTGCAGAACGTCAACGAAGACGACGGCGGCATCCTTGCGCGCAACACCGGGCAGACCGACGAAGTGTTCCGCCTGCGCGCGATCGGCCATTCGCTGCAGCAGGCGTTCGAGCGCTATTACATCGCCATTTCGGTGCTGGTGAAGAACGGCCCGGGCACGCTCGGCGCCGCCGAGCTGGAGAGCCTGTGCCAGCAGGCTGCACAGCGCCTGAGCCTGCTCTATGCGCCGGCCGCACCGGAGTTCTTCGACAAGTCGCTGTTCCGCGGCTTCATCCAGAAGCTGCGCGAGCTGCGCCTGGTGTGGCCGGACGAGAACAGCAAGCTGCTGTTCGACGAGCGCCTGGATGCCTGGGCCAAGGATGCCAAGTTCATCCTCGGCCGCGAACTGCGCCACACCATCGAACGGGTCAGCCCGGAAGCGGCGCGCCCGGACGAACCGGCACCGCAGGATTGAACCTGCGGCGCCTGTCGGGCCTGGCCGCGTTGATCGCGGCCGGAGGCCTTGCGGCTACTTCGGCGCAGGCTGCAGAAGCCTGCGTGGACGACAACCTGCCCGGGCGCTTGGCCGATGCGCCGGTGCGCCTGTGTATCGAGGCCGGGCAACCGGTGCGCTACCGCTTATGGTTGGCCGGCGAGGTGCGCATCAGCGGTGATGAATCCGCCGCTCGCCAGAGTCTTGCCGGTGACTGGTACGGGCACCCGCTGGGTCTGCGCTGTTCCGGTGCCGACAACGTGCGCCACTGCGACCTGACCGTGGACGGTGAGGCGGCCTGGAGTGCGGAGCTGGCCCTGCCGCGTTGATGCAGAGCCCCATCCACGCATGGCGTGGATCCATAAGCTGCCGCTGTGCCATCGGCGTTCGGGGCGGCGTAGGCCAGTAGATCCACGCCATGCGTGGATGGGCCACCGGTTACGCCGGTTCGTCCGGAATCTGCAGGCTTTCCAGCTTGGTGATGCAGTCCTTCAGCTGCAGCTTGCGCCGCTTCAGGCGCTTGAACTCCAGCTCATCTTCGCCGTTGGCGGCCATGCGCGCGATCTGTTCATCCAGCGACCGGTGCTCGGCGCGCAGGGCGACGAGGTGTTCGATGATTTCGGCGGGGTTGTAGGTGTCCACGGTCTCCGAGCATACACAGCGACGATGACTGCCGGGAGAGGGGAATCCCGACCCCGGGTCCGGGCTGCCACAAGCCGGTAGAATGGCACCATGTCCGCCGTGATCTCCCTGCCCGATCCCCCGCAGCGCGTTCCGCGCGATCCGCGCGTGGACGGGCTCGGGGCGGACAAGCTGGGCAAGCGCCTGCGCCGCCAGGTCGGCCAGGCCATCGCCGACTTCGGAATGATCGAAGCAGGCGACAAGGTCATGGTCTGCCTGTCCGGCGGCAAGGACAGCTACACCCTGCTGGACATGCTGCTGCAGCTGCAGAAAAAGGCGCCGGTGCCGTTCGAACTGGTGGCGGTGAACCTGGACCAGAAACAGCCGGGTTTCCCCGCGCACGTCCTGCCGGAGTACCTGGCCGGGCTGGGCGTGCCGTACCAGATCATCGAGCAGGACACGTATTCAGTGGTCAGCCGGGTCATCCCGGAAGGCCGCACGATGTGTTCGCTGTGCTCGCGCCTGCGCCGTGGCGCGCTGTACAACCACGCCAAGGCACATGGCTTCAGCAAGATCGCACTGGGCCACCATTGCGATGATGTGGTGGCCACGTTCTTCCTGAACCTGTTCCACCACGCCAAGCTGGCCGCCATGCCACCGAAGCTGCTCAGCGACGATGGCCAGCACGTGGTGATCCGCCCGTTGGCGTACGTGCGCGAGCACGACATCGCGCAGTACGCGCAGGCGCGCCGTTTCCCGATCATTCCCTGCACCCTGTGTGGCAGCCAGGAAAACCTGCAGCGTCGGCAGGTCGGCCTGATGCTCAAGCAGTGGGACCAGGACCATCCGGGGCGCATTGAACAGATCGCACGTGCAATGGCCGACGTGCGACCTGCGCAGCTGGCCGATGCCGCCCTGTTCGATTTCATGGCCCTGGGCCGCCGTGGCGATGCGGCGCATGCCGATGCCTGGCCGGCCGACGCAGTTCCCGAGACGCCTGCCGTTTAAGGTCGGGCGCCCTTCTTCTTCAGACACCGGAATTCCATGTTCTTTCGCAACCTGACGTTCTTCCGCTTCCCGACTGCCACTGATTTTTCCGAAGTCGACACCCTGCTGCCGCACGCCCTGCTCAAGCCGGTGGGCGCACTGGAAATGAACTCGCGTGGTTTCATCTCGCCATTCGGCCGCGAAGAGAAGGAAGTGCTCTCGCACCGCATTGCCGAACACCTGTGGCTGACCGTCGGTGGCGAGGACAAGATCCTGCCCGGCGCGGTGGTCAATGACCTGCTCGAGCGCAAGCTGGAGGAGATCGAAGAGAAGGAAGGCCGCCGCCCCGGTGGCCGCGAGCGCAAGCGCATGAAGGACGACCTGCTGCATGAACTGCTGCCGCGCGCCTTCGTGAAGTCCTCGCGCAACGATGCCTTCATCGACCAGCTGCACGGCTATGTGGCGGTGGACACCTCCAGCCGCAAGACCGGCGAATACTTCATGTCCGACATCCGCGGCCTGCTCGGCAGCTTCCCGGCGATGCCGCTGAACGCCGAAGTCGCGCCGCGTTCGATCCTGACCGGCTGGATCGCCGGCGAGCCCCTGCCCACCGGCTTCAGCCTGGGCGAGGAGTGCGAGATGAAGGACCCGGTGGAAGGCGGCGCGGTGGTCAAGTGCCAGCACCAGGAACTGCGCTGCGACGAGATCGACAAGCACCTGGATGCCGGCAAGCAGGTCACCAAGCTGGCCCTGGTGTTCGAGGACAACCTGTCCTTCGTGCTGGGCGACGACCTGATCGTGCGCAAGCTGAAGTTCCTGGACGGCGCGCTGGACCAGCTGGAACATGCCGACGAAGACGGCCGCCGTGCCGAGTTCGACGCCCGCTTCGCCCTGCAGAGCGCGGAGATCCGTCGCCTGTTCCTCCTGCTTGAAGAAGCCTTCAAGCTCAGCAAGGCTGACTGAACAGGCAGGCCGTCGGCCGCCGGTCATCCGGCGGCCTCGCACGGCGCTATGCTGGGACCATGAGCCGTCTGCTGCGCCGCCTGATCTCGCCGGTCCCACCCGCCACCGTGCAGCGCGATACCGTTCGCCTGCGCCTGGAGGATGTCGAGATCGAGATACTGCGCGTGCGTGATCCACGCGCGCGCCGGATCAAGCTCAGCGTCGATGAGCGCGGCGCACGACTGACGTTGCCGCCGCGTGCCAGCCTGGTGATGGGCGAGCGCTTCCTCGAACTGCATCGCGAATGGCTGGGGCTGCAGCTGCGCCACTACCAGGGGCATGGTCTGCCCGCCGCGTTGCAGCCCGGCGTTGAAGGGGTGCTGCCGCTGCGCGGCGAGTTGTTGCCACTGCGCTGGCAGGAAGGCCGCTACGCACGGCTGGAAATCGACGAACACGGTGCCTGCGTGCAATGGCCGAGCCGGGGCGGCGATGCGACCCTGCGCCGCCTGCTGCGCGAATTCTATGAAGCACAGACCCGCGCCGATGTCGGCCGCTGGTTGCCGAAGTACCTGCCCGGCCTGCCGCGCGCGCCCAGCCGCCTGCGGTTGAAGGTGATGTCCTCGCAATGGGGCTCGCTGGCCCCTGACGGCAGCATGGCGCTGGACCTGGCACTGGTACTGGGCCGTCCCGCCGCCTTCGAGTACGTGCTGGTGCACGAACTCTGCCACCTGATCCAGGCCAACCACTCGCCCGCGTTCTGGCACGAAGTGGAACAACGCTTCCCCGACTGGCGCGAGCAGCGCGACTACTTCCAGCTGGAAGGGCGACGCCTCAAGGCCATGCTCCGGCAACTGCTGTAGTGCTGTGATTTTGTAGAGCCGAGCCATGCTCGGCTATCGCGCACGGCGTGGATATTCAGCCATCGCGACCAAGAGCAGCCGAGCATGGCTATGCCGGTCGTCCTGACCGGCACCCTCCGGGCCGTCGCAAGCGACGTTGGCAGCGGCTCCTGCCGCTACCTTCGGCACTACAGAAGCGCGCACAGCGCGCGACCCGCTTTGCTCCTGCTCTTCCTCTTCTCTTCCGTGGTCAGCACGGAAACCATCCGTGGCCGGGCGGGGTGGGTTGCGCAGGGGCGTAAGCGCCATGGATGGCGCGCCCGAGCCTACAAGGACGTATTCACGGCGACCCCTGCGCAATCCACCCCGCCCGGCCAAGCACGGCTTTTGATCTGCACGGCCACCACGAGGGGCTCAGCCGTTGGCCGCAAACCTCATCGACCCGCACGCAGGGCCGCAGCCTCCGCCCACCGCGCCGCCACGCGCGGTGCAGTGATGCATACCGCCTGATCGGTCACCGTGGTCACCGCCCGCTCCAGCAGCTGGATGTCCGCTTCATGCTGGCGCGCCACATGCGGATCCTCGAAGAAGATCGCACGCTGGCAACGACCTTCCAGCACGCGGTCGGCAATCTGCGCATCGCCCCCCATCGGACCGCTCTGGTAGCGCGTCACCCATGCCGTATCCGCGGGCCAGCCGCGGCTCCAGGCCAGCTCGTTCAAGCGCTGGCCGGTGGTACCGGTGGCTACACGTTCGCCGAAACGCGCCAGCACGTCGAAGTGTTCATCGGCGAACGCCAGCATCGCCGGCTTCATCGCATCGTGTGCGATCAACGCCAGCGTCTGCCCTTCGAACGCATGCAGGTCGTCGGCGCCGGCATCGGCGGCCAGGCCAGCATGGACGCGCTCCACCTCGATCCAGTCGCGGGCGGTGGCCACGGTGGAAATGAAAGGCTTGCCGTGGATCACGCACTGGCGCTTGAGCGCGGTCGCCTCGGGGAACACCGAGGAAGGATCCACCGGATCCATCAGATAGACCGCACCGTCCAGCGTACGCTCGGCGCCCATGCCCACCACTTCGGCCACCAGCTTCATCAACCCGCCTTCGCGACCGTACGGATAGCGCTGCAGGCCGTCGTAACCGGCAAGGAAACCGTTGCGCTGGATCGCATCGTGGGTACGTCCGACCGCACACAGCGTCACGCCCAGTTCGCGCAGCCCGGGTTCGCTGGCGCGCAGCCAGCGGAACAGTGCCGCGCGCGCGTCGTTGTGATGGAGACGGTTGGCGGCCAGGCCGATGCGCATCGAAAGCTCCGGGATCGGTAGAAGCGGCAGTGTATGTCGCTATTGACGGTTTCGGAGGGTTTTACAAATTTCCTCATTGTTGCTGGGAAGCGCGTCGCTAGCGTGACGGGAGGTCGTACCGCGATGCGGCCATGCCCCTGCATGCGACATGAGGATGTCCACCGTGAATGTCGCTGGCCCGTTGGCCCGCATCGTCGCCCTGTCGCTGTTGTCAGCACAGGCCTGGGCCGGACAGTGCGAAGGCCCCATCCTGCTTGCCTACCCCGCTGACCGTGCACCGTTGTCATCCAGTCTGGACGACACGCCACAGGGCCTGGTGGCCGTCTACCTGGCGCTGCTGCAGGAGCAGTACCCCACGCTGCGCGCCACACCGGTCGCGGCGCCGGCGCTGGCCGCCGGCGCGCTGCCTGCCGGGACCCAGGCCGTGCTTGGCTGGCCGCGTGCGCAGAAGCCGAAAGGCTGGATGGCCAGCGTGCCCTACCTGCAGGTGCCGCAGGTGATCGTGCGACGCCCCGACGCGCTGCCGATCATCGGCCTCGACGGACTGCACGGCCGCGGCGTGGCCAGCCCCGACATCGTGCCACTTGCCCGGATGCTGGAGGAGTCGGGTGCGGCCGTGCCGCTGCTGCAGGTGGCGACATTGGACACGGCACTGCGGCTGCTGAGCAGCGGCCAGGTCGATGCGGTGGTGGGCAACCTGGTGGACGTGGAAGCCACGCTGCGCAATCAGCCGGGCGACGCGCTGGACGTGGCAGCGCCGGCCGGCTTCAGCGATGCACTGGTATTGGCCGCACTGCCGGCGTGCGCGCATCTGGTGGCCCGCTTCAACCAGCTGCAGGCAGGCATGACACAGGAGCAGCGCGAGGCATTGCGGGCACGCTGGATCGTGACGTCCCCTCGTCGCGGCCACGCGCCGGTGTCGCCCCTGCGCGGGTCGATCGCTGTGCTGCTGGTGCTGCTGACGATGGGCCTGGTGTATGCGTTCGGCTACTGGCGGCTGCACCGCGAAGGCCTGCGCAGGCAGGCCCTGGAACAGCGCCTGCAGGACGTCACCGCCAACCTGCCGGCGGTGGTGTACCGGGCGCGGCGCAGCAGCACCGGCGAGTACAGCGTTCCCCATATTGCCGGCGACGTGCACGCGCTGTTCGGGATCAGCGTGGATACCGCGCGGGTCGACCATGGCAGTCTGCTGGCCGCAGTCCATCCGCAGGACCGCCGCTCGGTGCTGGCCTGCGTCGACGCCGCCGCACTGGTGCGCGGGCCCATCGACATCACTTTCCGCACGCGCGGCCCCAACGGCTGGCGCTGGGTACGTTCGCACGGGCGACCGATTGCCTGCAGCGACAGCGGCGTGGAATGGAGCGGATACTGGATGGATGTCACCGAGGCGCGCGCACGTACGCAGGCGTTGAACGATGCCCGGCGTGACGCGGAGCAGGATGCCGCCGCGAAGACCCATTTCCTGGCCACCATGAGCCACGAGATCCGCACGCCGATGAGCACGCTGCTGGGGATGCTGGAGTGCCTGGGCAGCGGCGCACTGGATGCGCGCCAGCGCCAGGTACTGGCGACCATCGATGATGCCGCGCAGATGCTGCGACAGATCCTCGATGACGTGCTGCACAGCCAACGCCTGCAGTCGGGGCCACGGTCACCGCAGTGCCTGCCCACCGATCTGGCCGGACTGCTGCGGGCGGTGCAGCGCCTGCTGGCTCCGGTGGCGGCAAGCAAAGGTCTGCATCTGCGCTGCGAGGTGGATCCCGCGCTTCAGCGTGGGTCGTTGGCGGATGCGCTGCACCTGCGCCAGATCCTGTTCAACCTGGCGGGCAACGCGCTGAAATTCACCTTGCAGGGTGGGGTGGACCTGCAGGTGCGGGTGCTGCACCAGCGCGAGCATGGCCAGCAGCTGCGGCTGCAGGTGACCGACACCGGCGTGGGCATCAGCCGCGAGCGCCAGCGGGCGGTGTTCGCAGCGTTTACCCAGGCCGATGCCTCCACCACCCGGCGCTTCGGCGGCAGCGGCCTGGGCCTTGCGATCTGCCGGGAACTGGCGGCGTCGATGGGCGGGCAACTGCACCTGTGCAGCACGCCGGGCGCGGGCACCACGGTGTGGCTGGACCTGTACCTGCCGGCCTGCGACGCGCCATCGGCGGAGCATCGTGGCGAGGCCGCTGACCTGCCAACGCTGCCGCCGGTGCGGGTACTGGTTGCCGAAGACCATCCCACCAACCTGCAGCTGCTGGTCCGGCGCCTGCGGGAACTGGGCCTGCAGGTGCATGCCACCGCCAATGGCGAGCAAGCCTGGCAGGCGTGGCAGACACAACGGTTCGCGTTGGTCATCACCGACTGCCACATGCCGGGCATGGACGGCTTTGCCCTGGCCCGCGCCATCCGCGCCGATCCACGGGACGATGCAGCACGGGTACCGATCATCGCGTTGACCGCCAGCGTCCTCGACAGTACCCGCCAGGCCTGTCACGACGCCGGCATCGATCGCTTCATCGCCAAGCCGGCCGACCGCCCAGCACTGCATGCCACCCTTGCCGCAGTACTGATGCCGCCGGTCGGTCTGTCAGTGCGCCAGTAGCCGCGCGATGCTGGCAGCGGCGTCGCGACCTTCGGCCACCGCGGTCACCACCAGGTCGGCACCGCGCACCGCGTCACCCCCGGCGAACAGGCGCGGATGGGCGGTCTGGAAGGGCAGCTTGCCCTTGCCTCCGGCGAGGATGCGGCCGTTGGCCTGGCCCTCCACGCCATGCTCGGCCAGCCACGACGGCACGCTGGGCGAGAAGCCGAACGCGATGATCACCACGTCCGCTTCCAGCAGCGACTCGCTGCCCTCGATCTGTACCGCGTTCTGGCGGCCGTTGGCATCGGGTTCGCCCAGGCGCGTCTCGATGACGGTGACGCCGATCACTTCGTCATCGGCGCCGGCTTCGATCGACAGCGGCTGGCGGTTGAACAGAAAGCGCACGCCTTCCTCGCGCGCGTTGGCCACTTCGCGCGCGCTGCCTGGCATGTTGGCTTCGTCGCGGCGGTAGGCACAGGTGACCTTGGCCGCACCCAGTCGCACCGCGCTGCGCACGCAGTCCATGCCGGTGTCGCCACCGCCGAGGACCACCACGCGCTTGCCATTGAGGTCGGGCAGGGCGATCTGGTCTTCCCAGCCGGCGATCGGGCGGCCCTGCGGGTCATCACCGCCGACGATGCGGCTGTTCTGCACCAGGAACGGCAATGCCGGCAGCACGCCCTTCAGGTCCTGGCCGTCGAGGCCACCATCGGTGTAGCGGTAGGCGCCGGTACCGACGAACACCGCATCATGGGTGTCCAGCAGCTGCTGCAGGCTGATGTCGCGGCCGATCTCCACGCCGAGGCGGAACTGCACGCCCATGCCTTCAAGCACGTCGCGACGACGACGGATCACGTCCTTGTCCAGCTTGAAACTCGGGATGCCGAACTGCAGCAGGCCGCCGACCTGTTCGTAACGGTCGTAGACCACTGCGGTGATGCCGGCATGCGCCAGGCGGTCGGCACAGGCCAGGCCTGCGGGGCCGGCACCGATCACGGCCACCGTGTGGCCGGTGGGCTGCACCGCCGTCATGTCCGGCCGCCAGCCGGTGGCCAGTGCAGTGTCTACGATGTACTTCTCCACCGCGCCGATGGTCACTGCACCAAACTCTTCCAGCGTGCAGCTGCCCTCGCACAGGCGATCCTGCGGGCACACCCGGCCGCACACTTCCGGCAGCGGGTTGGTGCTGTGGCACAGCGTGGCCGCTTCATGGATGCGGTTCTCCTGCACCAGCTGCAGCCATTGCGGAATGGCGTTGTGCACGGGGCACTTCCAGCTGCAGTACGGGTTGCCGCAGTCCAGGCAGCGGCCTGCCTGGTACTGCGCCTCTTCCTTGCCGAACTTTCCGTACAGCTCACCCCAGTCGCCGGAGGTGCGCAGTTCGACCGGGATGCGCTGCGGCATGGTCCGGGGCAGGTCGAGGAACTGGAAGGCGTGCTTGCGGCTCATGGCGGACTCTGTGGATTTCCGGATGCCGGCCAGCGGCCGGCACTACAGCGGTGGGGAGGCCGGTGCGCCCAGTGCATGCGGCGCATCCGTCACGTGCGGTGTGTCACGCCGCGCGGCGAAGGGTTTCGGTCAGCGACTCGATGCTGGCGGCCTTGGGTTTGACCAGCCAGAACTTGCCGATGTAATCGCGGAACTCGTCCATGATCTGCTGCGCCCAGATGCTGCCGGTCAGTTCGCGATGACGGCCGATCAGGCGGTGCAGGTGCTGGCGGTAGTTCTCGAACCCTTCGGCGGAGACGCGATGGATGTCGATCAGCTCGTGGTTGTAGCGGTCGACGAAATCGCGGTCCACGTCCAGCACGTAGGCCAGGCCACCGGTGAAGCCGGCACCGAAGTTGAGGCCGACTTTGCCCAGCACCAGCACCACGCCGTCGGTCATGTACTCGCAGCAGTGATCGCCTGCGCCTTCCACTACAGCCAGTGCGCCGGAGTTGCGCACGGCGAATCGTTCACCGGCACGGCCAGCGGCGAACAGCTCGCCACCGGTTGCGCCGTACAGACAGGTGTTGCCGATGATGGCGGTGCTGCGTGCCTCGAAGCGTGCGCCACGCGGCGGACGCACCACCAGGCGGCCGCCGGCCATGCCCTTGCCGACGTAGTCGTTGGCTTCACCCTCCACTTCCAGGTGCAGGCCGCCGACGTTGAAGGCGCCGAAGCTCTGTCCGGCGCTGCCACGGAAGCGCAGTTCCAGCGGCGATTCGGCCATGCCCTGGTTGCCGTGCGTGCGTGCGACGGCGCCGGCCAGGCGGGTGCCGATGCTGCGGTCGGTGTTGTGGATCAGGAAGCGATGCTCGCCACCGCGCTTGTGTTCGATGGCCTCGGCCAGCAGGCCGTCCATCTGCGTGGCCAGGCTGTCCGGAGATTCATACAGGCGCTGTGCGGCGCAGTGGCTGCCCGGGTAACTGGCGTCGGCCAGCAGCCGCGACAGGTCCACGCGCACGTCTTCGCGCGGCGAGACCTCAAGCTGGCGCAGCAGGTCGGTGCGGCCGACGATTTCCTGCAGCGAACGTGCGCCCAGCACCGACAGCCAGCCGCGTACTTCCTCGGCCAGCAGGCGGAAGAAGTTCTCCACGCGCTCGGGTTGGCCGGTGAAGTGGTTCTCGCGCAGGCGTTCGTCCTGGGTGGCCACGCCGGTGGCGCAGTTGTTGAGGTGGCAGATGCGCAGGTACTTGCAGCCCAGCACGATCATCGGCGCGGTGCCGAAGCCGAAGCTGTCCGCGCCCAGCAGCGCAGCCTTGACCACGTCCAGGCCGGTCTTCAGGCCGCCATCGGTCTGCAGCAGGGTGCGCCCGCGCAGGTCGTTGGCCACCAGCGCTTGGTGCGCCTCGGCGATGCCCAGTTCCCACGGCACGCCGGCGTAGCGGATCGAGCTGACCGGCGAAGCACCCGTACCGCCGTCGTGGCCGGAAATGGTGATCAGGTCAGCACCGGCCTTGACCACGCCCGCCGCGATCGTGCCGACGCCGGCATGGCTGACCAGCTTCACCGACACCAGCGCGGTCGGGTTGACCTGCTTGAGGTCGTAGATCAGCTGCGCCAGGTCTTCGATGGAGTAGATGTCGTGGTGCGGCGGCGGCGAGATCAGGCCGATGCCCGGCCTGGCATAGCGCAGGCGTGCGATCAGTTCATTGACCTTGTGCCCGGGCAGCTGGCCGCCCTCGCCGGGCTTTGCGCCCTGGGCGACCTTGATCTGCAGCACTTCGGCGTTGACCAGGTATTCGGCGGTGACGCCGAAGCGGCCCGAGGCCACCTGCTTGATCTTGCTCCGCTTGTCGGTGCCATAGCGCGCCGGGTCTTCGCCACCTTCGCCGGAATTGCTGCGGCCGCCGAGGCGGTTCATCGCAATGGCCAGCGCTTCATGCGCCTCGGGCGAGAGCGCACCGAGGCTGATCGCGGCGGTATCGAAACGCGGGAACAGATCGCTGGCCGGTGCCACTTCGTCCAGCGGTGTCGGCGTTGCCGCCGGCACCAGCTGCAGCAGATCGCGCAGCGCCGACGGCGGGCGCGCATGCACGGCATCGCAGTACTGCTGCCACGCACGCGGGTCACCGCTGCGCGCTGCGCGCTGCAGGGTGGTCACCACGTCCGGGTTGTACATGTGGTACTCGCCGCCGTGCACGTACTTCAGCAGGCCGCCGACATCCACGCCCTGCTGGGCGTCCCAGGCCTGCGCGCATAGTTCACGCGCGTCGGTATCCAGCCGCGCGAAGCCGGCGCCACCGATGCGCGAAGCGGTATCGGGGAAGCACAGCTCCACGACCTCAGGCTCCAGGCCGATGATCTCGAACAGCTGCGCACCGCGGTAGCTGGCCACGGTACAGATGCCCATCTTCGAGATGATCTTGGACAGGCCCTTGTAGATGCCCTTGCGGTAGCGGCGGCCGATCTGCGACTGCTCGCCGCCCTTGCTGAGCTTGAGGATGCCGCGACGACCCAGGTCGAACAGGGTCTGGTAGGCCAGGTACGGGTACACCGCCGTGGCACCGAAGCCGAGCAGGCAGGCCATGTGATGCGCGTCGCGCGCGGTGCCGGTCTCGACGATCAGGTTGACGTCGCAGCGCAGGCCCAGCCGTGACAGGTGGTGGTGGATGGCGCTGGTGGCCAGCAGCGCATGCACCATCGGCCGCCCGGCCACCGGGTAGCGGTCGGACAGCAGCAGCATCACCATGCCGTCGCGCGCAGCCTGTTCGGCTTCGACGCAGATGCGTTCGATGCCGGCACGCAGGCCTTCCTCTTCGCTGTAGGACAGGTCGAGCAGGCGGTTGGCCTGCACGTACTGGTCCATCTTCAGCAGCTGGCGCAGCTTGCGCTGGCTCAGCACCGGCGAGTTGAGGATGACGTGGTTCACCGTCTCCGGGCCGGCATGGAAGATGTTGGTCTCCTTGCCGAGCTGGGTGGACAGCGACATCGCGCAGTCTTCGCGCAGCGGGTCGATCGGCGGGTTGGTGACCTGCGCGAAGGCCTGGCGGAAGTAGTCGTACAGCGGACGGCTGCGCTGGCTGAGCACGGCCATCGGCGTGTCATCGCCCATCGAGCCGGTGGCTTCCTGCTCGGTCTCGGCCAGCGGCCGCAGCACCTGTTCCACTTCCTCGCTGCTGAGCTGGTACAGCTTGTGGTAACTGCGCAGCGTGCCTTCGTCGAATGGCTCTTCCACCAGCGACGGATCGATCAGTTCGGTCTGCAGGTAGGTGACGCCCTGCTGCAGCCACTGCTTGTACGGTGCACGGCCGCGGTTGATGCGGTCGATGGCCTCCGAATCGAGCAGGTCACCGCGCTTGAGGTCGATGGCGATCATCTCGCCCGGGCCGAGCTTGCCCTTGCGCACCACGCGCTCGGTCGGTACTTCCCAGACGCCTGCTTCAGAGGCGACCAGGAAGTGGCGATCAGCGGTCAGCATCCAGCGCGCCGGGCGCAGGCCGTTGCGGTCGAGGGTGCACACCGCGTAGCGGCTGTCGCAGGCGACGATGCCGGCCGGGCCGTCCCAGGGTTCGCTGTTGAGGCCGTGGAACTCGTAGAACGCGGCCAGGTCCGGGTCCTTGAACTCCAGCGACTGCGTTGCCGGCGGTACCAGGATGCGCAGCGCCTGGATCAGCTCCATGCCGGCGGACACCATCAGTTCCAGCATGTTGTCCAGGCTCTGCGAATCGGAGCCGTGCATGGAGATGACCGGATCGAACTCGCCGATGTCGAAACGGGGCGTCTTCCACACCTTGCTGCGCGCCTGCGCCCAGCGCCGGTTGCCTTCGATGGTGTTGATCTCGCCGTTGTGGGCGAGCATCCGGAACGGGTGCGCCAGCGGCCAGCGCGGCAGCGTATTGGTGGAGAAGCGCTGGTGGAACACGATGGCGCTGGAGGCCAGTTCGCGCCGTTGCAGGTCCGGGAAGAAGCGGCTGAGCTTGTCCGGCAGCACCATGCCCTTGTAGCTGATGGCGTTGGGGCTGAGCGTGGTGACGTAGTAGTCGGCATGCGCGCGCAGCAGCTGCTCGCTGCGGCGTCGGGCCAGGAACAGGGCCAGGCCGAAGCCGGCGTCATCCTGGCCGACGCCCGCATCGACAAACACCTGTTCGATGCGCGGCAGGGTGTCGCGTGCCAGTTGGCCGCAGACGCTGTCGTCGGTGGGTACTTCGCGCCAGCCGGCCACCCTGCAGCCCACCGCCTCGATCTGCTGCTGCAGCTGTACGCGGCAGGCCTGCGCGGCGTCGGCATCGTGCGGCAGGAACACCAGGCCCGCAGTGAAGCGCGCGCCGACGGCGATGCCGGCTTCGCTGGCCAGCAGTTTCAGGAAGGCATCGGGGCGGCGCAGCAACAGGCCGCAGCCGTCACCGGTGAGGCCGTCGGCAGCGACACCACCACGGTGGGTCATGCGCGAGAGCGCAGCGATGGCGGTATCGACCAGCAGGCGCGAAGGCTGGTCGTCGAGCTGGGCGACCATGCCAAATCCACAGGCATCGCGCTCGGAGCGCGGGTCGTAAAGCCCTTGGCGGTTGCGGGGGGCCATCTCTACCTCGATGCAGATTGAAATGAACGGGGACACTCCTGCCCGCTCTGTAGAGCACGCCCTGTACGTCATGGTGGAGTGTGCCGCGCATGGCGCGGCCCGTCGGGAAGCCGCTTGGCGCACGCCCATACGGCGTTGCTCACCTTGCGCAGGCACTCGCCTGCGCGGCGGCGCGCGCCTTGTCTGGCCGCACGCCAAGTGTCTTCACACTCACCCTGACGCACACGCCGTGCTCTTCCTGGAGCGCATCATGAGGCCACCGGATGCCTCGACTAGATCACAGGTTGCTGCAACGCCGCAATACACGGTTGCAGGCGCAACCAAAGCGCCGGCAAATGCTTTGCCGGCGCGGGGTTCCTCAGCCGCAGCGGACGCCGCTGACCACGTCCTTTGCGTCCACTTCGATGTTCAGGCGGTCGCCCAGGAACTCCATCGTGGTGACGTCATTGGGGTGCAGCACGCGCAGCTGCTTGGCCGCGGCATCTTCCTGGGCCTGCTTGCCGAGCGTCTCGGTATAGGGCTGGCCGACCAGGCTCTGCACCTGGCTGGCGTCACAGTTGCCGACCGGCGGTGCTTCGGTGGCCTTGCCGGCTTCGTCGGCCGGGGCCTTGGCGGCCTCGGCGGCCTGCTGTGCGTGGGCGGTGGCCGAATCCTGCTCATCCAGCGACGGCGCCTGGCAGGCGGTCAGGGCCAGCACGGCCGGCAGCAGCAGGGCGGAGAGGGAACGGGCGCGGATCGGGAACGACATCATGACTCCGGAATGGAAGGGACGGTGAAAGGCCGAGCATAGCGGCGAACCCGCCCTCACGTGTTTGTCTTGCGTTATTGACGTGGCCACGCCGCGCCGATCGGCAGACTGCAGGCATGCCAGCAACCTCCTCACCCGAACGCACCGCCGCGCGCGCCGCCGGCCTGCGCTACGTCGATGACACCCAGCCTGGTTTCAGCCGCGTCCGCGCCGGTAAAGGCTTCTCCTATCGCGATGCCGATGGGCACGCCGTGCGCGATGCCGCCACGCTGCAGCGCATCCGTTCGCTGGCCGTGCCCCCGGCCTACACCGCCGTGTGGATCTGCGCGCATGCCAACGGCCATCTGCAGGCGACCGGCCGCGACGCACGGGGGCGAAAGCAGTACCGCTACCACCCCGATTGGGCGGCCGTTCGCGATGCGGGCAAGTTCGACCGCACCATCGCCTTCGGGGAAGGGTTGCCGAGCCTGCGCCGGCGGCTCAGCCGCGACCTCAAGCGCAGTGGCTTCCCTCGTGAGAAGGTACTCGCGGTGGTGGTGGCGCTGCTGGCCGACACGCTGGTGCGGGTGGGCAACGAGACCTATGCCAAGGAAAACAAATCCTACGGCCTGACCACCCTGCGCAACCGGCACCTGGACCTGCTGCGCGGCGGCCGCGTGCGGATGCGTTTCCGGGGCAAATCAGGACAACTGCATGAGGTGACAGTGGGCGACCGCAAGCTCGGCGCTCTGGTGCGCGGCGTGCAGCAGCTGCCGGGGCAGGCGCTGTTCCAGTACCGCGACGACGAGGGTGTCGTGCAGCCGGTGGATTCAGGGGCGGTGAACGATTATCTGCGCGAAGTGATGGGCGAAGACTTCACCGCCAAGGACTTCCGTACCTGGGGCGGAACGCTGGCGGCCGTGCAGACCTTCGCCGCTACCGGGCTGCCAGAACCGGCCAGCCAGCGCGCGCTGGCCAAGGCGCAACGCGAGGTGGTGTGCCAAGTGGCTGCGCGGCTGGGCAATACGCCAGCGGTATGCCGCAAGGCCTACATCGATCCGTGCGTGTTTGCCGGTTGGGAAAGGGGCGAGCTGACTGCACTGGCGGGCCTGCGCGGCCCGCGGCAGTGGGAGCAGGCGACATTGAAGGTCCTGCGCCGTGCGCGCCGCCTGGCCAAGCGCGCCGGCGCGTCGTAACGGTCAGCCGCAGTAGATGGCAGTGATGTTGTTGGTGCGGCCCTTCTCGATGGTGAGTCGTTCACCGCCTTCGCTGGCGGGCGGCACACGCGGACCGTCGTGACGCAGCACCTGCACGTGCAGGCTGTCGCTGTCGACGCGGGCGCGCTCGACGGTCGCATCCGATGCCGCCAGGCCCACCGCGCCGCGCACCATATCGGAATGGCACTGGCCGGAAATCACGCCATCGATGGGCTGGATCTGGGCGATGGGGCTGCTGCTGCAGGCGGCGAGGGCGAAGCAGACGGCGGCGGTGGCAATGGCATGTTTCATGGGGGGCGTTCCTCGTGTTGTGGCCTGCAGGGTGCGACGACACGCGTGGTGGCGGAATGAATGCCGTGCACGCGATGGACACAATGCGCTCACTGCCGCCAACAGCCTGCGTGGAGACACTGCACGAGCGGCGCACGCCGCCCCCGGTACTGCGGCGCACGCGCCCCGGTAGTGCCGGCCGCTGGCCGGCAACCCCCATCCTCCCGAGGAGACCTGCATGGCCACCACCAAGAAGACCCCCGCCCGCCGCAAGGCATCGCCGAAGGTACGCAAAGGCACCCAGGCAGCGCCAGCCGCCGCCGAAGCCACCACGTCCGAGCGCCCGCGCGTGGTGAAGACCGCCACCCGCAAGGCCGCCGCTTCCGATCCGCGCGCGGCGCGTGTTGCAGCACGGCAGCGGCGCCTGCAGGACCAGGAAAAAGCGAAGGATGTACGCGTAGCGAAGAAGGCGGCAAAAAAGAAGACCGCCACCCAGGCCGGGCCGCGCCATCAGCCGGAGAAGATGCCGGCGCAGCAGCTGGCCAAGCCCGGCCACGAGCACGCACTGGAACTGGCCCCGCGCTTCCTGGCCCCGGACTACATTGGCAGCGGCAAGCTGCAAGGGATGCGGGCGATCGTCACCGGTGGTGATTCCGGCATCGGCCGTGCGGTGGCGGTACTGTTCGCCCGCGAAGGCGCCGACGTTGCCGTGCTGCATCTGGACGAAGCCAAGGACGCCGAGTTGACCCGCCAGTATGTGGAAAAAGAGGGCGGTCGCTGCGTGGTGATCGCTGGCGACGTACGCGACCCCCGCTTCTGCAACAAGGCCGTCAAGCAGGTGGCCAAGGCGTTTGGCGGCATCGACATCCTGGTCAACAACGCGGCGTTCCAGCTGCACTGCGAACGGCTGGAAGACCTGGAAGATGCGCATCTGCAGGAAACCCTGCAGACCAACATCGGCGGCTACATCCAGATGGCGCGCGCAGTGCTGCCACACCTGGGCGAGGGCGCCAGCATCATCAACACCGGTTCGGAAACCGGTCTGTTCGGCAGCAAGGCATTGATTGATTACTCGGCCACCAAGGGCGCGATCCATGCGTTCACCAAGGCGCTGGCCAGCCAGTTGCTGCCGCGTGGCATCCGGGTCAACTGTGTGGCGCCCGGCCCGGTGTGGACGCCGTTGAACCCGGCCGACAAGCAGGCGAAGGATGTGGCCGAGTTCGGCAAGGACAGTGACATGGGCCGGCCGGCACAGCCCGAAGAACTGTCGCCGGCCTATGTGTTCCTGGCCTCGCCGGCCTGCGCCAGCTACATCAGCGGGGTGATCCTGCCGGTGATGGGCGGGCCGCGCGGCTAGCGCGCGGCAGCAACACCCTTGGGCGCGGCAGTGTAGAAGCCGGCGATGCGCGGTATGAACTGCTGCGGATTGGCACCGACCAGATTGGTCAGTACGACAACGGCGAGGTCGCGCTCGGGATAGACGATGAAGGCCGAGCGCGCACCGCCCATGCCACCCACCTGCAGGTCGGGTGCGGTGTTGAACACCGGCCAGCCTGCGGCCCAGTCACCGGCGCTGCCGTCGTTGAGGCGCTCGGCCGTCCACATCTGCTGCACCGCGCGCTGCTCCAGCAGGCGTCCCTCCTGCAATGCAGCCAACCAGCGCGCGGTGTCATCGGCCGTGGTGAGGATGCCGCCCCCGGCCCACAGGCTGGGCGGCATGTCGTAGAACCAGTGCGACAGGCGTGGCGTCGCATCCTTTGCATCGGTGGCGCGTGGCAGGTAGCTGTACATCGTCGCCGCATCCGGGATCAGGTCGTAGCTGTCGCCAAAGGTGGTGCGTGCCATGCGCGCGGTGGAGAACTGGCCGGTGGCCAGAAAGCGTTCGTAGGGCATGCCGGATTGCCGCGCGATGATCCGCGCCAGCAGCAGGTAGTTGGTCTGGTTGTACTGGAAGCGCTCGCCGGCCCTGGCCTCTGCCGGCAGCGCGCGGACCGCCTGCCATGCATCCTGTTCCGAGCCACCGCCCAGCAATCCCTCTGCATCGAGGATGTCGGGCAGGCCGGAGGTGTGGGCGAGCAACTGGCGCACCCGCACTGCCCGCCAGCTTTCGGGCAGGTCGTCGAGATAGCGCGAGATGGATGCGTCCAGATCCAGCCGCCCATCCTGTGCAAGCTGCGCCAACGCGACCCCAGTGAAGGATTTGGTGGCCGAGTTGAGCGGGAACCGGGTGCTGCGGGTGGCGACCACACCGTTCTCGACGTTGGCCAGTCCGTAGGTTTCCGACAGCACCACCTGGCCATCCTTGACCACGGCGATCTGCAGGCCCGGGATGCGCTGTTCCTGCATGGTCTGGCGGATGAAACGACGGGTCTGGTCGTTGGCCTGGTCCTGGTTCGCGGAGACGGCGGCGAAGGGCAGCAGGCTGATGATCATGAGCAGGGTTCGTAGCGTCTGGCGAGGCATGCGGGGTCCCGGAGGGCGTAAGGATCGGCGGCGATGACGGCTGCCGCAGGCGACAGGCCATGGGGCGGATGCGCGCCCGGCGTGAAAGGTTTAAGCCGGCCGCGCGCCCTACCGTTCGTCGGCCCATGACTTCCGGGGGGTTGACTACAGGTGTCGTCATGGCAACAGTAGCGACACGTGTAGTCAAGGGAGTGTTGTCATGCGTGGCAAGACCATCGGGGACCAGGAACTGGCCCTGCTGCAGTATGTGGATGAGCAGGCACCGGCCAGCGTCGGCGAGGTCGCCAGCGGCTATGGCGAACCGCGCGGACTGGCCCGGTCCACGGTGTTGACGATGATGGAGCGCCTGCGCGCCAAGGGTTACCTGCAGCGCAGGCAGCAGCAGGGTGTCTACCGTTACCAGCCCACCCGTGGCCCGGAGAGCGTGCTGCAGGGCGCCGTTGCCCAGTTCGTCGACAACACGCTGCAGGGCTCGGTGTCGCCATTCGTGGCGTACCTGTCGCAGCGGCAGAAGGTCAGCGACAACGAACTGGCCGAACTGGAAGCGCTGGTGGCCGAACTGCAGTCGCGTCGCCAGGAGGACTGAGCCATGGATACCTCGATGTTGATTCCGATGCTGGAACGGCTGGGTTGGACCAGCCTGCAGACCGTGCTGCTGGTGGCGCTGGTGTACCTGCTGTGCCGCGCGCTGCCGGCACTGTCGGCGGCCACCCGCTGCCGCTTGTGGTGGCTGGTATCGCTGCAGGCCGTGGTCGGCCTGTTGTGGAGCCAACCGCTGCAGCTGGCCTGGTTGCCCGCACCCGATGCGATGGCAATGACGACCGTGGATCTTGCGGCGGACGCGATATATACGATGGCACCGGAGGCATCGGCGCACCTGCTGGCGAACACGCCGATGGGTGATGCCGGCAGCACCCCGGTGGCCTGGTGGGCGTTGGCACTGGCCGCGCTGTGGATGTCCGGCGTACTGCTGATGGCGTTGCGGACCTTTGGCGAATGGCGCCGTTGCCGCGCGCTGCTGGCGTCGTCGTATCCGTGCGAGGACCAGGCGCTGGTGCAGGCGCTGCAGCTGGCCTCGGATGCGCACGGCCTGCGCCGCGCGCCGCGCCTGTGGATGAGCGACCAGGTGGACGCGCCGCAGCTGGTCGGGCCGTTCCGTCCGGTGCTGCTGCTGCCGGCGGGAATGAACGCGCTGCAGGGCGATGCGCTGGACCTGGCGCTGACCCACGAGCTGCAGCACCTGCAGCGTCGTGACCTGCAGTGGGGGCTGCTGCCTGCCTTGGCCCAGCATCTGTTCTTCTTCCATCCGCTGCTGCGCCTGGCCGTGCGCGAATACGCCCAGGCCCGCGAGGAAGCCGTGGATGCGGCGGTGGTCGGCCAGCACGGTGCCAGCCGCCATGCCTATGGCCGGTTGCTGCTGCAGCTGGGTGTGGCGCCGCAGCCACACCTCGGCGTGGCCAGCGCAGCGCCCAGCACCACCAGCCTCAAGCGCCGCCTGCTGTCGCTGCAATCGCACCGGGCGTGCCCACGCCTGCTGGCCGTCGGCTTGACGCTGGTTGTGTTGGCCGTGGGCGTGGCGCCGATGCGGCTGGTGGCCGCGCCGGTCCCGCCTGCACCGCCGGCACCGCCGCGCGCTGTGCCCGCGCCGCCGCCGCCGCCCGCAGCACCCCCGGCACCGGCAGCGCCGCCTGCCGCAGCGGTACCGGCAGAGCCGGCCGACTGGGCCGAGCCGGCAGAACCCGCCGAGCCTGAGGAACCTGCCGACGTCAATGAAGACGAGGAGCAGGACGCAGGCACCCATGCGCACTCGCAGACCACCATCGTCACCCATGGCCAGCTGGATCTGGGTACGCCGCCACAGCAGGCCTTCGTCCTCGTTGATCACGGCCAGGCGTTCGCCAATGCCGGCATGGACGATGTGATGCAGGCGCGCAGCCGGCTTGGTGACGGCCCCGCCCTGTGGTTCCGCCAGGGCGACAAGCGCTACGTCGTGCGCGATCCGATGCTGATCCAGTCGTTGCAGCGTGCCTATGCCGGCGCCGTCGACCTGAGCCGCCAGCAGAGTGAACTGGGGCGCCAGCAGAGTGTGCTGGGTCGTCAGCAGGGCCAGCTCGGCCGCGAGCAGGGCGAGCTGGGCAGGCTGCAGGGCGAAGAGGCGCGTGAAATCGCCCTCGCAGCCGCACGGGCTGCACGCAGTGCGATCAACGATCGCGACATCAATCGCGAAGCGGCAGCCGAAGCGGCGCGGGCCACCCGTGGCGCGGTGGACGATGCGAAGATTGCGCGCCAGGCCGCGGCTGAAGCACAGCGCGCATCACAGGTTGCCCGCAACCAGGCGCTGCAGTCCGAGCGTAGCCGCGAGATGAGCCGACTCGCCAGCCAGCAGGCCGCGCTGGGAAGCCAGCAGGCGGCACTGGGCAGTCAACAGGCCGCGTTGGGTGAGCGTCAGGCACGGCTGCAGGCACAGGCAGCGAAGCAGGCAGAGCAGGTCATCGCGCGTGCCCTGGCCAGCGGCAAGGCCGAGCGGCTCTGACAGAGCGGTAGCGCCGGGCCATGCCCGGCGAGCGCAGCGGCGCGTATGCGAATGGAATCCGCCGGGCATGGCCCGGCGCTACCCCATCAACCGCAGCTGGCGCGCTCGATACGGTTCTGTGCGTCCACCTGCACGGTCACCCGGTCCTGGCGGAAGTCCATGGTCACCGCCATCCCCGGTTTGACCACGCGTGCGTTGCGCGCGCCACTGTCGGCCACCAGCTTCTTGATCGTCGCTTCGTCGGCGGTCTTGCCGGTGAATGCGTCCAGCGCCTCGGGGCGGCACTCCTGCGGACCATCGGACACCTTGGCCGGCAGGCTGCCGGCATCGGCAGAGGCGTTGCCACCGGCATGGCTGCAGGCGGCCAGCGGCAGGATGGCCGCAAGCAGCAACAGGGGGGATCGACGCATGGCAGTACTCCTGGGTGGTGTTCAGTAGCGGCAGTGTCGCCGAGCCCTGTGTCAGTGATGTCAACGCGGCCTGGATCCGCCCTCTCCGTTCATCCGCTTACCAGCGCCAGGGTCTCCCGTTCGCGCTGCTCTTCCCGCACCAACCGCTGCAGCAGCAGCGCCAGGGTCACCACGTCCTGGTGGTTGTGGTCGGCCACCCGGCGCAGATTCAGCGCATCGCCGCCGCGCAGGAAGCGCAGCCATGCGGCGGGGGCTTCCGAGCCGGGCAGGTCATCTTCGCGCACCACGCGCAGCAGTTGCCGCTCGATGGTGGACAGCTTGCAGTTCTCCCACGTACCGCGGTAACGGCGGCGGGTGGGATACAGCAGGTCGACGTGGTCCAGCGCGGTGATGGGATCGGCCTGCCGGGCCAGCCGGTAGCGCGTCTTCAGCAGTGGGGCGTCGTAGCTGCGGCCGTTGTAGCTGCAGAACACGGTATGCGGCTGCAGCCAGCTGGCGAAGGCGGCCAGCATCGCTTCCTCGGCAGCCATCGTCGACATCAGCAGCTGGCGGATGCGCAGGCCTTCGCCATGCTGCGGGCACACATGCCAGTCGGCCGCGCCGATCATGAAGGCGCGGGTGCCGGTGCCGCCGGCCAGGCCGGTGGTCTCGGTATCGAAGAACAGCAGGTCACGCGCAGCCACGTGCTCACCCTCGCGCTTGGCGAAGGCCAGCGACAGCGGCATGGCGGGAATCGGCTGCGGCAGCAGTGACTCGATCAGGAACAAGCCGGGCGCGATCTCGTTGCCGGGCAGCTGACGGTCCTGCGCGCTGGCGCGGACCGGCGCGGGGCCACCCCGCGAGCGCATGCCAAGCAGGCGATGCAGGCCGCCGACCTCGGGCCGTCGCAGTGCTGGCGGCGCAGGTGCGGTGGTGGCAGTGCCGGTCGGCTTGTGGCGGATCTCCTGTTCCACCCAGGCAAACACCGAACGCTCGGCCGGTGGCTGCCGCGCATCGTTGGCGGCCACCCGTGCCGGCGGCGTCTGCTGCGCCGGCGCGGCAGGCGTGGCTGCTTTCGGGTCACCCGCCTGCTTCCGCAGCAGGCGCAGCTTGTCCAGGCTCAGGCTCACGGGGCGATCAGCTCCATCGGGTCGCGCGTGCTCACCACCACATCGGCCACCTGCTGGCAGGCCTGCGCATCGAACAGGTCGAGCACGCGCAGCGCCAGCGCACGTGGCGAGGTTTCATCCTGTTCCTGCGCGGCCAGCACCGGACCGACGCAGGCCGGGCAACCCGCCTTGCAGTCGCAGCGCTGTACCAGTTCGCGCGCGCGCTGCACCAGCTCGGCCTGGCGCTGCCACAGCGGCTCGCTCAGGCCGACGCCACCGGGGAAATTGTCGTACAGGTATACGGTCGGCACGAATTCCTGCAGCAGTTCCACCGCGCCAGGCTCGCCATCGCTGCCCCGCAGCTGGCCGCGCCCGCTCTGGTCGGCAATCGCGATCCAGGTGCCATCGCCGTTGCCCACCGACTTCTGCAGGTCGCGCGCATCGGCCATCACCGCCACCGTGGCTACGATGTGCAGTGCATAGGCGGCGCCGAGGAACCCATCCAGCGCATCCTGCTTGCTGGCGAAGGCGCGCAGCAGCAGCGCCTGCGGCAGCTGCCACCACACCGCGGTGGTGTGCAGTTCCTGGTCGGGCAGGTTGACCGGGCCGTAGCCGATGTTCTCGTGGGTGTAGTAGCGGATCTTCTTGTAACCGGCCACGCGGCGCACCACGTGCACTTCGCCATGGTGCGAATCACCACGGCCGGCCACGCCGCCATCGAAACGGTCCAGCACCTTGAGCTTGGTGAAGTCGATGCTGTCGGTGTAGTAGTCCACGTGGGTGCGGGTGACGTAGGCCTTGCGGCCTTCCCAGTCCAGCGTTTCCACCTGGTAGGGCGTGGACTGCACCATGTGGATGGCGCCCTCGTACAGGGTCAGCGCGGCAGCGGAGTAGTCCACCTCGGCGATGATCTGCTGGCGGCCATCGCTGCGGTCGACCACGACGAAGTTGCCATCGGCCACGGCGCGCAGGCTGACTGCGTTGGCCGGATAGCTGTCGGCGATCCACTCCCAGCGTTCGCCTTCGCGGTGGATCACTTCGGTTTCGGCCAGTGCTTCAAGGAACACCTCCGGATCGATCGGGCCGAAGCCATCGCCGACCCGGAACGGCAGTTCGAACGCCGCGCAGCGGATGTGATCGAACAGGATCAACGGCTGGTCGGGCGCGATGCGTGCGTGTTCCGGCGACGCCTCGGCGAAGAAGTCCGGATGGCGCACCACGTACTGGTCCAGCGGCTGCGAACTGGCCACCATCACTCCGAGTGCTGGCTGCTGGCGGCGTCCGGCGCGGCCGAAGCGCTGCCAGGTGGCAGCCACGCTGCCGGGATAACCGTTGAGGATCACCACGTCCAGGCTGCCGATATCCACGCCCAGTTCCAGCGCCGAGGTGCTGACGATACCGTCGATGTTGCCCGCCCGCATCGCACGCTCGGTCTCGCGGCGCTCGGTGGGCAGGTAGCCGCCGCGGTAGGCGCGGATGCGTGGTGGCTTGCGCGGGTCGTGGTCGAAGATGTCCTTCAGGTACTTGGTCAGCACCTCCACCATCAGCCGGGTCTGCGCGAACACCAGCGTTTTCAGGCCGGACTTGATCGCGATGCGGGCGATGCGGTTGCTCTGCGAGCGCGCCGAGGCACGCAGGCCCAGGTCGGGGTTGATCACCGGCGGATTCCACAGCAGCACCTGCTTCGGCCCGCTGGGTGCACCGGATTCGGTGATGGCGGTGACCGGTGCTTCGATCAGCGCCTCGGCATGCGCCTGCGGGTTGCCGATGGTGGCCGAGCACAGGATGAACTGCGGTTGCACCCCGTAGAACGCGCAGATGCGCTTGAGCCGGCGCAGCACGTTGGTGACATGGCTGCCGAACACGCCGCGATAGGTGTGCACTTCGTCGATGACGATGTAGCGCAGGTTCTCGAAGAACTGCGCCCACTTGGTGTGATGCGGCAGGATCGCCTGGTGCAGCATGTCCGGGTTGGAGACCACGATGTCGCCATGCAGGCGGATCGCCTGCCGCGCGTCGCCCGGGGTGTCGCCGTCGAAGGTGAAGGCCTTCACCCCGAGGTCGCCGGCGCGGTTGAGCTCCAGCAGTTCGGCCACCTGGTCCTGGGCCAGTGCCTTGGTCGGGAACAGGTACAGCGCCTTGGCCTTGTCCTGCATGGCGGCGCTGACCACCGGCAGGGTGTAGCACAGCGACTTGCCGCTGGCGGTGGGGGTAACGATGGCGACGTGGTCGCCACGCTGGCTGGCCTCCCATGCCTCGGCCTGGTGACTGTAGAGCTGCTCGATGCCGCGTGCCTTCAGCGCGGCGGCCAGCGCCGGTGGCACGGAATCGGGAATCGGCGCATAGCGGCCTTCGCGGCCGGGAATGGCGAAGCTGCCGGTGATGCGATCCTGGTAGCGGCGCTGCAGGCGTGCACTGAGCAGTGCGCCATCGCGTGCGGGCAGGCCATCACGGGTGGCGAGCTGCTGCTCCGCATCGGCGGTGCGCTTGGCGAGTTCGTAGGCCATGGGAAGTGGATTTTCAGGGGATCACATGGCACCACAAATGGGTCTCACGATGTGAGACATCCGCAGCGGGCGGCGTGAACCATTCAGCGCGTTGGTGGCATGCGTGCAGCCAGTGCCGCGCTGCGCCGTGCGTGGCACCGCAGGTGCCGGCGCCACCGATGGATGGCCTGCACCAGATGCCACAGCCCGGTGGCGGCGGTGAGCGGCCACCACACTCCATGCATCAGCCTGAGCGCATCACGGGTGTGCTGCCGGGAGATGCCCGCCGGCAGTTCGACGAACATTCCGCCGAACAGCAGTACGCACAGCATCAACCCCAGCCATGCCAGGCTCCACGTCGCCCCAGCGGAGGAAAACCGGACACGGTCCTCGGCCAGGGACCACTCCCGGCCCGCGCCCAGGACCATGCCATCGCATTGGCGGATATCCAGTGTGAGGTGCTGCCCACTACGGAAACGCTTGGACGCCAGCCACTCCGCAGGCAGCTGCACGCGGTGGTCGCTGCCCAGTAGCCAGCAGGGCGGATGGTGTGGGTGCAGCATGAGCTTGTTGAGCCTGCCGCTGAGCTGCAGAACCGGTTGCGGCGCACCTGGGCCACGCTGGCGTGGCCATGCCATCCACACGGCGGTGCCGGCCACGGCGCACAGCGGAAGACCCAGCAACAGCCGCCACCACAGCGCGACGTCGATCTGCAGCGCGGGCAGCGCCGCCAGCGCAAGCAGCGCGATGACAATGCCCGGCCAGCGAACGCCATCACCCCGGCGCATCGCCACTTCGGCCGCCGTCTCCAGCCGCTGTCCGTGGACCGCGCACGCAGCAATTGGCCGCACGATGCGCCGTTTGCGTTGCAGTGGTCCCTCAAAGGCGGCCGCATGCTCGGCTTCCTCGGCAGCCACCCGGTGCCGGGCACCGACAATGTGGAATCCATTCAAGCGGACTACCAGAGCGGCGTCGCCAGCCAGGACGACCTCTGCGTGATTGTCTACGGCAACATGCTGCCAGGCATCGAATGGCAGCAGCACGGCAACGTCACCGAGCCAGGCCGAATGGAAGGGGCGGTTGCCGAAGCCAGACGGCCCGCTGAAAGCCCCCGACAGCACGCGCACCTGTGTGTCGTGCGTCCGCCCGCTGAGCGCACGCAGCGTGGCAAGTGCAGCATCTTCATCTTCGGTGAGCGGACGTGAGGGGGGATTGCGCCGCAGCAGGTGCAGGGCATCGCGTGCATCCGACGCCCACTGCAGGTAGCAGGCCACCAGCATCGCCAGCAGCACCGCAAGCAGGAGGAGGGTCGCAGCGGGCGACATCAGCAGCATCCCAGCAGGCGTGAGTGATCGCAGCAGCGGGGCGGTGGCAGGCTCATCGGCGTGCAGGTGCTCAGAGGGGCCTGCAGGCTCATGGCATGCTTCGGCGTGCGCAATGCAAATCATTGCAAGGTGCGTGGCGGCTGCGCGGAACCGTGAGGACGGGCACAAGCTGAACGCCGGCGGCGCTTCCAACGAAATCTGAAGCCCGCATCCGTATCCTCGACACTTGGACGCAACAGGCAAGGGCGGATGGCTGTGGCAAAACGCGCAACGCAGGGAGCACTTCTGGCCAGCCTGCTGCTGGCCGGCATCGCGCAGGCGCAGCAGGCGCCGGTGGCAGTGCCCGATCCTGCCCCTGCAGCCGCCGCAGACGCACCGGTGGCAACCACGCCGGTTTCCAGCACCCTGCCGCAGGACACCGTCACCACGCTGGGCGAAGTGCGCGCGCTCAAGCCCGAAGACGACCAGCCGCTGGACCTGTACCGCTTCAAGAACCCGATGCGCGCGGAGAACAACCGCTTCAGCCGCGACTGGAGTGAGCCGCCCTCGCCCGAGCAGGTCAGCATGGGCGGCGGTTACATCATGATGGGCGTGGTCAAGGGCGTGATGGCTGCGGCCAAGGGCCTGAACAAGATCACTGGCGGCCCGGACCAGATCCAGTCGGCCATCGCCCGGCCGCCACCGGAACTGAGCGCCGAGCAGCAACGGCGCGCGCTGCAGTTCTGCGCCCAGCAGGATGGTTGCGGCGCACCGCCGGAGAAGTAGGCGTTATCCTGCGGGCCTTCCCTTCGAGGCTGCCTGGATGCTGCTGCGTACCCTGTTCCTGCTTGCAACGCTGAGCCCGCTTGCCGCGTTCGCCAGCGACCTGACCGATGGCGGTTCGTGCCGCAATGGCGCGTTCCCTTCGGAACAATCGGGCTTTGCCCTGGCCAAGGTGGTGGGCACGCCGCGCCTGTACCTGCTGGGCGACATGGACGGCTGCCCGGCCAAGGGCGAACCCGCCTGCAGCCAGCGCAGCTACGTGGTGAGTGGTGACACGGTGGTGACCGGGCGTGATCTTGGTCGCTACCGCTGCGCGTTCTTCCCGAACAAGGTGGGTGGCAGCGCAGGCTGGGTGGATCGCAGCAAGCTGCAGGCGTTGCCGGTACCCGCGCCGACGCTGCAGGCCTGGTCCGGAGACTGGAAGGACAGTGACAACGGCCTGCGCATCCGCGTGCGTGACGGCCAGCTGCACGTGGAAGGCGATGCCTACTGGCCCTCGGCCAACCCGACACCGGCAGAACGCCCGGGCGGCCCGAACATCGGCGCGGTAAGCGCACAGGCAGTACCGCGTGGTGCCCAGGTCGACTTCGTGGAGGACACCTGCACGGTGCACGCGCAGCTGCTGGGCGATGTGCTGATCGTGGCCGACAACAGCGAGTGCGGCGGCATGAACGTGCGCTTCAACGGTGTGTATCGGCGCAAGTAGAGCCACGCCTTGCGTGGATGAAACGCGCGGACGGCCCGGCGCCAACCAAGGCGGGCATCTACCCTGCACGGCATCAGTAGATCCACGCCATGCGTGGATGGTGTTCGCGACTCAATCGGTGGGGTCAGAGCCCTTTCGCAGGCGAAAGGGATCCGACCCCGGGATCAGCGTCGGCGCTCCAGCCACCACAGCAGCGATGCGCACAGTACGAACGCCAACCACCACGGCCAGCGCGGCCCTGGTACACGCTGGCTCGCCTGCGCGGTTGCCGGCGCCGCAGTGGCCAGCCGCTGCGCGGTGGCATCCATCATCGCCTGCCGGTGCAGGGCAGGGGCCTGCTTCGGATCGAACACGTAGCGCCACTGCGTGCGGTCGCCGTGCTGCAGGCGCTGCCAACCGGCCTGGCGCGGCCACCAGCCCGCGCATCGTGCTGTGCTGGTGGTGCTGTCGACGATCAGCGGCACGCCATCGCCGCGTCCGTCGAAGGCCCGCAGCGGTGCCTGCACGCCGCACAGTGACTGCCGCTCGCCGGCCCAGGCCAGTGCCTGTGGCGACCACGGTCCTTCGGTACCGGGCTGCGCGCGAGCGAGGGAGGTGAACACCGTGCTCCACAACTCACCGTGGCGATCCTCGCGACCGGCCAGTACCCAGCGCCAGCTGTCAGTGATCGGCAGCAGCCCGATGCGTCCCTTGCCAACGGCGCGCCACCCACCGATGGGCTTGCTGTCGCGATCCTGCAGCAGGGGGCGGCTGTCGGCTGCCTGCAGCGCCAGGTACTCCAGCGCCTGCAGCGCCGCGGCGTGCGACGCGCGGTCGGCGTCTTCGCCATCAGCGGTGGGCAGAGTGCCGGCGGCAAGCGGCCCGCGACGTGCCTGCAGCATCGTTGCGTCACCCTCGCCGGGCATTGCCGCAACCTGGCTGCCGGCATCGCCCTGCACGGGCAGGCCGAGATCGCGCAGGCGTTGCCGTGCGCTGGCTGATGGCGCGCCGGTACTGCGCACCAGCAGGCCCAGGCCATCGCGCAGGGCCTGGCGCACGGCCGCCAGCTGAGCAGCACCGAGCGCGGCCAGGCTGCGTTCGTCGAGCAGCAGCAGATCGCTGCGCGCCAGCGTGGAGGCGTCCAACGCCACGTTGCCGTCGCCCAGGCTGAGGCCTGCGCCGGTCTCGGCCTGCACCTGTACGCGGATGCCGGCATCGGTGGCCCAGCGCCGCAGGTACTTCAGTTCGGCGCCGGGGGCAGCCGAGCGCACCAGCACGCGCAGCGGAGCGGCGGCCAGTGTCTGCTGCGGCACCGGCACGCTGTCGGCCACATGGCCCTGCGCATCCAGCAGGCGCAGCTGGAACACGCTGCGGCCCTCGGCGCGGGCGATGCCGCTGAGCTGTACACGGCCATCCTCTGCCAGCGTTGCACGATCGACCACCGCACCGGCCGGGTCCAGCAGTTCGGCCTGCGCTCGGTCTACGCCGCGTGCCTGTGCGTGTACGTCGAAGCGCGCACCGGGAGCGGTGTCCACGGGCGGCTGCAGGGCGATCCAGCCGTTGGCTGCAGGGGGTGCCTGCCAGCGCGTGTCAGCGGGCAGTGCGGCATCGCGGTCACGCGCGGCCAGGCCGGCACCGATCAGTGTCACTGTGGAGGACGGATAGCGGCGCAGTGCGGTGGCCAGGTCCGGCACGCGCGCTGCACCGGCCATATCGGTTGCTTCCGGCAGCAGCACCCGGGTGCTGCCGGTGGGCAGTGCACCGGTCCTGTCGGCCCCGGCGCCGATCACCACCAGGCCGGCCAGGGAAGCGCGCTGTGAGGGCGGCAGCAGGCAGACGTACAGCAGCGCAGCGGCGGCCGCCTGCAGCGTGAGCACGGCGATAAGACGGCCGCGCCTCTGCGTGGGCGAACGCAGCTGGCGTGCACTGGCGACGAGCACGATCAGCGCCAGCGCCACTGCGACCCACACGTTCAATGGCGATGTGCTCATGGCTGTGCTTCCAGAGCGTCGAGGTAGCGCTGCCCCATGGCATCGGCCGCACGGCGTCGCATCACCTGCGGCAGTGGCCGCTGCAGTGCGCGCCACAGCTGCGCGCGCAGGCGCTGCCGGCACTCGGTGCAGCCGGGGTCGATGCGTAGTTGTTCGATGGCGGCGGCCAGGTCCAGTGCATCGGGCAGGAACGCGTTGTTGCGCTGCTGCCAGGTGGCCAGCATGTCCAGATCGGGCGTGCCGTCCTCGTCGCCCAATCGCTGCCAGGCCTCGACGACGGCCGGATCGGGCGGCGTGCGCGCGGTCAGCGGCAGGTCGCCGCTGGCCAGCCCGGCACGGTCGCCGCTCAGGCGCCGGCTCTCGTCGATCGGCGGCAGCTCCGGGCCGACGCGCGCCAGATAGATGCGCTCGGCCTGCTGCACCTGCTTGATGAACGCCAGCGCCTTGTAGGCAAACGGCAGGGCCTGCTCGGGGCGGCCCTGGCGCAGCTCGCCTTCGGCCGACCACATCTGGTCCAGCGCGGCCTTCAAGGTGGCGCGTGTCTGCGGGTCAAGCAGCGTCGCCGCCTCGGCGTGGTCGTGGGTATGCCCGTACTCGGACAGCACGTCGGTGGCGCTGCCGAACACCGGTGGCGTGTCATTGCCGCTGGCTGCGCCACCGTGGTCGTGGCCGTGCTCGTCGTGTGCGCCGGCCTCGGCGCCGTGACCTTGCTCATGATCGTCATCGTGTGCGTCTGCCGCCGGCGTATCGCTGGTGGGCAGGTCGCTGGTCGGCGGTGGCTTCGGTGCGCCCTCGCTTTCTTCGCCCAGGAACTGGCCGTAGCGCAGGCGCAGGATGCGCTGGTCGACGCCGATCGCATCGCTGCGCTTGACGAAGGTATCGGCGGCTACGCTCCGGCGTTCGCGGATCAACGCCTCGGCGTCGATGATGATCTGCCGCTGGCTGCGGAAGTACGCGGGCAGGGTCTTCTTGATGCGGCCTTCCAGTTCGGCACCGAGCACGGCCTCGGCGCTGGGCAGGCGCAGGATCACGCTGCTGCTGCGGCCGACCTGTGCTGCCGGCGCGTGGTTGTCGCGCACTTCCAGTTGGGCGATCACATCGTTGCCGGGCTGTGCGCCCAGCGCGGCCAGATCAAGGGTATGGGCAAAGCGCCGTGCCTTCGCCTCGCCACTGCCGCTGAGCGTCACGCTGCGGCGTACGAAGGTGATGTTCTCGCCGCTGCCCTGAGTGATGGTGATCGACAGCGTCGCCTGCGCGGAGACGCCATGATCGTCGCTGGCCTCGAAGCGCAGCGTCCACTGCCGTTGCCCGGGGGTGCCCAGCACCAGGCTGGTGCCAGGCTCGATCACGCGCACCGTCGGCGCACGGTCGGCGACCACGTCGAGCCGATGCAGGCGGGTGTCGGCCAGCGCCGGTTCGCTGACCACGCGATACAGCACCGGGGTACGCGCTACGTCCTGCGCCTGCCATTCACCATTGCGCTCGCGCAACGGAAGGCGTCGACCGTCGTGGAACTGCAGCCAGGCGTTGCTGGGTGCACGGTCGAAGCGCAGTGACCAGGACAGGCGACTGTCGGCGGCGACCTTGGCGTCGAGTGCGTTCTGCGTACGCGTGGGTTGGCCGGTGTAGGCCGGTGCGTCGATGCGCAGTCGAGTGGACTGCAGGCGCAATGGACCGGCCTTGGCGCTGCTTTGCGGCGAGGCAGGCGCCGTTGGGCGCGGTGCGCCGCTGCGCGGCCAGCCCAGTGCCAGCACAGCGACGGCGATGCCGCCAATCCAGCACAGCGCCACTGCCCTGCGTGGCCAGCGTGGTCGCAGCTCGGGGAGGTTGTGTTCAAGCGCAGCCAGCACGTGCGTGCGCTGGCGCTGCTGCAGTGGGTTGAGCGCAGCGCCATCGGCAAACAGCAGATCGGCGCTGTCTTCGCTGGCGCCACTGGCATCGAGCCTGCGCTGCAACCAGCGTCGGTCCAGCTGCCGGGCGCGCATCGTCGCTGCGGCCGCAATGATCAGCAGGGCCACGGTTGCCACGACGCAGGCGATATCGAAACCGGACACGCGCAGCGCGAGTGCCGCTGACGCCAGCGCCCACGGCAGGCCCAGCAGCAGGGTGATCGCCGCGCGGCGCCGACGTGCGCGCTGCCATGCCTGTTGCAGCGCCTTCATGGTGCAGCCCTGCGTCGCGCGCTGCTCGCCATCCAGCGCTCAAGCGCGAACAGCAGCACGATCACCAGCAGCAGCCAGGCGGTGGGTTCGCGCACGGGCGGCGTTGCGGCAGGCAGGGGCGCCTGGCGTGGTGCCTGGTCCTGCGCATCTCCCAGCCGCGGCGTTGATGGCGGTTGCAGGGCCTGCAGCAGGTCGCGCGGCAGGCCGTCATCGCGCAGTGCACTGTTGCGGGCCACGTTCCATTCGCCGGGCAGATGCAGCAGGCGGCCCTGGCCGATGCGCTGCTGCCACAGCAGCGGTGCATTGTCTGCATCGCGCAGCAGTACGGGTGCACCCGCTGGCGGTTTCGCAGCGGTCAGCACCGTGCCGCCCTGCCGCAGCCAGCGCTGCCAGGTGCCAGGCAGCGCATCGGTGGCGGTCCATACGCCGATCTCGCCGCGGGCAGGCAAGGCGTCGTCGGCCAGGGGGGCCGCCAATGGTTGCGTGCCCCACGCGTGCTGCAACGCGCCCAGCCATTGCAGCGCAGCGGCCGGTGCATCGCTGCGCGTACGCAGGCGTGGTGCCGGGGAAGCGTGTGGCGGCGCGGTGATGGCCAGCGCGTGTGGCTGCCACTGCACCTCGCGCGACAGCTGCAGGCGGGCACCGTCAAGGCCGGGCAAGGGGTCGGGTACGTGTACGGTCAGCGCGGTGCCGGCCGGCAACTGCGCGTCCAGCTCGCGCAGCAGGCTGGGCAGGGCAGCAGTGTCTGCCGGCGCGGGCTGGTCGATGGTGGGAAAGCCCGGCGCCAGCCAATGCCAGTTGCGCGCATCGGTGCTGCCGCGCAGCGCGGTCGCGTCCAGGCCCGGTGCCACCACCGTCCACGCTGCCGGCACGGGCGCAGGACCGGTCAGCGCCGGGCGCGCCAGCAGCAGGGCCAGTGCGGCCAGCAACAGCAGGCGCACCAGCAACAGCGGCCAATCATCGAAGCGGATGCGCTGGCGCGGTCGCACCTGGGCGCGCAGCCAGCGCAGCGCAGCGAAATCCAGCGGCGTGTAGGGATGACGGCGGGCGAGGTGGATCAGCAGTGGCAGCAGCCATGCGGCCAGCGCGGCCAGGCCCAGCGGGAACAGCAGGCTCATGCGCCGCCCCTGCGGCCGAACAGCGCCTGCAGCGGCTGGTCCAGCGGCTGATCCAGCCAACCGGTCGCGCAGGCGATGCCACTGGCCTGCAGGCGCGACTGCAGCGCGGCGCGCGCCTGGGTGAAGCGCTGCAGGTAGTCGGCGCGGATCGCAGCGCCATCGCCGAGAAGTTCATCGCCCGTTTCCGGATCGCGGAAACGATGGCCTGCGTCGAAGGGGAAATCGCGCTCGTCGGCCGTCAGCACCTGCAGCAGCATCACCTCGCGGCGGGCGCTGGCCAACTGCTCCAGCAGCACGATGCCCGCGTCGTCGAAGCCATCGCCGATGGCCAGCAGCAGATCGCCGGGGCGCACGCGCTCCCACAGCGGTCGCAGCCGCTCTGCGGCCGGCCATGCGCCGCGCGCCTGCAGGGCATGCAGCTGCAGATGCACGCGGTCGCGCTGGCGCGCGCCATGCGCGGCCGGCACCAGCTGCAGGCCTTCGCCGTTGATCGCCAGCAGGCCGAAGCGATCACCCTGCTGCAGCGCCAGCTCGACCACGCAGGCAGCCAGCTGCCGCATGTGATCCAGGCGGCTGCGTCCGGGCGCTGTACGGTCGGACTGGCCAGCCGAGGCCGTGGCATCGAGCAGCAGCCAGACGGTGATCGGGCTTTCGCGCTCGGATTCGCGCACGAAGAAGCGGTCCGAGCGCGCATACAGCTTCCAGTCGATCTGGCGCAGTTCGTCACCGGGCTCGTAGGCGCGGTACTGGGCGAACTCCAGGCCGGCGCCGCGGCTGCGGCTGGCATGTTGGCCGATGCCGCTTGCGCCGCTGGCCAGGCGTGGCCACAGCCGCAGCGCACGCAGTCGCGCACGCAGGTCGGGTGGCAGCAGCAGCGGCGTGCCTGCGGTCACCAGTGCATCAACCCGGGAAGGGAACGGCCTGCAACAGTGCGGCGACCACATCGTCGGCGCGCTTCTGCTCGGCTTCGGCCGCGAAGGACAGCAGCAGGCGATGACGCATCACCGGTGCGGCCAGTGCCTGCACATCCTCTCGGGTGGCGGCGAAGCGTCCCTGCAGCAGTGCGCGCGCCTTGGCGGCCAGCACCAGCGACTGCCCGGCACGCGGACCTGCGCCCCATTTCACCCACTGGTTGATCGCCGCCGGTGCGCCCTCGCCGGGACGGCTGGCGCGGACCAGGCGGGTGATCCAGGCCAGCACGTCGGGGCTGACATGCACCTGGCGCACCGCCGCCTGCAGCGAGATCACCGCTTCGGCATCCATCACCTTCGGCACGCTTTCCGTGGCACCGCCGGTGGTCTGTTCGAGGATCTGCCGCTCTTCTTCCTCGCTGGGGTAATCGACCAGCACATGCAGCAGGAAGCGGTCCAGCTGTGCTTCGGGCAAGGGGTAGGTACCGGCCTGTTCGATCGGATTCTGCGTGGCCAGCACGAAGAACGGCGCCGGCAACGTGTAGGTCGTGCCGGCGTAGCTGACCGTACGCTCCTGCATCGCTTCCAGCAGCGCCGCCTGGGTCTTGGGCGGGGTGCGGTTGAGCTCGTCGGCCAGCAGCAGGTTGGTGAAGATCGGGCCCTGCTGGAAGCGGAAATGGCGATGACCGGTGCCGTGGTCTTCTTCCAGCAGTTCGGTGCCCAGGATGTCGCTGGGCATCAGGTCCGGGGTGAACTGCACGCGCCTGAACTGCAGTTCCAGTGCCTGCCCCAGCGAGCGCACCAGCAGGGTCTTGCCCAGCCCCGGCGCGCCTTCCAGCAGGCAGTGGCCGCCGGCCAGCAGGCCGATCAGCAGCTGCTCGACCACGGTGTGCTGGCCGACCACGGCGTGGGCCAGGGCGCTGCGCAGCGCGTGCAGGCGCGGCAGCAGGGAATCGAGGTCGGGGGAGGTCATGGGCGTGGTCCGTTCAATTGTTCAATGCGTACATCACGATGTTGACGCCGAAGCGGGTGTTGTCTTCGGCCAGGAAACGCTTGTTGCGCCAGTCGTAGTCCCACTCGCAGCCGTAGTCCTTGTTGCTGTAGAGCAGACCCAGCCGGCCATCGACCTCGATGCCTTTCAGGTAGTCGTGCACCAGGTCATCGCCCCAGCCGTTGAGCTCGAAGCTGGTCGCGGGCGGGCCGTCGGGGAAGCGGAAGAAGCTGCGGTACAGCGCGTGGCTGTTGGGCAGTTTCTGCAGCGCCTTCGGCCCGAACAGCCGGCCCATCTGCGCTTCGAACGAGGTGGCGAACAGGCCGTCGATGTCGTGGTTGCAGTCGTCGACGAAAACAAAGCCACCATTGCGCACGTAGCGCACGAAGTTCTGCCGTTCGGCGGCGTTGAACTCGACCAGGGTGTGCCCGGCCAGGTAGCAGAAAGGCGCTTCCAGCATGCGCGGGTCGGCCAACGCCACCACGCGTTCCTGCGGGTCCACCCGCAGGGAGGTGTAGTCGATCAGCGAGGTGATCAGGTTGGACGGCATGCGCGCGTCCACGTCCCAGTCACCGGAGTCGTACTGCAGGCGGGTGAACCAGAAGTCGTAGCGCGAACTGCGCGGGCCTGCCTGCGCCCATGCCGGCAGCGCCGCCGCCGAAGCGGCAGCAACCAACCAGCGCAGGCAGGCCCGCCGATCCATCAGACCGCGTCGGACAACGAGGTAAAGGTGAAATCGCGCAGCTTCATCGGCGGAATCATCATCACGAAGTTGGATTCGTCACCGGCCACGCGCACCGGCTTGCCCAGCTCTTCGATGTTGTTGAGCATGATCACCGGCGATTCGTTGAAGCGGAAGTTCTTCACCGGGTACTTGATCTGCCCGTTCTCGATGTAGAAGGTGCCATCGCGGGTCAGGCCGGTCAGCAGCACGGTCTGCGGATCGACCATGCGGATGTACCAGGTACGGGTGACCAGGATGCCCTTCTGGGTGCCGCGCACGAGATCGGCGGTGCTCTTGTCGCCACCGCTCATCAGCAGGTTGCCGGGCGTGGCCTTGGCGGTCTTGCCCTGCTTCTGCGCCCAGAAGCGCGAATAGTCGAGGTTGGCGATCTTGCCGTTCTCGATGATGGCGATGCGCTCGCGCGGCATGCCTTCGCCATCCCACGGCAGCACCGGCGCCTCGGCGTGCCACGGGTCGGCATGCATGTTCACGCGCGGATCGTAGACCTGCTCGCCCAGCTTGTTGCCACCGCCCTTCTTCGACAGGAAGCTGCGCCCTTCATCGGCCGAGCGCGCGCTGAAGAAGTTCATCATGAAGCTGATCAGGCCCGCAGCCGCCGCCGGCTCCAGGATCACCGTGTACTTGCCGGGCTCCAGTGCCTTGGCTTCCTGCGACTCGGTCGCCTTGCGCATCGCGATGCGGATGTCCTGGTCGGCCTTGAAGTCGGCCGCATCCTTCAGGTTGCGACCCACCCAGCCCGAGCCACGGCCATCCTCGGTGCGCACGGTGCAGGTGTAGTCGAAGTTGGTGCTGCGCTGGTAGCCGAAGTTGCCGTTGCTGTTGGCCGTGGCGTAGAAGCCTTGGCCGTCTTCGAGGAAGCCTGCAGCGATCAGCCCGTTGCCACGGCACGGCGCGATCGAATCGGCGGCAACCTTGGCGCGGAAGGCCGGATCAATGGCGGCGGTGGATTCGCTGAAGGTCGGGCTGGGGCGGTAGGTCTGCTTGCCGATGGCCGGCATGAACTCCGGGTTTTCCGGGGCCAGGCGGGCCAGGTCTTCGGCGCGGCGCACCACGCGCTGCAGCGCGGCGTCGTCGAACTCGTTGATCGAGGCAGTGCCCACGCGCTTGCCGAAGGCCACGGTGACGGCCAGCTCGGTGTTGTCGACGATGCCACTGGTGGACACGTTGTTCAGGGCGAACCGGATGTTGCCGTTGATGGAACCGGCCAGTACGGCCGTGCACTCATCGGCCTTGGACAGGGCGATGACCTTGTCGAGGATGGCCTTGGCCTGGGCTTCGGTGAAGATACTCATGTGTAAGGGCTCCTGACCGGTCAGCCGAGGCTGCGTGCGGTGTTGATGACGTTGATGCCGTTGAAGCGCGCGGTCGAGGAACCGTGCGAGACCGCCGAGACCTGGCCGGGCTGGCCCTTGCCATCGAAGAACGAACCGCCCAGGCGGTAGTCGCGTTCATCGGCCACGGCGCTGCAGGCATTCCAGAATTCCGGTGTACGGATCTGGTAGGCCACGTCTTCGAGCATGCGGGTGATCTTTCCGTTCTTGATCTCGTAGAACAGCTGGCCGCCGAACTGCGCGTTGTAGCGCTGCTGGTCGATCGAGAACGAACCATCCCCGATGATGTAGATGCCGTTCTCCACGTCCTTGATCATGTCCGACACGCTCAGCGGCGACTTGCCCGGCGCCATCGACACGTTGGCCATGCGCTGGAACTGCACGCTGGACCACGAGTCGGCATAGCAGCAGCCATCGGATTCGGTCTTGCCGAGGATGTGGGCCTGGTCGCGGATGGTCTGGTAGTCGACCAGCTTGCCGTTGCTGATCAGGTCCCAGCGCTTGCACTTCACGCCTTCATCGTCGTACGCGACCGCGCCGAGGCTGCCCGGCTGGGTCTTGTCGGCAAAGATGTTCACGCGCTCGCTGCCGTACTGGAAATGCTGCTCGCGCTTGTCCAGGGTGGCGAAGCTGGTGCCGGCGTAGTTGGCTTCGTAGCCGAGCACGCGGTCCAGTTCCAGCGGGTGGCCGATCGACTCGTGGATGGTCAGCCAGGTGTGCGACGGATCCAGGATCAGGTCGTACTTGCCGGGCTTCACCGACGGCGCCTTCAGCTTCTCCTGCGCCTGCTTGGCCGCCGCGATGGCATCTTCCTTCATGTCGTAGGACGAGCCGTAGTTGACCACGCCATTGGGCGTGAGCACCTTGCCGGCAGCTGCGCCATCGAGGTACTCGTAGCCCAGGCCCATCGGTGCGGACAGGCCTTCGCGGGTGCGGAACTTGCCGCTGGCCTTGTCGATGGCGGTGATCGTCATCGGTGCCCAGATGCGGTGCACGTCCTGGTCGATGTAGGAACCGTCGGTGGAGGCGAAGTACTTCTGCTCGTTCACCAGGAACAGCATCGAGTTGACGAAGCTGGCGCCGGCGCCCATCGCCGCGGCGTTGACGTCCAGCAGCAGGTCGACCTTCTCCTTGATCGGCACCTCCATCGCATTCTTGCGGATCGGCGTCTTCCAGCTGACCTCGCCCACGCCCGGCGCCTTGGCCAGCTGCACCGGCGCGGTCTGCACGCCCGCGTTGGCCTTGGCGATCGCCGCCGCCTGCTGCGCGGCACGGGCCACGTCGGCGGTGCTGAGCGCATTGGTGGCGGCAAAGCCCCAGGCGCCGTTGACGATCACGCGGATGCCCACACCGGTGGACTCGGTGTTGACCACGTTCTGCACCTTGTCCTCGCGGGTGATCACGAACTGCCGCAGGTAGCGGCCGATGCGCACGTCGCAGTAGGTGGCGCCGGCGCTGCGCGCAGCCTGCAGGGCGGCGTCGGCCAGGCGCTTCTTCAGCGCAGGGTCGAGGCTGGACTGCAGTTGCTCGGCGGCGATCGCCTTGCCGAAGAACGACGGCACGATCAGGCCGCCAGCGGTAAGCCCGGTCAGGGCCAGGAAGTCACGTCTGTGCAAGGCTGCTCTCCATGAAGGACGGGTGGCTCAAGCGCCGAGACTGCGCGCGGTGTTGATGATGTTGATGCCGTTGAAACGGGTGGTGGACGAACCGTGCGAGACCGCCGACACCTGGCCGGGCTGGCCCTTGCCGTCGAAGAACGAACCGCCAAGGCGGAAGTCGCGTTCATCGCAGATGGCGCTGCAGGCGTTCCAGAACTCCGGCGTGCGGATCTGGTAGGCCGCATCCTCGACCATGCCGGTGATCTTTCCGTTCCTGATCTGGTAGTACAGCTGGCCGCCGAACTGCGCGTTGTAGCGCTGCTGATCGATGGAGTACGAGCCGCGGCCGTGGATGTAGATGCCGTTCTCCACGTCCTTGATCATGTCCTCCACGCTGAGCGGCGTCCTGCCCGGCGCCAGCGAGACATTGGCCATGCGCTGGAACTGCACGCTGGACCACGAGTCGGCATAGCTGCAGCCATGCGAGGCGTCGCGGCCGAGGATGTGCGCCTCATCGCGGGTGGCCTGGTAGTCGACCAGGATGCCGTCGCGCACCAGGTCCCAGCGCTGGGTCTTCACCCCTTCGTCGTCGTAGCCGACCGCGCCGAGGCTGCCCGGCTGGGTCTTGTCGGCGAAGAAGGTGACGATGTCGCTGCCCCAGCGGAAACCGGCATCGCGCTTGTCCAGGGTGGCGAAGCTGGTGCCGGCGTAGTTGGCCTCGTAGCCGAGCACGCGGTCCAGTTCCAGCGGGTGGCCGACATTCTCGTGGATGGTGAGGAACAGGTTGGACGGATCCAGCACCAGGTCGTACTTGCCGGGCTTCACCGAGGGCGCCTTCAGCTTCTCGCGCGCCTGGCGGGCGGCGGCGATGGCGTCCTCGACCGGGTCATAGGAATCGCGGTACGCAGTGATGCCACCGGGCAGCTGCACCTTGCCGCGTGCATCGCCATCAAGGAACTCGTAGCCCATGCCCATCGGCGAAGACAGGCCGGCGCGGGTGCGGAACTTGCCGCTGGCCTTGTCGATGGCGGTGGCGGTGAACGGCAGCCAGATACGGTGGATGTCCTGGTCGATGAACGAACCGTCGCTGGAAGCGAAGTACTTCTGCTCGTTGACCAGGAACAGGGTGGAATTGATGAAGTCGGCACCCGCATTCAGTGCGGCCGCATTGAGCGCCAGCAGCAGCTCGACCTTGTCCTGGATGGGCACTTCCATCGCATTGCGGCGGATGGGCGTCTGCCAACGCACCTCGCCGACCGGCGGGGTGGGCGCCAGCTGCACCGGGCGGGTCTGGATGCTGGCATTGGCGCGGGCGATGGCGGTGGCCTGTTCGACGGCGGTGCGCACCGCCGCTTCGGTCTGCTGGTGGGTAGCGGCGAAACCCCAGGCACCGTTGACGATCACCCGCACGCCCACACCGGATGATTCGCGGTTGGTCACGTTGCCGACCTGGTGCTCGCGGGTGATCACCGACTGGTTGAGGTAGCGGCCGATGCGCACGTCGCAGTAGCTGGCCTTGGCCGAACGCGCGGCGGCGAGGGCGACCTCGGCCAGGCGCCGGCGCTTGGCCGGGTCGACCGGGGCCAGCAACTGCTCGGCGGCGATCAGCCGCGAATGCGGCAGGACCAGGCCCGCCAGGCCCAGACCGGAAAATGCCAGGAACTCACGTCGTTGCACTGCGTCTCTCTCTCACTTCCGTGCGGCCGGCAAAGGACCGATCCGATCACGTCAACTCCTCGACTTTCGCCAGCGGCGGACATTCGGGCAAGTGACTGCAGTCATGGTCGGGGAGGGTTTCGGCAGGGCTTGCAGCCCTGCACCTGCTGTAGTGCCGGCCGCTGGCCGGCAACCTCAGCAGCAACGTCAACGTCAAAAGCGGGCATTCCGTGGGTGGGCGGGGCGGTGTCGGAGTGCGGGGACGCCGTGAATCCGTCCCTGGAGGCTTGGCAGCCGCATCCATGCGGCTGACACCCCACACCGCCCCACCTCTGACAGATCTCCGCGGCTGTTGGTAGGTGTCGACCTTGGTCGACACATCTGTCAGGTATCGAAATAAATCTGGGGTCAGATCTGTTTTCCGCAGGAAAACGGATCTGACCCCAAGAGCCGTTCCAGCAGATCGCGGAAAACTGTCGAAGGCGGGAGGGGTCCGGTGGCGGGGGTGTCCGCGGCATGGATGCCGCGGCCAAGCCCCCAAGGATGGGTTTACGGCGTCCCCCGCCACCGGACCCAACCCGCCATCCCACAGGAAGCCAGCTTCTGCTGTTGCTCTGGCAGTTGCCGCGGCCTCTGCAGGTGCAGGGCGCAGCCCTGCCGAGCAATACCCCCCTCGTGCACAATGAGGCCGACCCCGCCTGGACGCCGTCTCGATGTCGAGCAAGCCGTATTCAGAAGCCTGCGAACGCAACCGCGAACCGATCGCCGCTGCGCTCGACCCGTGGATGGGAGATCGCCACCGGGTGCTGGAGATCGGTAGCGGCACCGGCCAGCATGCCGCTTTCTTCGCCGAGCGCTGGCCATGGCTACGCTGGCAGCCCAGCGACCATCCGGATCATCTGCCCGGCATCGAGTCCTGGCGCGCGGAGGCGGCGCTGCTGAACCTGCTGCCGCCGGTGGTGCTGCAGGTGGAACTGCCGCCAGCGCCCGGCCTGAGCTTGCCGGAAGGCAGCATGTTCGACGCCGCATTCAGTGCCAACACGCTGCACATCATGAGCTGGCAGCACGTGCAGGCGCTGTTCGCCGCGTTGCCGCCCCTGCTGCGCCACGGCACGTTGCTGGCGGTGTACGGCCCGTTCAACTACGGCGGTCGCTACACCAGCGACAGCAATGCGCAGTTCGATGCGTGGCTGAAGGCGCGTGATCCGCGCAGCGGCATCCGCGATAGCGAAGCGGTGCAGGCGCTGGCCGCAGACAACGGCTTTACCCGCTTGGGGGACGTGGCGATGCCGGCCAACAACCGCCTGCTGCTGTGGCGGCTGGGCTGAACCACCGGTAGCGCCAGCCGCTGGCCGGCAACACATTGTCCGGGAAGGGCAGATGCCGGCCAGCGGCCGGCACTACCACCTGCCGCTATTACGCCACCTGCACGATATGCAGCGCCTTCGGGTTGCGCCACTGCGCCAGCAGCACCGCTTCGCGCGCCTTGGCCTTCTCGAAGTGCGCTTCCTTGACGTGACCGAAGCCGCGGATGTGCTCGGGAATGCTGGCGATCTCCACCGCCAGCGCCAGGCGGTCGTCATCCAGCCCGTCCAGCAACACCTGCAGGGTCGCCTCGTAATCGGTGATCAGCTGGCGCTCCATGCGACGCTCTTCGGTGCGGCCAAACACATCCAGGCGACCGCCACGCAGGAACTTCAGCTTCGCCAGCAGGCCGAACGCCTTGAACATCCACGGGCCGTATTCCTTCTTCTGCAACCGGCCCTGTTCGTCCTTCTTGGCGAACAGCGGCGGTGCCAGATGGAAGCGCAGCTGGTAATCGCCTTCGAACTGCTGCTGCAGGCGGCGCTGGAAATCGCCGCTGGTGTACAGGCGCGCCACTTCGTACTCGTCCTTGTACGCCATCAGCTTGAACAGGTAGCGGGCCACGGTTTCGGTCAACGCGGTGGAACCGCCGATGCGCTCGGCTTCGGCCGCGCGTACGCGCTCGACCAGGCTGCGGTAGCGGTTGGCGTAGGCCGCATCCTGGTAGTCGGTCAGGAAGGCCGAGCGGCGCTCGATCATCTCGTCCAGCGAGCGCGACAGGCGCGCGTCGTCCAGCGGCAGGAAGGCGACATCACCACCGTGCGTCGGCAGTCCACGCAGCTCGCGCTCGTCACCGGTGTTGCGCGGTGCGGCGGTGGCGCCCCACTCGTTGCCTTCCCATTCGCCCGGCGGCAGCGCATGCAGCGGCCCGGGCGTGTTCTCGGTGTCGGTGTGGCGGTTGCGCACCAGGCCGGCGGCCTGCTGTACGGCCTGCGGATCGACCACGGCCAGGCGGCCCCACGCGAAGGCCTGCTGGTTCATCGCCACGGCCGCGCCGTTGAGTTCGATGGCACGCATCAGCGACTCGAACGACAGCGGCACCAGGCCCTGCTGCCAGGCGTAGCCGAGGATGAACAGGTTGGCGGCAATCGCATCACCGAGCAACGCGGTGGCCAGCTGGGTTGCGTCCAGCAGCAGCGGCTCCTCGCCACCCAGGGCCACGCGCACGCCGGCGATGATGTCGGCGGCGGGGAACTGCATGTCCGGGCGGGTGGTGAAGGTGCCCGGCATCGCTTCGTAGGTATTGAGCACCACCTGCGAACGGCCGGCGCGTACCTTCGACAGTGCCCAGTAGTCGTTGACCACCACCATGTCGCAGCCCAGCACCAGATCGGCTTCACCAGCGGCGATGCGCACCGCATGGATGTCGTCCGGGCGGCGGGCGATGCGGATGTGCGTGGTCACTGCGCCACCCTTCTGCGCCAGGCCGGTCTGGTCGAGCACCGAGGCGCCCTTGCCTTCAAGGTGACCGGCCATGCCCAGCAGGGCGCCGATGGTCACCACGCCGGTACCGCCAACGCCGGTGATCAGGATGTTCCAGGGTTGCTCCAGGGTGCCGCGCACCACCGGTGCCGGCAGGTTGTCCAGCAGCGTGGAGGCATCGCGCTTGCTGCCCTTGCGCGGTTGCCCACCGTGCACGGTGACGAAGCTCGGGCAGAACCCGTTCACGCAGGAATAGTCCTTGTTGCAATTGGACTGGTCGATGTCGCGCTTGCGACCGAACTCGGTCTCCTTCGGCAGCACCGACACGCAGAAACTCTTCTTGCCGCAGTCGCCGCAGCCTTCGCAGACCAGCGAGTTGATCATCACCCGCTTGGCCGGATCTTCCAGCTTGCCGCGCTTGCGGCGACGGCGCTTCTCGGTGGCGCAGGTCTGTTCGTAGATCAGGATCGAAACACCCTTCACTTCGCGCAGGCGCTTCTGCACCGCATCCAGCTCGCTGCGGTCGTGGAATTCCACGTCGCTGGGGAAATGCTCGCGCTGGCGCGTCCACTTGGCGATGTTGTCCGACAACACCATGATGGTGTGGATGCCCTCGGCCCGCATCTGCTTTGCGATGTCCGGCACGCTCAACGGGCCGTCCACCGGCTGCCCGCCGGTCATCGCCACCGCGTCGTTGTAGAGGATCTTGTAGGTGATGTTGACGCCGGCGGCGATCGCCTGGCGGATGGCCAGCGAACCGCTATGGAAATAGGTGCCGTCGCCCAGATTCTGGAACACGTGCTGGGTATCGGTGAACGCGGCCTGCCCGGCCCACGTCACGCCTTCGCCACCCATGTGGGTGAAGGTGTCGGTGCTGCGGTCCATCCAGGTCACCATGTAATGGCAACCGATGCCGGCCAGCGCACGCGAGCCGTCCGGCACGGTGGTGGAGGTGTTGTGCGGGCAGCCGGAGCAGTAGTGCGGCACGCGCGGGAAGCTGGCGCGCGGCAACGCAAGCTCGGCTTCCTTCTCCTGCATCCACTGCAGGCGCTGCTCGATGGATTCGTTGTTGAAGAACTTCTGGATGCGGCGACCGATCACGCCGGCGATGGTGGCCGGGGTCAGTTCGCCGGTGGACGGCAGGATCCACTCGCCGGCCTCGTCGTACTTGCCGACGATGGACGGGCGCTGGCCCCAGCTGGCCGGCCAGTTGAAGAACTGCTCCTTCATCTGGCGCTCGATGAAGGCACGCTTCTCCTCCACCACGATGATGTCTTCCAGGCCCTGCGCAAAGCGCGCGATGCCTTCCGGTTCCAGCGGCCAGGTCATGCCGACCTTGTACACGCGGATGCCGATGTCGGCGCAGGCATGCTCGTCCAGGCCCAGGTATTCCAGTGCCTGCAGCACGTCCAGGTAGCTCTTGCCGGTGGTGACGATGCCCAGCCGCGCACGCGGCGCGTCCATCACCACCTTGTCGATGCCGTTGGCACGCGCGAAGGCCTGCGCGGCTTTCACCGCATAGCGGTGCAGGCGCATCTCCTGGTCCAGCGGCGGATCGGGCCAGCGGATGTTGAGGCCGCCGGCGGGCATGTCGAAGTCCTCCGGCAGCACGATGCGCCGGGCCAGCGGATCAACCTCGACCGAGGCCGACGATTCCACCGTCTCGGCGATCGTCTTGAAGCCGACCCAACGCCCGGTGTAACGGCTCATCGCCCAGCCGAGCAGGCCCATGTCGAGGATGTCCTGCACGCCGGCCGGGTTCAGCACCGGCATCATCGCGCTGACGAATTCGTCCTCGCTGCCATGCGGCAGCGTCGAGCTGCGGCAGGCGTGGTCATCGGCGGCCAGTGCCAGCACACCACCATGGCGCGAGGTGCCGGCGGCATTGGCGTGCTTGAACACGTCGCCGCAGCGGTCCACGCCCGGGCCCTTGCCGTACCACATGCCGAACACGCCCTGCACGTTGGCGCCGGGGAACAGGTTGGTCTGCTGGGTACCCCACACCATGGTGGCACCCAGGTCCTCGTTGAGGCCCGGGGTGAACTTCACCTTGGCCGTTTCCAGGTGCTTGCGCGCGCGCCACAGTTCCAGGTCGAAGCCGCCCAGCGGGCTGCCGCGATAGCCGCTGATGAAGCCAGCGCTGTCGATGCCCGCAGCCTCGTCGCGCAGGCGCTGCATCAGCGGCAGCCGCACCAGCGCCTGCACGCCACTCAGGTAGATCCGCCCTTCGTTGCGGGTGTACTTGTGGTCGAGCGTGTAATCACGGTCGAGCAGGTCGGCGGAAGCGGGCGAGGTGAGTTGCGCGGTACTGGTCATGGCTGGCCTGTCAGGATCGGCTGGCACCGGCCGCGCAGGTGCACGCGGCGGGAAAGGCGCGAATTGTAACAGTGGGGGGCCAGGGCCCCCGGCACTCGCGCCGGGGCCGTGCTGGGGTTAGGATCGGGGAGAGAGAGGGAGGGTTGGTGTTTCAACCTTGGGGGAATTGGGATGTCAGTTGCAGGACAGTTCCTGGCCGGCGTGTTGCTGGTTTCGGGAGCGGCCACTGTGTGGGCCGCGCCGGCATTGCCGGCACCGCAGGAGTTCTATTTCGACAGCGACGCCGCTGCCGCGCCGATCACGGTGGTGCAGGGTGAAGGCGAAGACCTGGTGGCACAGCTGCTGAAGCATCGCGAGCGTGGCCGCAAGGGGCTGGAAGCCACGGCGCAGCTGGCGTCGGTGGCCATCGCGCAGGGGCGCGCGGAACTGGGCGACAAGCTCTATCGCGAGGCACTGGCCGAGGCGCCGGTGCAGAGCGCGCTGGGCCGCAGCGTACGCTGGAACTATGGCTGGGACCTGTTGCGGCAGGGCCAGGCGCTGGCCGCGCTGGAACAGTGGCAGGCCGCTGCCAGCACCCTGCGCAGCAATCCGGGCTGGGTACCGCCGAGCTATGCGTTGGCGCTGTGGCGGGCCGGCCAGCAGCAGGAGGCGGTGAAGTGGTATGCCGCCGCCGTACGGACCGAGCCGGGGCAATGGCGCGACAGCAGTCATTACGCGCAGCTGTTGCCGCAATGGCGCGATGACGAACGCGCGACCTTGGCCGAAGTACAGCAGGCCTGGGCGGCCGCACCTCCAGCCTGGCCCTGAGGGTGGGGGTTCGGCCGGGTTGCACCCGGCACCCGCAGAGGCAACGGCCGAAGCAACAGCAACAGCCGAAGCAACAACGGGCTTCCTGCGGGATGGCGGGGCACTGTGGGTTTGCGGGGCCGCCGTAAACCCATCCATGGGGGCTTGGTCGCGGCATCCATGCCGCTCACACCCCGCAAACCCACAGTGCCCCGCCTTCGACAGATTCCCGCTGCTGTTGGTAGGTGTCGACCTTGGTCGACACGTAGATCCACGCCATGCGTGGATGAATCTGCATCGGAGTCGAATTATCGATATCTGATCGAAATGCAGCCGAGCGTGGGCTCGGCGCTACAAAAAGCGGCCAGCCAACCGCTTTTGTTTTTGCTCTTCTTTTTTCTTTTCCGTGGCTGATCGCCCCCGGAAACTGTCAGAGGTCGGGCGGGGKGGGTTCGCGGGGGTGTCCGCGGCATGGATGCCGCGGCCAAGCCTCCAGGGACGGATTCACGGCGTCCCCCGCGAATCCACCCCGCCCGACCAAGCGCGGCTTTTGATTCTTGCGGCCAACCAGCAGCCACGAGGGGCTGCGCCGTTCGCAGGAAACCCTCAGTCGTCCGCGGACACCGTGCGCCCCGACGCCCACTCCCGCAATGCCGCCACCTGCTCGGCCATCAGCACCGACAACGGCCGTGTCGTGCGGATCTCGCCCATCAGCAGTTCGGTATCCAGCGGCCGGCCTTCGGCATGCGCCGAATACAGCCCGGCCACGATCGCCTGCTCGATCTCCGCACCGGAAAACCCGTTGGACGCTGCGGCCAGTGCCGGCAGCGCGAAGTCGTCGGCATTGAGCTGGCGCCGTCCCAGGTGCAGCCGCAGCAGTTCCACGCGCACATCGGCCGAGGGCAGGTCGACGAAGAAGATCTCGTCGAAGCGGCCCTTGCGCAGCAGCTCGGCCGGCAGCTCGTGCACCTGGTTGGCGGTGGCCACGATGAACACCGGCGCCTTGCGCTCGGCCATCCAGGTCAGCAAGTAGCCGAGCACGCGGCGCGACACGCCGCCATCCTCGGTGCCTGTGGCCAGGCCCTTCTCGATCTCATCCATCCACAGGACGCACGGCGCCAGCTGCTCGGCCGAGGCCAGCGCCTGGCGCAGGTTGGCTTCGGTCTCGCCGTGGTACTTGTTGTACAGCGCGCCCACGTCCAGGCGCAGCAGCGGCACGCCGAAGCCGGCGGCGGTGGCCTTGGCCAGCATCGACTTGCCGCAGCCCTGCACGCCCAGCAGCAGCATGCCGCGCGGCGGGTCCAGCCCGGCCGGTGCCGAGCCGGCGATGAAGGCGACGCGACGCTGGTTGATCCAGCGCTTGAGCCGGTTGGCGCCGGCCACATCGCCGAAGCGCGCGCTGTCATGTTCAAAGAACAGGTGGCCGCTGCGGTTGAGCAGCTCGAACTTCAGCCGCGCCAACTGTGGCAGGTCATCGTCGCGCAGCGCGCCATCGGCATAGATCAGCTGCCGCGCGATGCGCCGCGCATCGACCAGGCTCAGGCCCTGCAGGTTCTTCAGGATCTTCTTGACCGCCTCGCTGTCCACTTCCACCCGGCGCCCGCCGTGTTCGCGTGCATAGGCATCGGCTTCCTCGCGCAGCATCTTCAACAGCGCATTGGCGTCGGGCAGGCGCGGGTTGAAGCGCACCGCCAAGGCTTCCAGTTCGGCCGGCAGTTCCACCTTGGCGCCGATCAGCACCAGTACGTGCGGTTCGCTGTGGCGGCGCTGGATCAGGTCGCGCAGGGCGCGCTGGTGGCTGGCGTAGCCCAGGTAGGGGTGGAAATCGAGCAGCAGGTACACGCCGCGCTGGTCGGCCTGGCGGATCATCTGCAGTGCGGCGCTGGCATCGGGCGGGCCGACCGGCTCGTCCTCGCGCTCCAGGTCGATGCGACGCAGGCCCTCGGTGATCGACCAGCGGTGCAGGGCCCGCCAGACATGCATCAGCGTCTGCCGGAACAGCTCGACGATGCGACCCTCATCCTGGGTCTCGACCACGATCAACGGCGTGTTGGCGCGGATCAGCGCGCTCAGGTCCTGCAGTTCGCTCATGGCGGTTCGATCCTTCGGGGGCGCCACGATAGCAAAGGCCGAGGGCACTGGTTCAGCACGGCTCTACCTTCCGTCACCATCGGCGGTGTACGCTCGGGGCACGTACCCGGAAGCGAGGCTGGCATGAAGACGATCCTGGTGGCCGGTTCCAAAGGCGGGGTGGGCAAGACCACCATCGCCACCCACCTGGCCGCGTACGCGGCATTGCAAGGCAAGGCCACGGTGATCGCCGATGCCGACCCGCAGGGCTCCAGCACCCGCTGGGCACAGCGCCGGGCCGGGCTGGAAAGCGCGGTGCTGCCGATCGACGTGTACCGCAAGAAGCAATGGGCGCAGAAGCTGCCCGACGGTACCGATACCGTGGTGATCGATGCACCGGCCGGCGCGCTGGCCGACGATATCCCGCATTTCCTCGACGCTGCCGATGCCGTGGTGGTGCCGGTGCTGCCCTCGGCACTGGACATCGAAGCCATCGTCGGCTTCCTCAACAGCCTGGCCCAGGTGCCCCGCGTGCACAGCCGCAAGCTGCCGGTCGGGCTGGTGCTGAACCGCACCAAGCCCTGGACCCAGACCTCGCAGCAGGCCCTGCAGATGCTGGCTGACTGGCCCTATCCGGTGGTCGCCCAGCTGCGCGACAGCCAGAGCTATGTGGTCATGACCGGCCTGGGCCGCAGTCTTTTCGATTACCGCTCCGCCCAGGTGCGCGAGCACCAGGCCGACTGGGAACCCCTGTTGTCCTGGCTGAAGCTGTAACAGCCGTAGGTCTCCATCCCTTCATTGGAATCCCGCAATGCGCGAACTGATCCTGCTCCGCCACGCTCACGCCGAACCGGCCACCACCGGCCAGGCCGACCTCGACCGGCCGTTGTCGCCGGTGGGGCTCGCTGAAGCCGAAGCCGCCGGCAAGTGGCTGAAGGAGAACAACCTGCTGCCGGACTGCGTGCTGTGTTCACCGTCGCGGCGGACCCGCGAAACCCTGGAAGCGGTGATGGCAGCCATCGGCTATGTCGAAAAGCGCCTGGAAGACCGCATCTACGAGGCCACCCCCGGCACCCTGGCCGCGCTGGTGGACGAGCGCCGTGACCTGGATCGGGTGCTGATTGTCGGCCACAACCCCGGGCTGGAGCAGCTGGTGGCGCTGATGACCGATGGCACCAGCAGTGACTACCGTGGCATGCCGCCGGGCGGCGTGGCCGTGCTCGGTTTCGCCCGCGAGGCGACGATCGAGCCGGGCGTGGCCAGCCTGAACGCCTTCTGGTGGCCGTGAGCCGATGAGGTTGGCGTTGCCGGGCCGCTGCCTGCTGCCAGTCGTTCTGGCGATCGGCCCGGCCTGGGCTGCCACACCGCCACCGACCGCGCTGCCGGCGGTCGTGGCCGAACCGCCGCGTACGCTGCAGCTGGATGTGGTGCGCTCGCAGATCGGTTTCGAAGTCCGCACCCGCTTCGGCCAGCGCATCGAGGGCGTGTTCCCCCGTTTCGAGGGGCGTATCGAGGTGCTGTCCGATGGCCGCCACCAGGTCCACCTGAAGATGTTCACCCGCACCGTGGAGATTCCCGGCAAGGACCGCTATACCGGCTGGATGCGCGGCCCCGAGTTCTTCGACGCCGGTCGTTACCCGTTCGTGGAGTTCGACTCGCTGCCGTACTGGCCGGAGACGGTTGCCGAGGGCGGCGGTATCGACGGCCGGTTGACCCTGCGCGGGGTCAGCCATCCGGAGACGCTCAAGGTCGAGAAGGCGGAATGTGCCCGACCCGGCTATGATTGCGACGTCGTCAGCCGCGGTACCGTGCAACGAGGTCGGTATGGCATGGACAGCTGGCAGCTTGCCTTGAGTGACCGAGTGACTTTCGTATTGCGTGCGCGCCTCAGCGAGGCGCCGAAACCGTGAATCCCTTGCTGCGTGTATTGGCGCTGGCAACCGTGTTGCTGGGCAGCGGCTGCGCGTCGCTGTCGCATGCCCAGCGTGATCGCGCCGAGGCGATTGCCGTGCAGGCGCGCTCGACCCAGGTCGATTGCCAGCAGGCCGACCGCTGCGCGCTGGATTCGCCCCTGCGGGCACTGGCCGGCCGGGCGTTCAGCGAATCGACCCCGGACCAGCCGCGGCACTACGCCACCCTGCTGGACGAGGGCGAAGGTGCGCTGGTCGCGCGCCTGAACCTGCTGCGCAGCGCCACCCGCAGCATCGACCTGCAGACCTACATCTTCGACAAGGACGACAGCGCCCGCCTGGTCATCGACGAGCTGCTGGCGGCATCGCGGCGCGGGGTGAAGGTGCGGTTGCTGATCGACCAGCTTTCGGCGATCTCCGACCTGCAGATCCTCGGCGCACTGGCCGGTGCCCACGAGAACTTCCAGCTGCGGGTCTACAACCCGACCTTCGGCAAGGCCCGTCTGAACTACTTCGACTATGCCGGCAGCGTGCTGTGCTGCTTCCGCCGCTTCAACCAGCGCATGCACAACAAGCTGCTGGTGGTTGACGATGCGATCGGCGTGGTCGGTGGGCGCAACTACCAGGACGACTATTACGACTGGGACCGCGAATACAACTTCCGCGACCGTGACGTGCTGATCGCCGGCCCCGAAGCACGCGCGATGGCGGCCAACTTCGATGCCTTCTGGCGCGCGCAGCGCAGCGTGCCGGCCGAGCGCCTGAACGATGTCGGCCGTACCCTGCTCAAGCAGGGCGTGCCGCTGCTGCCGCCGGCGCAGTTCCGCAGGCCCGAGCGGGTGGAGCGGGTCAGCGAGGAAGCCAACGACGTCGCCTTCGTCACCCGTTCGTTCGTCGATACCGCCCTGCCGGTCGCCTCGGTGCGCTATGTGGCCGATCTGCCGCGCAAGCACCGGCGTGAGCGCGCCGACGCCCCACTGGCCGGGCAGCATGTCACCGAGCCGCAGCTGGACGCACTGATTTCCAGTGCGCAGCACGAAGTGATCCTGCAGACGCCCTACCTGGTGCTGTCCAAGCCGGCACAGAAACTGTTCCGCGAGCTGCGCAAGCGCCCGCAGCCGCCGCGCGTGGTGGTATCCAGCAACAGCTTGGCCGCCACCGACAACCCGATCGTGTATGCGCTGTCCTACAAGTACAAGCGGCGCAACATGCGCGAGCTGGGCTTCAACATCTTCGAATTCAAGCCGTTCCCGCTGGATGCCCCGGTCGATTACCGCAACCTGCTGCCCGACCCGATCGCAGCGCCGGGCAGCGATACCGGCCGCAATCCGCTGCTCGGTGGCAGCGCGGCGGGCAGCAATGCCGGTGGCGGTAGTGGTGGTGATGCGGTGGCCGCTGCGGATGTGGACGACCGGCCGGCGCGGGTGATCCATCCGCGTACCGGCAGTGCGTATGAGAATGCCCGTGCGCGCCGGCGTGCTGCCGGCAGCGAAGTCGAGACCCGCCTGCTGCGTACCGAAACGCGCCCCTCGTTCCTGGGCAGCAAGGCGGTCAACAAGCCGCTGCCGGTCACCCGCAAGGGCGCGCGCATGGGCCTGCATGCGAAGTCGCTGGTGGTCGACCGCCGCATCGGCGTGGTCGGCACCCACAACTTCGATCCGCGCAGCGAGAACTACAACACCGAAGGCGCGGTGATCATCGACGATCCGGCCTTCGCCGAGCAGCTGGCCCAGAGCATCCTGCGCGATACCCACCCGCAGAACTCCTGGACGGTGGCGCCGCGTGCCAAGCCGCCGGTCCTGTCCGGCCTGAACTACAGCGTCGGCAAGGCCTCCGAGGCGCTGCCGATCCTCGACTTCTGGCCGTGGCGCTACGCCACCGACTACGAGTTCAAGCCCGGCCCGGACTGCCCGCAGCCACTGCCGCGGCAGAGCGCCGATTTCCACCGCTGCTATGTCGCGGTGGGCGACTTCCCCGAGGTCAACGTCGGGCCGAAGTGGCTGCTGGTGCGCATGCTGACCGCATTCGGCGCCGGCCTCGTTCCCATCCTCTGAAGGTAGCCGCATGACCCAGGTATTCCGCGAAGCCGTTTCCATCGAGCAGCTCAACGCACTCAGCCGCAATACCGCCATCGATACCCTTGGCATCGTCTTCAGCGCCGCTGGCGAGGACTGGCTGCAGGCGACCATGCCGGTGGATGAGCGCACCCGCCAGCCGTACGGCATCCTGCACGGTGGCGCCTCGGTGGTGCTGGCCGAAACCCTCGGCAGCAGCGCCGGCAATCTCTGCGTGGATACCGCCAAGCAGGTCTGCGTGGGCCTGGAGATCAACGCCAACCACGTCCGCGCCGTGCGTTCGGGTACGGTCACCGGCACCGCGCGCGCGGTGCACGTGGGCCGCAGCACCCAGCTGTGGGAAATCCGCATCGAGGACGAGCAGGGCCGGCTGGTCTGCATCTCGCGGCTGACCCTGGCCGTGGTGGCGGCCGGGCACGGTTGAGCCGTCGCGGCATCGGTGACGGCGGCGGAACCCAGCGTTCCCCGCCGATGGCCGCCGTCAATGAGACTTATGGCCGAATTCGGCTGGCAGCGATGGCAGCCCTCCGGTATCGTGCGTGGATGACTTCCCCCACTCCGGCCCCCCGCGGCGGCGTGGCGCGTGTGTGCCGTTACCTGTACCGCGTACCGCTGCTGTTGGTCCACATCACCGTGTTCCTGCCGCTGATCCTGATCGGCATGCTTCCGCCATGGGGCGAGCTGCGCGTGGGCGACGATACCTTCGGCGCCAAGGTGGTGAACTGGTGGCAGGGCGGGCTGATGTGGATCTTTGGCTTCCGCCTGTCGCGCGTCGGCCAGCCGCTGCCGGGCGCAGTGCTGTTCGTCGCCAACCATGTCAGCTGGGTCGATATCTCCATCCTGCACAGCCAGCGCATGATGGGCTTTGTCGCCAAGCGCGAGATCGCCAGCTGGCCGGTGGTCGGTTGGCTTGCCGGGCGCGGCCAGACCATTTTCCACCAGCGTGGCAACACTGAATCGCTCGGTGGGGTGATGCAGGTGATGGCCGACCGCCTGCGCGCCGGCAAGGCGGTAGGCGTGTTCCCGGAAGGGCGTACCCGCGGTGGCCACGACGTTGGCCCGTTCCATGCGCGCATCTTCCAGGCGGCGGTCGAAACCAGCGTGCCGGTACAGCCGGTGGCGCTGGTCTATGGCGTGCGCGGGAATGCACAGACCATCGTGGCCTTCGGCCCGGGCGAGAGTTTCTTTGCCAATTTCCTGCGCCTGCTCGGTGAGCCGGCGCGGCCTACCGAAGTGCATTTCCTGGAGCCGATCGGCACCCAGGACCTGGAAGGCCGTCGGCGCATCGCGGAAACTTCGCGCGCGCGCATCGTGGCGGCCATGAGCGGGGATTGAGGCCATGGTGGCCGTGTTTCCGCCACCGACCCTCGACGCTGATGCGCCGATGCTCACCGCGTCCGACTATCAGCCGCCGCGCTGGCTGCGCAATCCGCATCTGCAGTCGATGCTCAGCTCCAGCCGCATGCGCCTGCAACGTGGCCTGCTGCTGCTGGCCGCCACCGGCGCTGTCAGCGAGGAGTTGATCCTCGATGGTGGTGAGGGTGTGCGCCTGCAGGGCTGGCACAGCCATGTAGAAGGGCGCGAACCGCGCGGCATCGCCCTGCTGCTGCACGGCTGGGAAGGCAGCGCCGAATCCAGCTACATGCGCATGGCTGCTGCCCGCATGCTGGAGCAGGGGTTCGACGTAGTGCGGCTGAACTTCCGCGACCACGGCAACACCCATCATCTCAATCCCGGCATCTTCCACTCCAACCTCATCGACGAAGTGGTGCACGCCGCAGGCGATGTCGCCCAGCGCTGGCCCGATCTGCCGCTGGTTGCGGCCGGCTATTCTCTGGGGGGCAACTTCGTGCTGCGGCTGGCCCTGCGCGCGCCGGCCGCCGGTGTACCGCTGCAGCACGTGGCCGCGGTCTGCCCGGTGCTCGACCCCGGGCTGACCATGGAGAACATCGAGAACGGCCCGGCGATGTACGACTGGTATTTCCGCCGCAAGTGGGCCGGCTCGCTGCGTCGCAAGCGCGATCTGTTCCCCGAACTGAGCGACTGCGACGACCGTGTGCTGAACATGGACATCCGTTCGCTGACCGCCTGGCTGGTCGAACGGCACACCACGTTTGGTTCGTTGCAGGCCTATTTCGATGGTTACTCCATCGCCGGCAACCGCCTGTCCACGCTGCAGGTGCCTGCTGACATCCTGATGGCGCAGGACGATCCGGTGATCCCCTACGCGACCTTCCGCGATTGGCAGCTGCCGCAGCAGGCGCGGCTGGAAACCGCCTGCTGGGGCGGTCACTGTGGCTTCCTGGAAAACTGGCGCGGCGATGGGTTCTCCGAGCGCTGGGTCGCACAGCGCCTGCGGCGGGTCCTGCCGGGCTGAACCGGCACCGGCGCGCGGCCCGCTACAATGCGGGTTTGACCTTGAACCGGACGGCCATGCAAGACCAGATCCTCCAAGCGTTGCGCCAGAACGATGCCGGCCAGGCCGTGCAGCTGGCCCAGGCGTGGACCCGTGACGAACCCGGCAAGGCCGAGGCCCACCGCTGGCTGGCGCTTGCGCTGCAGCAGCAGGGCCAGGCCGAGGCCGCGATGGAGGCGTTGCAGCAGGCGCTGCAGCTGGCGCCCGATGATGCGCAGCTGCACCTGCAGCACGCCGGCCTGCTGCTGGCGCTGCGCCAGTTCGACGGGGCCGATGAAGCCCTGCTGCGCACCACCGGGCTGGACCCCAACGCCTTCCCCGCCTACCTGATGCAGGCGCACCTGGCCGTGGGCCGCAACGATTTCGACGAGGCCCAGCGCCTGTCGACCCTGGCATCGCGGCTGGAGCCGGACCATCCGGAACTGCTGACCATCGATGGCATGGTCGCGCTGCGCCGTGGCGATGCCGACCGCGCGCTGGCCCTGCTGTCGGCGGCCAGCCAGGCGCTGCCGGACGATACCCGCGTGCTGTACGCACTGGGCTTTGCCTATCTGGGCAAGGACATGCTGGCGTTCGCCGAGCAGGCGTTCCGTCGCGTACTCGCGTTGAACCCGAAGATGTCTTCGCTGCACGGCATGGTGGTACAGCTGGCCTCGCGCCAGGGCAACGTGGAGGCCGCCGCCGAGGCAATGCAGCTTGCGCTGCAGCAGCCGGAGCTGGACGTGCCGCCGATGCGCCGCCTGGCCGGCGAACTGGCTCTGCGCAGTGGCCAGCCGCTGCAGGCGCTGGAGCACCTGCTGCCGCTGCTGGAATCGCTGCAGGGTGACCGCCAGGTGCTGCAGCTGCTGCTGATGTCCTGGCAGCGCCTGGGCCGCGAAGATGAAGCTCGCACACGCCTGGATGACGCTCTGGAAAGCAATGACCAGCTGCATGACCTGTGGCTGGCACGACTGGCCGTGGAAGACGTCGGCAGTGCCGGCGCCGTAGCCGTCGTGGAGCGCTGGATGGCAGCGATGCCCGGCCACCTGCCGGCGCTGGAAGCGCGCATGCGCCTGCATGACATGGCCGGCGAGCATGAGCAGGGCGAAGCCATCGCCGAGCGCATCACCACCCTGGAACCGGGCCGCGTCAGCGGTGAAAGCCGTCGCGTCGAGGGGCTGCTGCAGCGTGACCCGGCCGCCGCCGTGGAGCGCGTGCAGGCCCTGATCGCACAGGCACCGGAGGGACACCGCGCTGATCTGCGGACCTGGCTGGGCGAGATCCAGGATCGCGCCGGGCAGCCGGAAGAAGCGCTGCGTACGTGGATGGCGCTGCAGACCGACCAGGCTTCGCAGCGGCTGCCGCTGCCGCCGCAGGCCAAGGCACCGCCGAGCTGGCCGGAGATGGCCAGCATCGACGAAGCGACGCGCGACAGCGGCTCGGCGCCGATCTTCCTGTGGGGCGCCCCGGGTTCGGGCGTGGAGCGGGTGGCAACCGGCCTGGCCGCTGCCAGCCCGGTGCTGCGCAGTGATCGTTACACCGCCACGCCACCGGACGATGCCTTCCAGAACTACAACACGCTGCAGGACCTGGCGTCGGGCGTGCTGAGCCCGGAACGCCTGGTCGAGCGTTGGCGCGAGCACCTGCCCGCCCGCGGCCTGGAAAGTGACACCGTGATCGACTGGCTGCTGTGGTGGGACAACGCGCTGTTGTGGGCATTGCGCCCGCAGCTGCCGCAGGGTCGCCTGCTGCTGGTGCTGCGCGACCCGCGCGACATGCTGCTGGACTGGATCGCCTATGGTGCCGCCGCGCCGCTGGCGATGACCTCGATGGCCGAAGCCAGCCAGTGGCTGGTGCGTTCGCTGACCCAGATCGCCGCGCTGCACGAGGAAGATCTGTATCCGCACGTGCTGCTGCGCATCGACGACATCGGCAACGATGCGCATGCGATGGCCGACCTGCTGGGCCGCGTGTTCGGGCGTCCGATGCCGCCGGCTGCACAGCTGGGTGCACCGCGCCTTCCTGCTGGCCACTGGCGCAGGTATCGCGACGTGATGGGCGCCGCGTTCGCCCAGCTCACCCCGGTCGCGGTGCGGTTGGGTTACCCGGAAGAGTGAGGAGCATCTGATGCAACTGAGCAGTCACAGCCTGGTCAACGGTGCGCCGATCGACCGTGAGTTCGCCGCCGGCGATGCCGCCGGCTTCGCCCCCGACCGCAACCCGCACCTGGCCTGGAGCGGCGTGCCCGATGGCACCCGCTCGTTCCTGCTGGTGTGCGTGGACCCGGACGTGCCAACGGTACCGGAGACGGTCGGCCGCGATGACATGAGCGTGCCGCGCGATCAGCCGCGCGGCGATTTCGTGCACTGGGTGATGGCCGACATCCCGGCCTCGGTGCAGGAGATCGCCGCTGGCAGCTGCAGCGATGGCTTCGTGGTGAAGGGCAAGACCGCGCCGGCCGGCCCGGCCGGCAGCCGTCAGGGCCTGAACGATTTCACCGGCTGGTTCGCCGGCAATCCGGACATGGCCGGTGATTACCTCGGCTACGACGGCCCGTACCCGCCGTTCAACGACGAGCGCGTGCACCGCTACTTCTTCCGTGTGTTCGCGCTGGATGTGACCACGCTGTCGTTGCCGGAACGCTTCACCGCCGCCGATGCGTACCGTGCAATGCACGGCCACGTACTGGCCGAAGCGGCGCTGCACGGCACCTACACGTTGAACCCGGCGTTGGCCTGATAACAGCCTTCGGGTAGTGCCGGCCGCTGGCCGGCATCCGCTGTACGTGGCAGCCGGCCAGCGGCCGGCTCTACCCACCAGCGAAGAAGGGCGGCCAGTGGCCGCCCTCTTCATTTCGCCGGCTGCGGCGCGGGTTTGAACACCAGCACTTCGCCCTTGGCATTGCGCACGACCAATGCACCGGTGTCGTCCAACGCGAGGGTGGGTGCGGTATCGCGACCGTGAAACAGCGTTTCGGCTCGCCGTTCCTGCGCATCCACCTTGGGATTGATGCACAGCGCGGTGGTCCGGATGCCGCTCTCCAGGATCAGCCGGTCGTCCTGCAGGTGGTAATGACTGCTGGCCTGGTTGCACAGGTTCAACTCGCTCATGTAGCCGGGCTGGAAGCGCAGCGTGTACGGCGCCCGGCCCCTGACGAACAACGCGTCGATACGCTTGCCCTGCGCGTCGGTGGCGCGCGTGAGCTGCCACGGATGGGCTTCAAGCTGGTCGGTGGTGGGTGTGCTGGCGGCGCGTGCACTGCTGCCAATGCCAATGCCGATGGCCAGCCAGGCCAGTGTGAGCATGTACGTCCGTTTCATGCCGATCTCCCTGATGCATGTGGGTAGTGCCGGCCGCTGGCCGGCATGTTCCGCAGGTCGCCTGAGCTGTGTGCAGCCGCCGGCCAGCGGCCGGCCCTACCCACAACGAAGAAGGGCGACCTCGCGGCCGCCCTTCTGCATTACTTCTTCTCGATGGCCGACTCGACCACCATGTCCAGCACGTACGCCTGCGACGGCGCATCGGCCGGCGGGTTCTTCACTTCGTAGCGCTTCACACGCACCACGTTGCGCACGCCGTCTTCGTGGGTGTAACCCTCGATGTTGCCGTAGAAGTTCTCGAACTTGCCCGGCTCGCCCTGCTTCAGGCCCTTGTCGTCGAACTTCACTTCGCGCACCTGCAGGCACTGGTAATCCGGGATCAGCGGGTGCGAGCACTTCTCGGTCTTCGCAGCCACTTCCAGGAACACGGTTTCGCCGGCGCCGCCATAGCGCGTTTCAGCGGTCGGTTCCGGGTTGAACACCAGCACGTCGCCCTTGGCGGTGGTCAGGGTCAGCACGCCGTTGGCATCCTGTTCGGCCTTCAGTTCGCCCTGCAGACGGCTGGAGACGGCTTCGTCCAGCGCCATCAGCGCCTTGTCGGTGCAGGCCATCATGGTCGAGGCCATGGCGCTGACGCTCAGCTTGCCGTCGGCCAGGGTGTAGCCGCCGCCCATGCGGTTGCAGGTGTTGCTGACCGACAGGCGGCCATCAGCGAAGTCCAGGGTGACCGGCTTGTCTTCGCGGGCGAACAGCGCATCGATGCGCTTGCCATCGGCCGCGGTGGCCTGCTGCAGCAGCCAGTGCTGGCTCTGCAGGCGCTGCGCATCCAGGTGTGCCAGCGCCTTCTGGTCGCCGGCCTTGGCCGCGGCCGGGGCCAGATCGTCACCGCCGGTTCCGGCCGGGGCAGGGGTCTGGCTGCAGGCGGCCAGCAGGGCCAGCGGGAGGAGCAGGGTGAGCTTGCGGTTCATGGTGATTCTCCTTGGGGAACCGAGGGGGAAACGGACCGGGGCCGGCAACGGGGTTCCCGTGCCCCGGCGCTGTTCAGCTGCCGGATGGCAACCACAGCAGCAATGCAGCGCCCAGGGCGATGCGGTAAATCGCGAAGGCCGTGAAGCGATGCGACTTGATGTAGCCCATCAGCCACTTCACTACGACGAAGCCGGTGATGGCTGCGGCAAGGAAGGCCACGCCAACGTCGGTCCAGTTCTCGCTGCCCAGGTTCCCTTCCTTGGCCAGTTCCAGGAAGGTGTAGGCGCTGGCGGCGAACATGGTGGGAATGCCGACCAGGAACACGAACTCGGCAGCGGCCGCGCGGCGGCTCAGGCCCAGCAGCATGGCCAGGAAGATCGCCGAGGCCGAGCGCGAGGTACCGGGGAACACGCCGGCCAGCACCTGCGCCAGGCCAACACCGATGGCCACCGTCCAGGTCACCTGGTCGCGATCGGGCAGGCGCGCGGTATAGGCCTCCACCAGCAGCATCCAGATGCCGCCGATGATCAGCGCCCAGGCCACCGGGCTGACGGTTTCCGGCAGCGACCAGCCGGCCTTGCGCACCACCAGGCCGACCACGGCGGTTACCAGGAAGGCCGCGCCGAGCTTGAACACGTACTCGCGGTTCTCGCGCTGGCCGAAGCCGGTGGCCAGCTGCAGCAGGCGCTGGCGGAACACCAGCACCACGGCCAGGATCGCACCGGCCTGGATGATGATGTTGAAGAAGTCCGATCGCGCGCCCAGCCAGTGCTGGGCGATCAGCAGGTGGCCGGTGCTGGAGATCGGCAGGAATTCGGTCAAGCCTTCGAGGATGCCCAGCAGCAGGGCGGAGAGCAGGTCGGACATGGACGGTGCGGGCGCGGGCGGCGGAAGAAGCCCGAGAGAATAGACGATCCATGCCGCACCAAACGGGTGCGTGCGGTAATCCGCGCACCCGTTTGGTGCATGTGCTTCTGCACCGCCCTGGGGCAGGCGCTTTGAAATCAACAACTTGTGAAGGCCGAAAAGTTGGCACGGTCGTTGCTGTACCTCAGCAGGCATTCATTCCCATCCGAGGTCGTACCGATGTCCGTGGAAAACGTTGAGAAGCTGATCAAGGACAACCAGATCGAGTTCGTCGATCTGCGTTTCGTCGACATGCGTGGCGTCGAGCAGCACGTCACCTTCCCGGTCAGCATCATCGAGCCGTCGCTGTTCGAAGAAGGCAAGATGTTCGATGGCAGCTCGATCGCCGGCTGGAAGGGCATCAACGAATCGGACATGGTGCTGCTGCCCGATACCGCCAGCGCCTACGTCGACCCGTTCTATGCCGATCCGACCATCGTGATCAGCTGCGACATCCTCGACCCGGCCACCATGCAGCCGTACGGCCGCTGCCCGCGCGGCATCGCCAAGCGCGCCGAGGCCTACCTGAAGTCTTCGGGCATCGCCGAAACCGCGTTCTTCGGTCCGGAGCCGGAATTCTTCATCTTCGATTCGGTCCGTTTCGCCAATGAAATGGGCAACACCTTCTTCAAGGTCGATTCGGAAGAAGCCGCCTGGAACAGCGGCGCCAAGTACGACGGCGCCAACAGCGGCTACCGTCCGGGCGTGAAGGGCGGTTACTTCCCCGTTCCGCCGACCGACACCCTGCACGACCTGCGTGCGGAGATGTGCAAGACCCTGGAACAGGTCGGCATCGAAGTGGAAGTGCAGCACCACGAAGTGGCCACCGCCGGCCAGTGCGAGATCGGCACCAAGTTCAGCACCCTGGTGCAGAAGGCCGACGAACTGCTGCGGATGAAGTACGTCATCAAGAACGTCGCCCACCGCAACGGCAAGACCGTCACCTTCATGCCCAAGCCGATCGTCGGCGACAACGGCAGCGGCATGCACGTGCACCAGTCGCTGTCCAAGGGCGGCACCAACCTGTTCTCCGGCGACGGCTACGGCGGCCTGAGCCAGCTGGCGCTGTGGTACATCGGCGGCATCTTCAAGCACGCCAAGGCGATCAACGCCTTCGCCAACTCGGGCACCAACAGCTACAAGCGCCTGGTGCCGGGCTACGAAGCCCCGGTGATGCTGGCCTACTCGGCGCGCAACCGTTCGGCCTCGTGCCGCATTCCGTGGGTGTCCAACCCGAAGGCGCGCCGCATTGAAATGCGCTTCCCCGATCCGATCCAGTCGGGCTACCTGACCTTCACCGCGCTGATGATGGCCGGCCTGGACGGCATCAAGAACCAGATCGACCCGGGCGCACCGAGCGACAAGGATCTGTACGACCTGCCGCCGGAAGAAGAGAAGCTGATCCCGCAGGTCTGCTCCTCGCTGGACCAGGCGCTGGAAGCGCTGGACAAGGACCGCGAGTTCCTCAAGGCCGGTGGCGTGATGAGCGATGACTTCATCGATGGCTACATCGCGCTGAAGATGCAGGAAGTGACCAAGTTCCGCGCGGCGACCCACCCGCTGGAATACCAGCTGTACTACGCCAGCTGACCGGCTGCGATGGCGGTGGGTAACCCCTCCCACCCGCCGCCATCGCATCCGTCTTTGCGGCTGGGGAGCCGCAGGGCGGGCTCCGGCCCGCCGTGGTAGAGCGGACCATTGGTCCGCTGCATTGGAAACGCGGGCCCTTGGCCCGCAGATCCAGGGGCAAGAGAGAGACCGGACACGCGACATGGGCCGCCCTCCCTCCCGCGTCGGCCGTGCAAGGAGAGAGGCACGGCTGTCCCGGCCCGGTTCGTGTCCGGTGCAACAGCCACGGCCATCACCACGATGGCCCGTGGTTGCCTGATGCCATCGCGCGTTCGCGCGCTGGCCCCATCCACCATCGGGACATGCGCATGAAACTGATCTCCGCCATCATCCGACCGTTCAAGCTCGACGAGGTCCGAGAGGCCCTGTCCGATGCCGGCGTGTCGGGCATCACCGTGACCGAAGTGAAAGGCTTCGGCCGCCAGAAGGGCCACACCGAGCTGTATCGCGGTGCCGAGTACGTGGTCGACTTCCTGCCCAAGATCAAGATCGAAACCGTGGTCACCGACGAACGTGCCGATGCAGTGATCGAAGCGATCCAGTCATCTGCAGGCACCGGCAAGATCGGCGACGGCAAGATCTTCGTGACCGCTGTCGAGCAGGTCATCCGCATCCGCACCGGCGAAATCGGCGCCGACGCGCTGTAAGCCCCCTTCCGGAGACTCCCCCATGAAGATGCGCCTTCTCACCGGGTGGCAAGCCCGGTTCCATCTGGTGTGCCTGCTGATGCTGTTCAGTGCGCTGGCCGCCGGTGTCTGGCCAGGCAGTGCACATGCCCAGGCCCAGGTCACGCCGCTGCAGAGCGAAGCCGTGGCCGTCGAGCCCTTGCAGGACCCGACCGCCGCTGCGCCTGCGGCTGCCGAAGCGGTGGCCGCGCCCGCCTATGACCACGGCGACGTCGCCTGGATGCTCACCTCCACCCTGCTGGTGCTGCTGATGGTGGTACCGGGCCTGGCCCTGTTCTATGGCGGCCTGGTGCGTTCAAAAAACGTGCTGTCGGTGCTCAGCCAGATCCTGGTGGTGTTCTCGCTGGTGCTGCTGTTGTGGGTGGCCTATGGCTACAGCGCAGTGTTCAGCGCCGGCAATCCGTTCTTCGGCTCGTTCACCGAATTCGCCTTCCTCAAGGGCTTCACCCCGGAGTCGGTGGGCAACACGCCGATCAAGGGGCTGCCGGACTACCTGTTCGTCGCCTTCCAGTCGACCTTCGCCGGCATCACCACCGCGCTGATCGTCGGTGCCTTCGCCGAGCGCATCAAGTTCCGCGCAGTGCTGCTGTTCTCGGCGCTGTGGTTCACCCTCAGCTACATCCCGATGGCGCACATCGTCTGGGGTGGTGGTTACCTGGGTGAGATGGGCGCTATCGATTTCGCCGGTGGCACCGTGGTGCACATCAACGCCGGTGTGGCCGGTCTGGTGGCTGCATGGTTCGTCGGCAAGCGCCTGGGCTACGGGCAGACCGCGTTGAAGCCGCACAACGTGCCGTTCACCTATATCGGCGCGATGCTGCTGTGGGTCGGCTGGTTCGGCTTCAATGCCGGTTCCGCCGCTGCCGCCGACACCGTCGCCTCGCTGGCCTTCCTCAACACTGTGCTGGCGACTGCTGCAGCGGTGCTGGGCTGGACGCTGGTTGAAGCGATCAGCAAGGGCAAGCCGTCGGCACTGGGCGCGGCCTCGGGTGCGGTGGCAGGCCTGGTTGGCATCACCCCGGCGTGCGGTACCGTCGGCCCGCTCGGCGCGATCGTCATCGGCCTGGTTGCCGGCGTGGTCTGCGTGTGGGGCGTGACCGGCCTCAAGCGTCTGCTGAAGGTGGACGACACCGCCGACGTGTTCGGTGTGCATGGCGTGGGCGGTATCGTCGGCGCGATCCTCACCGGTGTGTTCAGCGCGCAATCGCTGGGCGGCACCAAGGCCGATCTGGATATCGGCCATCAGGTATGGGTGCAGGTGGTCAGCGTCGGCCTCACCGTGCTGTGGTCGGCCGTGGTGACCGCAGCCATCCTGCTGCTGGTCAAGGTGGTGGTCGGCCTGCGGGTGACCGAGGAGGCCGAGCGTACCGGCCTGGATGTCACCTCGCATGGTGAATCGGCCTACGAGGCCTGATGCATCTACATGGTGGGTGCCGACGGTTGGTCGGCACTGCACCTGCTCTGGTAGGTGCCAAGCTTGCTCGGCACTGCTCCTGCTCTGGTAGTTGCCAAGCTTGCTTGGCACTGCACCTGCTATGGACTGCTCTGCTCTGGTGGGTGCCGACCGTTGGTCGGCACGCTCGGTGGCCCAGCCAAGCATGGCGTGGCTCTACTGCATCGTCCGGGCTTATCGCGCACAATCGGGGCATGCACCCGATCCGCACTTCCCTGATGCTCTCGGCCTGCCTGCTGCTGGCCGCCTGTGCCTCCACGCCGCAGGAAACCCGCAACCCGCTTGCCACCTGGGTGCCGTCGCCGAACCAGAACGCGCGCACGCCGGTCATCATCGTCATCCACCACACCGAGCAGAAATCGGTGCAGCAGAGCCTGCACACGCTGCGTACCGCCAACAGCGGCGGGCGGGTCAGTGCGCATTATCTGATCGGCGCCGATGGCCATCGCTACCAGCTGGTGGCCGATGAGCGCCGCGCCTGGCACGCCGGCTCCGGGCGCTGGGGCACCATCACCGACCTCAACTCCGCGTCCATCGGCATCGAGCTGGACAATGACGGCCGTACGCCCTTCAGCCCCGCGCAGATCGAAGCGCTGATCGTGCTGCTGCGCGATCTCACTGAACGGCTGAACATCCCTCCGCGGCAGGTGATCGGTCACGCCGACCTGGCGCCGACGCGCAAGGAAGATCCCAGTCGCTTCTTCCCGTGGCAGCAGTTGGCCGAAGCCGGCTTCGGCGTGTGGCCGCGCGCTGCCGATGGTGCTGCGCCGGAAGGCTTCGATGCATGGGCCGCGCTGGCGCGCTTCGGCTATCCGCTCGACAACCGCGAAGCAACGGTACGGGCGTTCCACCGCCGTTTCCGTGGCAGCGACACCCTGCCGAAAGCCCTCGACGCCGAAGACGCGCGCATCCTGCATTCGCTGTTGCTGCAGACCCCGTAGCCGGTAGCGCCGGGCCATGCCCGGCGAGCGCACCGCGCGGGATCCGCTTCTCGCCGGGCATGGCCCGGCGCTACCCAAGGTTGCCGCGCCACCATCGGCCCCACTACATTGCGACGATGATCACTGTTACGTCGCCGCGCGCGCTCCTCACTTTCTTGGCCGTTGCCCTGCTTGCCGGCTGCGCCACCACGGGCACCCGGCCTGAAGCGCCGGCCGCTGCCAAGCCCGCTGCCGCCACCTACGCCAAGGTCGACTGGAAGGCTCTCCCGGCCGTATCCGATACCGACCTGCAGGCCGGCTTCGCCGCTTGGCGCAGCAGCTGCACCCGCCTGAAGAACGATGCGACCTGGGCCAAGCCCTGCGCGACCGCCAGCACCGTGTCCGACAAGGACGCTGCTGCGATCCGCGCATTCCTGCAGCGCGATCTCGATGTCTATTCCCTGCGCGCCGGCGGCCATCGCGCCGACGGCCTGATCACCGGCTATTACGAGCCCATCTATCCGGGCAGCCTCACCCGTACCGACACCGCCACCGTGCCGGTGTACGGCACACCCGATGATCTGGTGGTGGTGCAGCTGGACAGCGTCTATCCCGAACTGAAGGGCAAGCGCCTGCGCGGTCGCGTGGAGGGCAAGGTGCTCAAGCCCTACGACGATGCCGGCAGCATCGCCAGCAGGGGGGCCAAGGCGCCGGTGCTGGCCTGGCTGACCGATCCGATGGACCTGCAGCTGCTGCAGATCCAGGGTTCGGGGCGGGTGCGCCTGGCCGATGGCAAGCAGGTGCGGCTGGCCTATGCCGAACAGAACGGCCATCCCTATCGCGCGATCGGCCGCTGGCTGGTGGAGCAGGGCGAGCTGAAGAAGGAGGACGTCACCATGGACGCGATCCGCGCGTGGGCGAAGGCACATCCGACGCGGGTACCGGAACTGCTGCGCAGCAATCCCAGCTACGTGTTCTTCGTGCGCAGCGCGGACAGCCCGGAAGGTCCGCGCGGTTCGTTGAACGTGCCGCTGACCGCCGGCTACAGCGTGGCGGTGGATCGCACCGTGGTGCCGCTGGGCAGCCTGCTGTGGCTGTCCACCACGCGCCCGGACGGCACGCCGGTGGTACGCCCGGTGGCCGCGCAGGACACCGGTGGCGCCATTGCCGGCGAGGTACGTGCCGATCTGTACTGGGGCAGCGGCGATGCCGCCGGCAAGCTGGCCGGCGACATGAAGCAGAAGGGCAACCTGTGGCTGCTGTGGCCGAAGGGTGTGGCGTTGCCGCAGTAGGTCAGCAGGGGTCAGATCCCCTTCCGCAGGAAAGGGATCTGACCCCCATATGCCTGATAATGGCGCCATTCCGAACTTTCCGGTCGCGCATGCGGCCAGGACCCATGCAATGAAATACGCAAAGAACAACGCAAAATCCAACACGAAGAAGTACTACAAGCACTGGGCCGAATCGGGCCTGGGCAAGGGCAACGTGCTGATGGAAGCCCGTGGCGAGAAGATCGTGCGCCAGGTGGAGATCTACGGGGCCAAGGTCGTGTGGGCCGATGAAACCGGCCAGAGCGATGACCGCTTCGTGCTGGCCGACCAGCCGGTGTCGTTCATGGATTTCGACGAAGACGACGAGATCAGCGCGCGCGAGTTTGAAATTGCCTGGAAGAAGGCCCGGGAAGCCACCGGCTACCCCGTTTAAGGGCGAGGGGCCCGCAATCATCGGATGGCTGGCGGAATCGAAATGTTATAAAGTTTCATTTCCAGCCTCCCGCCCGCCCCTGATGAAGACTCCCACGCTGGTGGCCGCGCTCGCGGCCGCCCCGTTCGCCCCTGAAGCATTCGCCCAGTCCGCCGACGCCGCGCTCACCCTGGGCAAGGTCGATGTGCACCAGCACAGCGAGGGACAACTGAGCGCGCACCAGGTGCTGACCTCGGTGGACGTGCTGGTCGCGGACCAGATCGAAAGCCGCAATGTGTCGCACAGCTGGGAACTGCTCGGGCAGATGCCCGGCATCCAGCTGACCGAAACCCGGCAGGGCGCCGAATCGGGCAAGGTCAGCTTCCGCGCCTTCAACGGCGAGGGCTACCTCAATGCGATCAAGACGCTGATCGACGGTATCCCCAGCAACGTCAACAGTGGCAACCAGCGCTTCATCGACATGCTGTTTCCGCTGGAAATCAGCTACATCGAAGTGGTGCGCGGTACCAACGATCCTCGCTACGGCCTGCACAACATCGGCGGCAACGTGAACTTCGGCACGCGCCAGGGCGGCACCTACACTGACGCGCGGCTGGCCTATGGCAGCTACAACACCCGCGATGTGCAGCTGGCGGTGGGCCGCGAAGCCGACGGCTTCGCGCAGAACTACTTCGTCGGCACCCAGGCCAGCGACGGTTACCGCGACCACGACAGCTCGAAGAAATACGCGCTGGGCGGCAAGTGGTTCTTCGGCTCGCTGGAGGAGGGGCTGCGCATCGGCCTGACCGCGCGCGCCTACCATCACGAGGCCGACGAACCCGGTTTCATGACCGCGGAAGAGCTGCATGCGGGCCGCCGCCGCAGCGACCTGCGCAACGCCAATGACGGCGATGACCGCGACATGCGCCAGTTCGCCGCGCACCTGGACATGAAGCTGTCCGACGCGCTCACCTTCGGCACGCGGCTGTACTACAACCGCTATGAAGACGACCGTCGTGTGACCTTCAGTGACCTGCCCAGCGGCAACCTACCGCGCCAGCGTCGTGTCTGGGACGAGCGCCAGACGGGCCTGCTCGGCACGCTCACCTGGCAGGCCAGCCCCATGCTTACCGTGGAAGGCGGGCTGAACTACGAGCAGCAGGACAACGGCTACCGTCGCGAGCGCTACGCCTACGCCGAGCCCACCGATTTCAGCCAGGCACCGGCACGCGTGCAGAACAACGACCGCCACAGTTTCGACAACTGGGGCGCTTACGTGCAGGCCATCTACCAGCCGGTCGAAGCGTGGAAGATCGTGCCGGCCTACCGCGTGGACCGTTTCAGCGGCCAAACCCGGCTGATGAACGGCGCCACCGGCCGCCTGCAGGACTACGGCAGCATCGGCCAGCCCAAACTGAGTGTCATCCACAGCCTGGGTGAGCACACCCACGTCTACGCCAACTGGGGCCGTACCTTCCAGGTGCTGACCGGTTCCACCGCGCCGGCCTACCTCACCCCGGGGCAGGCACCGATGCAGCCCTCCACCAACACCGGCATGGAGCTGGGCCTGAAATTCCAGCCCTTCGCCGGCAGCCAGGCCCGGCTGGCGGTATGGCAGCAGGACGCGGAAAACGAAGTGTCCAACATGCCGGCCACCGGCACCACGGTCATGCTGGGCAAGACCCGCCGCCGCGGCGTGGATGCGCAGATCAGCGCGCAGCTGGGTGACGCGTGGACGCTGTGGGCCTCGCATGCCTACCAGGAGGCGAAGATCACCCGCGACGACCGCGCCGCCGACGTGACCCTGCAGGGACGCGAAGTGGCCGCCACCCCGCGCCACATCAGCAACCTCGGCCTGGACTACCAGGCCAGCGATGCGCTGCAGCTGGGCCTGCAGGCACGCGCGCAGGGCGATTACTACCTGGAAGAGCGCAACGTCACCGGCAAGTTCGGCGGCTTCGCCGTGCTCGACCTCAGCGCGAAGTATCAGATCACCCCGGCCTGGAGCGTGGACCTGCAGCTGAAGAACGTCACCGGCCGCGACTATGCCTACGCGTGGTACGACAGCTTCTTCTGGGACAGCGCCCGGCCGATGTTCTCGCCCGCCCCGGGCCGCGCGGTCTTCGTTGGGCTCAACATGAAGCTGTAACCCGCAAGGGGTCAGAGCCCTTTCCGCGAGGAAAGGGCTCTGACCCCACACCCACGTTTTGCACTACATTGGTGCAATGTCCGACCCCGCGCCCCCGCCGTCCCTCGATGCCCTCGGCACGCCGCTGGCCTGGGCCGGGCCCGATGGCCGCATCGCCGGCTGCAACCCGGCCTTCGCGCGCTGGCTGGGCGTCAGCGGCCGGCGCCTGCTCGGTCAACCCTTGGCCGCGCTGGAAGTGCAGGGCGAGGCGCTGGCCCATTTCCTGGCCCGCGACGAGCGCGACAGCCTGCGCCTGAACCGGCTGGCGTTGGCGCTGCCGGGCGAAGCCGCGCGTTTTGCCGAAGGCTGGATGAGCCGCCGCGACGATGGCGGCTGGCTGCTGGAGGCGCATCCGGTCGATGAGTTCCCCGGGCTCGACCCGACCCAGGCCCTGCCCAGCGCGCTCAGCGCAGCGCTGAAGGGCCTGGCGCACGAACTGCGCAATCCGCTGGCCGGGTTGAAGGGCGCCGCACAGCTGCTGGCCCGCCGCGCGGCGCAGCGCGATGCCAGCGAACGCGAACTGATCGACCTGATCGGCTCGGAGATCGAGCGGCTCAATGGCCTGCTGGAGCAGCTGCTGTCACCGGCGCCGGCCGCGCCGCATGCGGCGCTGAACATCCACGCCGCGTTGGAGCGGGTGCTGCGCCTGGCCGAGAACGAGGCCGGCTGGGCGGTGCGCCTGCAGCGCGACTACGACCCCAGCATCCCCGAATTCGATGGCGACGCCGATCGCCTCACCCAGGCGGTATGGAACCTGGTGCGCAATGCCATCCAGGCCGGTGCCGGCAACATCACCCTGCGCACCCGCGTTGAACACGGTGTGCGCATCGCCGAGCAGCTGCACACCCTGGCGTTGCGGCTGGAAATCGCCGACGACGGCCGTGGCGTGCCCGAAGAACTGGCCGAACACCTGTTCCTGCCCCTGGTCAGCGGTCGCGCCGAAGGCACCGGCCTGGGCCTGGCGCTGGCCCAGCAGGTCGCGCGCGAGCATCGCGGCACGCTGACCTACCGGTCGCGCCCGGGCCATACCGTATTTACCTTGCTGCTGCCGATCGGCAACGGCACCGCCGCCGCCGAGGAGGCCCCGCGCGATGTCTGAGTCTTCCGCGTCCCCGCCGTGCATCTGGGTGGTCGACGATGACCGCGCCGTGCGCTTTGTGCTGTGCACCGCGCTGCGCGAGGCCGGCTACCAGGTGGTCGACTTCGACAGCGCCGCTCCCGCATTGCAGGCACTGGCTGATAGCCCGCCGCCTGCGCTGCTGTTCACCGACGTGCGCATGCCCGGCGACGATGGCCTGGTACTGCTGGACAAGCTGAAAGCCGCGCTGCCGCAGCTGCCGGTGGTGGTGATGTCGGCCTACACCGACGTCGCCAGTACCGCCGGTGCGTTCCGCGGCGGCGCGCACGAGTTCCTGTCCAAACCGTTCGACCTCGACGATGCGGTGGCGTTGGCCCAGCGCGTGCTGCCTGCCGTGGCGCCGGCGATGGCCGCGCCCACGCCTGCTGCAGAAGGCGCCAGCGACCAGCCGCCGCAACTGGTGGGCGATACGCCACCGATGCGCGCGCTGTTCCGCGCCATCGGCCGCCTCGCGCAGGCGCCATTGGCGGTGCTGATCATCGGCGAAACCGGTACCGGCAAGGAGCTGGTGGCCAATGCGCTGCACCGCGAATCACCGCGTGCGCAGCATCCGTTCGTCGCGCTGAACACCGCCGCCATTCCCGCCGAGCTGCTGGAAAGCGAGCTGTTCGGTCATGAAGCGGGTGCGTTCACCGGCGCGCAGCGGCGCCACATCGGCCGCTTCGAGCAGGCCAACGGCGGCACCCTGTTCCTCGATGAAATCGGCGACATGCCGTTGCCGTTGCAGACACGCCTGCTGCGCGTGCTCGCCCAGGGCGAATTCTTCCGCGTGGGCGGACGCGAACTGATCCGTGTCGATGTGCGCGTGGTCGCCGCCACCCACCAGGATCTGGAAGGGCTGGTCGCGCAGGGAAAATTCCGAGCCGACCTGCTGCACCGCCTGGACGTGGTGCGCCTGCAGCTGCCGCCTCTGCGCGAGCGCCGCGAGGACATCGCGCAACTCGCCACCACCTTCCTGGCTGCTGCCGCGCGCAGGCTCGATACGCCGCCCAAGCGGCTGACCGCCGCCGCCCTGCAGGCGCTGCGCGAGCACGACTGGCCGGGCAACGTCCGCGAACTGGAAAACGTGTGCTGGCGCATGGCCGCACTGGCTGCCGCCGATACCATCGGTGTGGCTGATGTTGATACCGCGCTCAACCGCGCCCGCAGCCGGCGCAGCAGCACGGCCGCCGGTGACCCGGGCCAATGGGAAGCGCTGCTGTCCGAATGGGCACGCCGGCAGCTGGCCGAGGGCACCGAGGGCCTGCACGCGCAGGTGCGCGAACGGGTCGACCACGCGCTGTTGGAGGCCGCCCTGCAGATCACCCACGGTCGTCGTGCCGAAGCCGCCGCGCGCCTGGGCCTCGGCCGCAATACGCTTACCCGCAAGCTGGGCGCCGGTCGCCGCCGCGGCGGCCATTGAACGGTGCCTGCACGCGATCCTCGCACCCGCTTGCCGAACTGTTGATCCTCCATGGACGATGCCGTCCGTAGTGTTACCTGCAAGGAGTCCTCGATGCGTTTGTCCTTCGCCCTTCTGCCGCTGTCCGCTGCCGTGCTCCTGTCTGCCTGTGGCAGCGCACCGAAGAAGAAGCCGCAGCCCACACCGCCGCCGGTGGTCACCACGCCCGTGGCCCAGCTCGCCGAAGCCAACCTGGCGCCAGCCTCAGCCAGCATCGTCAGCGGCCGTCTGGTGTTGAAGACCGAAAGCGGTGGCGTGCATTTGACCGGCCTGGTCGGCGGCCTGCAGCCGATGCAGCAGGCCGGTTTCCACATCCACGAGCGCGGCGACTGCAGCGCGGTTGACGCCAGCAGCGCCGGCAACCACTTCAATCCCGCCGGCGTCGCCCACGGTCGTGCCGGCAGCGGCAAGCACCACCTGGGTGACATCGACAACCTGCAGGCCGACGCGCAGGGCCGCGCCAACATCGATGTGCATCTGAAGGGCGTTACCCTGGGCGGAGGCGCCGCCACGGATATCGCCGGGCGTGCACTGGTCGTGCATGCCAGGGCCGACGACTATCGCAGCCAGCCCGCCGGCAATGCCGGCGTCCGCATCGCCTGCGGCGTGATCCGGGTAACCCGCTGATCACACCACCGGCATTTCCCAAGGAGAGTTTCCATGCGTCTGATCCACACTTCGCTGTTCGCGGCCATCGCTGCACTGGGCCTTGCCGCCTGCAACCAGCAGCCGGCAGCACCGGCAGCCGAAGCCCCGGCCACCACCCCGGCCGAAGGTTCGGCAGCGCCGGCCGACCCGGCCACTGCACCGGCTACCGCAGCGGCCCCGGCAGCCGATGCCTCGGCCACTGCCGAACTGGCACCGACCCAGGGCAATGAAACCAAGGGCTCGATCACCTTCAAGCTGGTCGACGGCAAGGTGCACGCATCCGGCCAGATCAGTGGCCTGAAGCCGGGCAGCGAGCACGGCTTCCACATCCACGAGAAGGGTGACTGCAGCGCGCCGGACGGTATGAGCGCCGGCGGCCACTTCAATCCGGGCAAGCAGGACCACGGCAACGTGGCCACTGATCCGCACCACGGTGGCGACATGCCCAACATCAAGGCCGACGACAAGGGCGTAGCCACCATTGATGGTCCGGTGTCGAGCAACGTCAACATCGGCAAGGGTGATGATTTCGACATCATCGGCCGCGGCCTGATCGTCCACGCCGACGCGGACGACTACAAGACCCAGCCGACCGGCAACGCCGGCGCGCGACTGGCGTGCGCGGTGATCAAGAAGGCCCCGTAAGAAAACGAAAACGCCGGCGCAAGCCGGCGTTTTCTCTCTCACTGCACCGTCTTCCTACAACGGCGCCGCAGCCAATCGCTTGGCCTGCGTCGCCAACGCATCACAGGTTGCCGCGTTGCCTTCGCAGAGCGTGGATATCTTCCGGGTGCGCCGGAACGGATGCTCCCGGTCCCAGCCGATCGCCGTGCGCATGCGCACCACCGAAGGCGCCAGCGCATGTGGCGCGGTGAACAGCACCCAGGTGGTGGCAGTGTAGTCTGGATCGTTCTCGACGCTCTTCTTGCTGGTTTGCAGCAGGCTCATGCCGGGGGGCGTCGGCAACGGCAGTCGCTCGACATCCTTGCGCTTGGGCAGCTGTTCAACGAATGCGGCCACGTTGGCGTATTCCAGCGGCTGGCTGTCATCGCCGCCGCGCACCGGAGCAACCGCATGGGTGAGGCCCGACAGTGCAAGGCCCAACAGGCAGAAGGCACCGCGGCAAACAGCAAGGGTCATCCGGAAATCTCCTGAGGTAGCCGGCAGCCGCACTTCCGCGCAGTCGAGCCACGCACGGCCGCGCTTCGGTCGTACTGAGCCGAGCATTGCCCGGCTCTATAAACAGGTATCGACGCCGGACACGCATCGCCCGGCGGATGGGTATCGACAGATCAGCGCGCCAGCAGCTCGCGCGCGTCCTGCCCGGCTTCGCAATGCACGAACAGCACCGGCACACCGTGCGCTTCCAGCACTGCGGCCATCTGCCGCTGGCGCATCAGGAACTGCTCGTAGATGCCCTGCAGTCGCTCGCAGTCGCCCTTGCCGTGGTTGTAATGCGCGCACCAGCCGGCCGGGTCGAACAGCGCCATGCGCGCTTCGCCCTGCGTATAGCGCAGCAACGGCTCGGGCGCGTCACTCAGCCACTCGTCCTGGCCCGGGGCCATGATCGCGGTTTCAATCAGCGGCCACAGTGCGGCCAGGCCTTGGTTGTCGTACTGCATCGACATCATCGCGGCCAGGTCGTTCACGGTGAAATAGCGTGCGTGCTCCACGCGCGCACCGAACGTGTTCTGTGCCATCAGCGCGGTATCGGCATGGGCCATGCCATTGGCCAGCAGCACCTCTTCCAGCGCATCGGCCACGGCCGTCGTGGTGGCCACGTCGGTACCGGTCAGCAGGAACGGCACCACCCGCAGGCCACCGCCTACCAGGGTAGCGTCGGCCTGGAACGGCAGCGGCACATCACCGCTGGCGTCGGCGCCGAAGGCCAGCACGCGCGGGCCCTGGTTGCTGCCGGGCGCGCGCATCTGCAGTTCTTCCAGGCGGCGATGGATCGGCCAGCCCGGGCGAAGCACTTCGGCCGGATCGAAATGGGCGGCGGCGAACACCAGGTCCAGCTCGGCCACCTGTGGCACCAGCTTGGACAGGTCGCGGCCGACGCGTTCGGCCAGTTCACCGGCCTGTTCAGCGCTGAGCACCGCCTGGCGGGGGATTTCGCCGCCGGCCAGTTCCAGGGCCAGCACGCCAAGGGCATTCATCGCAGGGTCGGGTTTGCTCATGGTTCCACGGTTGGCCCATCACAGGGCGGCAGCTACACTTGGCCCCATTATGCCTGCTCTGTCGTGCAGGCCATGTTGCAGACACCCTCATCCATGCCAGGTATCTCCATGCCCAACGCTCGTCCCGTCGCCATCCTCGGTGGCGTCCGCATTCCGTTCTGCCGGCAGAACACCGCGTATTCGGATGTCGGCAACCTCGGCATGTCGGTGCGTACGCTGGGAGCGCTGGTCGAGCGCTTCGGCCTGCACGGCCAGCAGCTGGGCGAAGTAGCGATGGGTGCGGTCATCAAGCACTCCAGCGACTGGAACCTGGGCCGCGAAGCCACGCTGTCCTCGGGCCTGTCGCCGTTGACCCCCGGCATCACCCTGCAGCGCGCCTGCGGCACCTCGCTGGACAGCATCATCACCGTTGCCAACAAGATCGCCCTGGGCCAGATCGAGTCCGGCATCGGCGGTGGTTCGGACACCACGTCCGACGTGCCGATCGTCTACGGCAAGAAGCTGCGCGCGCGCCTGCTGGCGGCCAACCGTGCCAAGAGCACTGGCGACAAGATCCGCGCACTGACCTCCGGCTTCAAGTTCGCCGAGCTCAAGCCGGAGTTTCCGGGCGTGGCCGAGCCGCGTACCGGCAAGAGCATGGGCGACCACTGCGAGGACATGGCCAAGGAGTGGAACATCTCGCGCGACTCGCAGGACGAGTGGGCGGTGTCTTCGCACAAGAAGCTGGCCGCAGCCTATGAGCGCGGCTTCTTCAATGACCTGATCGCACCGTTCCGCGGCGTCGAGCGCGACAACATCCTGCGTGCCGACACCTCGCTGGAGAAGCTGGCCACGCTGAAGCCGGCCTTCGACAAGGTGTCCGGCCGTGGCACCCTGACCGCAGCCAACTCCACCCCGCTGACCGATGGCGCCGCCGCCGTGCTGCTGGCCAGCGAAGAGTGGGCACGCGCACATGGCCACGAGCCGCAGGCCTACCTGCGCGACGCACACGTGTCGGCCGTCGATTTCGTGCACGGCGAAGGCCTGTTGATGGCGCCGACCGTGGCCGTGCCGGAGATGCTCAAGCGCAACGGCCTGACCCTGCAGGACTTCGACATCTACGAGATCCACGAAGCCTTCGCCGCACAGGTGCTGTGCACCTTGCGTGCGTGGGAGAGCGAGGATTACTGCCGCAACCGCCTCGGCCTGGATGCGCCGATGGGCCGCATCGACCCGGACAAGATCAACCTGCTGGGTTCGTCGCTGGCCACCGGTCACCCTTTCGCCGCCACCGGTGCACGCGTGATCGCCACGGCGGCCAAGCAGCTGGCCGAGCGCGGCGGTGGCCGTGCGCTGGTGTCGATCTGCACCGCCGGCGGCATGGGCGTGGTGGCGATCGTCGAACGTTGAACGCCACGGTAGTGCCGGCCGCTGGCCGGCAACGTTGGAATTGAAAACGCCGCCCGATGGGCGGCGTTTTCGTTGATTGCATCCCCTGGTGGGTGCCGACCGTTGGTCGGCACACCTTCAGCCAGGGTCACGGCATCCGCGGGTTGCCGAACGCGTCGCGCTCCTCATTGGCGTCGTACACCGGCGGCAGCGGTGCAATCGACTGCTCCTCGACGGTCGCATGCAGTGGCGGGTCAACTACCGCTGCCGGTGCACGCACCAGCGCCACGCTGTCTTCGCCACGCTGCAGGCGCAGCGCGTTGGCCAGGCACTGCGCGGCCAGCACGTGTTCGCCACGTTGCGCGAAGGCTTCGCCCAGCGCTTCCCACGCAGGGGCGCCGGCACCCGCGGCGATGGCTTCATGCAGGAACGCATCGGCCGCGTCCCACTGTTGCTGCGCCAGCGCGATGCGGCCCTGGGCCAGGCGCAGGGCGGCCGAGTCGTCGTGCACGTTGCGCCAGCGCTGCAGGTTGGCCTGGCGCGTGGCCAGACGTTTGGCCGGCAGACGGCCATACACGGCCACCAGTTCGTCATCCCAGCGGTGGTCCAGCGCCTGCTCAAGCGCCAGCAGTGCCGGTTCGTCCCAGTCCAGTGAAACCGCACGGGTGGCGTAGGCGGCAACCACGTCCGGTGTCGGTCGCAGCGCCTTCGGCGTGGCTTCCCACTGCGCAGCAAGGGCGTTGACGTCGCCCGCTTCCAGCAGCGCTTGTGCGGCCAGGCGTGCTTCCAGCTCGCTGCTGGCCTCGGCCGGCAGCACCTTGGTCTGGCGCAGCGCGCCCAGCTGGCCGTAAGCCTCGTGCGCGCGGCCAGCACGTGCCAGCGCTTCGGTACGCAGCCACAGACCACGCGGCGGCAGCGGCTGGATCGCGGCCACATCCAATGCGTTGATCGCATCCACCGGCAGATCGTTGGCCAGCAGCTGTTCGGCACGCAGCAGTGCCTGCAAGGTCGCATCGCTTTCGCCCAGGCGCTGCAGCAGCGCCTCGGCAGCGGGTGCATCGGCCCGCACCTGCGCGCTGCGCACGGCATTGGCCAGGGCAACCCCGCTCACTTCCGGATCCTTGGCGGCGCCATCCAGCAGCTTCTCGGCGCGCTGCCACTGGCCATGCTCGTAGGCCAGCAGACCATCGATCAGGCGCACCCGGCCCTGCTTGCGGCGGTAGCGGCCCCAGGCACGGAACGGTGCGGCGATCAGGCTCCACAGCAGCCACAGCACCAGCACGCCGATCACCGACAGCAGCGCTACCTTCGGCAGGTTGCTGTGGTAGTCGTAGCCGCCATAGCGCAGGGTCACTTCGCCGTAGCGGTTCAGGTCATCGGTACCGAGCCATTGCGCGGCAACTACGCCAATGGCCACTGCCAGCAACAGCACGACCAGTGATTGCAGGGGTTTCATACGGGCTTACCTCCGGTCGGTCTGGGTACGCAGTTGTTGCAGAGTGCTGCCAAGCACGGTGTCATCGGCCTGCAATGGCAGCGAGCGCAGGGCATGGAGTTCAGCACGTTGCGCGCGCAGGTCCGGTGAATCCGGCCAGCGCCGCTGCGCCCAGAGATCGATTCTGTTCAGCGCGGCATCGCGGCCGCTGCCATCGCCGCGCTCGATCGCTGCGCGGGCCAGGGTCAGTTCCAGCTGCAGCGCCGTGTCGATGGTGGTGCGCTCGGCTGAGGTCAGCGGGCCGTTCAGACGGCTCGGAGTGATGTCCACGAAGGGCGCCAGCGCAGCCTGCCACCACGGTTTTGCGGCGTTGTCGGCCGGCGTCTGCGCGATCTGCGAAGGCAGGCCCTGCAGGGCCTTGCCCAGCGCGTCCAGGCGTTGCAGTGACAGCACGCGCGGGCCAGCGCCCAACGCATCCAGCGCGTTGCGTTCCTGCACCAGTGCCTGGCGCAGGTTCAGGCCATCGCTGTCGGGCAGATCGGCCAATGCAGTGGCGGCCAGCGCATACAGCCGGCGTGAGCCCTCCACGTCATCGGCGAAGGCCAGCCGCTGTGCGGCCTGGGTCAGCAGCAGTTCGGCCTCATCGCGCTGCACGGCCTGACGGCCCTGGTTGGCGCTGTCGGCCAGCTTGGCCAGATTCTCTTCCAGCAGGGCACTGCGTTGCGACAGGCCCAGCACTTCGTCGCGCAGCACCCGGTTGGTGGTGGCCGCATCCTGCAAGCGCTGGCTGGCAGCGCGCTGGTCGCGGCGCAGGGCCTCGACCGTGCCCTCCAGCCCCTTCAGCTGCACGGCGGTGGTCTGCGCCTGCGCCAGCTGGTCGCTCTGCTGCTTCTGCCAATAGTGGTAGCCGGCATAGCCGCCCGCGCCCAGCACCGCCAGCACGGCAAGCGGCAGCAGCCAGCGCAGGGGGCGATGGGGCGATGGAGCGGGCGGCAGAGTGTCGTTCATCGGGCTTCCTTGTCGGCGGCAATGCCGGAACAGATCCGGCAGGCAGCGTTGCGCACAGCATCACTGTTGCCGACGACACCGGCAAGCCGCTGCCGGGTGCCTGTTCAGGTCGCTGCCGGGCCGGTGAGCGCAGTGTGTGCAGCGGCCATCAACTGAGCGCTGGTAGGGCCCTCGCTGCGCACCACCCGGGTCAGCCCCAAGGCCTGCGCCTGCATGCCCAGCCGGTCGCTGGCAACCAGCGCGATCGCGTTCGACCGCAGCCGCTGCTGCCAGTGCGCAGGCAGCTGCTGCCAGAAACGCTGCAATGCCTCGCCGCTGCTGATGGCCAGCAGCCAGGGTGTCGGAGAACGGGCCAAACGCGCCAGCATGCGCCGTGACAAGCGCAGCGGCAGCCGTCGGTAGACATCGGCGCGGGTGATCTGCGCGCCAGCGGCCTGCAACTCAGCGGCAATCAGGCCCCGGCCTCCCGGTGCGGTCACCAGCCCGATCTGCATGCCCCGCACATCGCCCAGCACCGGCATCGCCAGCAGGCCCTCGCTGTCCATCCGCTGGGGCGCATGGACGTCAGCGACGCCATGCGCCAGCAGGGCACGCGCGGTGCCTTCACCCACCGTCAGCCACGGGCTGCACTGCGCCGCCGCCAGCGGCAGCAGGCTGGCGGCCGCCGCGACGGCCGCCGGGCTGGTGAAAACTACCCGATCGCTGGTCAGCGCCCGTTGTAATTGCTGCAATGCGGCAATGTTCTGCAGACGTTGCAGCCGCCAGGGCGAAAGCGCGACGGTACGGCCTCCCAGCGCTGCTGCGGCGTGGCGCAGCGCCGCTTGCTGACCCTGCGGGCGCAGTGAGATCAGGGTCCAGCCAGTGGGTATCGTATGGTTGGCCATTCCCGTCATTATGCGGGCCCTTTGTTGTCGTGGTTGCTGCTGATGGCTGTTGATGCCCTGACCTCTTCGCTGGCTGCCCTGCAGGACGTGCTGGACTGCATGCCGGCGGTCCGCGCGATGCAGATCCGCCTGGATGGCTATGCCGACGGCGTGCTGCGCATCACCGCGCCGCTGGTGGCCAACGTCAACGACAAGGGCAACGCGTTCGGCGGCAGCCTGGCCTCGGTGCTGACCCTGTCCGGCTGGGCACTGGTCAGCCTGCGCCTGCGCCTGGCCGGCCACGACGCCGAGGTCTACGTGGCCGACAGCAACCTGCGCTACCTGGCGCCGGTCTATGAAGACCTGCATGCCCACGCAGAAGCCACCGGAAGCGGCGCCTGGGACACCTTCCTGGCCACGTTCCGCCAGCGCGGCAAGGCCCGCATCAGCATTGTCGCGACCCAGCCCGGCGCCGATGGCAAGGCCGCGGCCGAATTCAGTGGTCGTTTCGTTGCCTTCGCCAAAGGGTAGGATGGCAGGCTGACGCCCTGCGGAACCCACCGATGCGCCGCCTCATCCAGATCCTCCTGTGTTCCCTGCTGCTGCTCAGCGCCGCCGCCGGTGCTGCCGCCGACGACCTCAGCCGCAAGCAGCGCAAGCTGCTGGAAGAGACCCAGATCGCCTACGGCGCCACCATCCGCTGGGGCAGCATGGACGATGCCATCGGTTACTTGGACCCGCAGCTGCGCAAGACCAAACCGCCGACCGAGTTCGAACTCAATCGCTATGCGCAGCTGCGCGTGTCGTCCTACCGCGAGCGCAGCACGGCAGCGCTGGAGGGCGGCCTGGTCGAGCGCCGGGTCGAGATCGGGGTGATCAACCAGAACACCCAAGCCGAGCGCACCGTGGTAGTAACCGAGCGCTGGCGCTGGGATCCGGAAGCCAAGCGCTGGTGGCAAAGCGCAGGCCTGCCGGACCTCTGGCAGGGGCAGTGACGGGTCGCGTCCGGCTTGTGCGACAATCGGCGCCCGCTTAATCGACCCGTGACCTGAGTGAATTACGAAGAGTTGCTGGCCTTCGCAGGCCGAAACCCGATGCTGTCCGCGGCCCTGGTCGGCCTGACCGTGGCCCTCATCGTCACCGAAATCCGCCGCCTGTTCCGGGGCTTCAAGGGCATCAAGCCCGCCGAACTGACCCAGCTGATCAACGCGGGCGGCACGGTGGTGGTTGATCTGTCGCCCAGCGCCGATTTCGAAAAGGGCCACATCGCCGGCAGCCGCAGTGCCCAGGCCAGCGCGTTCGGCCCCGAGCACAAGCTGGTGGCCAACGCCAAGCAGGCCCCGGTGGTACTGGTGTGCCGCAGCGGCAACGCGTCCGAGACCGCCGCCAAGGCGCTGAAGAAGGCCGGCTTCGAGAAGGTCTTCGTGCTCGACGGCGGCATCCCCGCGTGGCAGCAGGCAGAACTGCCGCTGGTCAAGGGCCGCAACTGATAGCAGGCGGTGGCGGATGTGGCCTTGTTTGCGCCCTCCGCCGCCCCCATCGCAGTAATTCGACCATCGTTTTCATTGCATTCACTGGAGTTACTGGAAATGTCCGAAGAGACCACCAACGGCGCTGTCGCGCCGGTCGATGCCGCCACCGGCCCCGCGTTCACCGTCGAGAAGATCTACGTCAAGGACGTTTCCTTCGAGTCGCCGAATGCCCCGTCGATCTTCAACGACCAGGTGCAGCCGGAACTGCAGCTCAACCTGAACCAGCAAGTCCAGCGTCTGGGCGAGAATGCCTTTGAAGTCGTGCTGGCCGTGACCCTGACCTGCCAGGCCGGCGAGCGCACCGCGTACGTGGCCGAAGTGAAGCAGGCTGGCGTGTTCGGCCTGGTCGGCCTGGACCCGCAGTCGATCGACGTGCTGCTCGGCACCCAGTGCCCGAACATCCTGTTCCCGTACGTGCGCCAGCTGGTCAGCGACCTGATCCAGGCCGGCGGCTTCCCGCCCTTCTTCCTGCAGCCGATCAACTTCGAAGGCCTGTACGCAGAAACCCTGCGCCAGCGCCAGGAGCAGGGCGACGCACCGTCGCTGGCTGACTCCGAGCCGGCCGGCAACGCCTGATCCCGGCCGCGACGTCACGGATGAGCACTACCGCTGACAAGATTGCCGTACTCGGCGCCGGTTCCTGGGGAACCGCGCTGGCGACGCTGCTCGCCCGCCACGGTCGCCAGACCGTGCTGTGGGGGCGCGATGCCTCCGTGGTCGAGGCCATCGACCAGCGCCACGAGAATCCGCGCTACCTGCCGGGCATTCCGTTGCCGGAATCGCTGCGCGCCACCACCGACCTCGCGTCGGCGGTGGAAGGTGCCGCCTGGATCCTGGTGGTGACCCCGTCGCATGCATTCGGTGAAACCGTGCGCGCGCTGGCACCGCTGCGTCCGGCTGGTGCTGGCGTGGCCTGGGCAACCAAGGGCTTCGAGCCCGGCTCCGGCCGCTTCCTGCATGAAGTGGCGCGTGAAGTGCTGGGTGAGGACGTGCCGCTGGCCGTTGTCACCGGGCCGTCATTCGCCAAGGAAGTAACCCTGGGCCTGCCGACCGCGATCACCGTGCACGGCGACGTGCCCGAGTTCGCGCAGACGGTGGCCGAGGCGATGCATGGTCCGGCGTTCCGCGCCTATACCGGCGACGACATGGTCGGTGCCGAGCTGGGCGGTGCGATGAAGAACGTGCTGGCCGTGGCCACCGGCGTCGCCGATGGCATGCAGCTGGGCCTGAACGCCCGTGCCGGCCTGATCACCCGTGGCCTCAACGAGATGCTGCGCCTGGCGGCAGCGATCGGCGCCAAGCCGGAAACGCTGATGGGCCTGGCGGGGCTGGGCGACCTGGTGCTGACCTGCACCGGCGACCTGTCGCGTAATCGCCGCCTGGGCTTGGCCCTGGGCCGCGGGCAGACGCTGCAGGACGCCATCCGTGAAATCGGTCAGGTGGTCGAGTCGGTGCAGACCGCAGACGAAGTGATGCGACAGGCGCGCCGTCATGGTATCGACCTGCCCATCTCTGACCGCGTGCGCGCCGTGCTGCATGGCGAGCAGACCCCGGAAGAAGGATTGCGTGCGCTGTTGGCACGCGAACAGAAGCCGGAGTATCCGGATACGCTGTTCAAGTGAATCGAAAACCCCGGCCCAGTGCCGGGGTTTTTTTCTGTGCGTGCGCGAAACCCATCCACGCATGGCGTGGATCTACTGCGGAACCCGCAGCGCCCATCACCGCGACCGCGGCGGCGTGTTGGTGTTGTCCATGTCCGAAAAAATCATCCACGGCCCACCCGCCACGCGCTTCAACGTCAGCGTGAACTTTCCGGCATCACCCACGTTGCTGCCGTAGGTGTAGGCACCAATGATGTAACCGGTGGATTCCTCTGCGGCATAGGCCAGCGCACGCAGCCGCAACGGGCTGCTTCCCTGGCCGGCATACGCTGCCTCGATTGCCGCGCGCCCGCGCACAGGCGGCTGGTTGCTCTGCAGGATGAAACCGTCCTCGGAGAAAAGCCCTGCCAATGCCTTCGCATCACCCGTGCGCCACGCCTGTTCGTAATCGCGCAGCACCCGATCCAGCGCAGCGGGCAGGGCGACATCGGCAAGGTGTGCGGCGGGCGAGGGCGCAGCGGCCTCCTGCGCAACGACAGGCGCGGCCACCAACAGGCCACTGATGAGAATCACGGCAAGTCTTGAACGGCACATGCGTCTGCATCCTGGCGGTGATGGAAGGCGTGACTGCCAGAGTATCCGTCTTGGCTGGCGGGTAGAATCACGCGGGCGCCAGCTGGGCGAATGCATACAGGACAGGGAATGACGTCTCGAATGATTGGAATGGCGGCGATGGTCGCGTTGCTGGCCGCGTGCACGCAGACGCCGGCACCCGCACCGGACGTAGGCACCGCTGCCGCGCCCGCCGCTACCGCCGCACCGGCGACCGAAGCTCCAGCCGCCACCGCTACGGTGGTCGAGAACGAGCCGTCCATCGAAGACGGCGTGGACCCTTCGGTGTGGGACAACGAAGGTGAGCCGGAAGGAGAGACCCCCGGCGCGGAGCTCACCTGCAAGGACAATCCGCTGGCCACCTATTTCTTCACCCTGGTCGGCGGCAACACCGTGGACGACTGCGGCCGCAAGGACCCGAAGGTGCTGGCCGCGTTCAATGCCCTGATGAAGAACACTGTGGCGGCCGAATCGCCCGACAAGAGCATCCCCTCCCTGCGCGAACGCCTGCTGAGCGGTCCCAGCGGGCCTGGCGAACTGATGGTGCTGCAGGGCGAGCCGTGGTGGCTCTACACCGCTTGCCAGGCGCACCAGTGCCCGACCACCGCGTTGGCGATGCTGTACTCACCGAGCCAATCGAAGATGGTCGGTCGCCTTACCGCCCGCTGCAAAGTGTGGTGGCTGGGCGAGCCGACTGCGGAGCAGCGTGCCCTGATCGATCGCGAGCGGCCGGTGGACGAGGCGATGCTGAAGGAAGAAGGCGATCCCTGCGAATGATGGGCGGTAACGCCGGAAGATTTTCCGGCGTTACTCTTCCGGCCGCATCCGTGCGCTGACCTGCGCGGTCAGCGCCAGGCACGCCATCATCAAACCCTCCATCACCCGATCGCCCACGTATTCGCCGTCCGGGCCGTTCTGGCGGACCCGCTCGGCCGCCAGCAGCATCTCCAGCGCGATGCGCAGGCCTGCCAGTGCGCAGTCCGCATCGGCCAGTGCCATGCGCCGGCCGGGCATCTGGTGACGCTCCGGCCAGGGTTGGCCATCGGCAGCTGCGCCTTTGCCAATCCGCGTCAGGGTGGCGATGAAAGCCGTGGGGTCGAGCGCAGGCGTTTGTTCCGGTGCCCCATCGTCCGCAGCGCGATAGGGGTGGGGGCGGGGGAATTCCGGTGTGGTCATGGCTCGAGCTCCGTGCAGGACAGACGGTAGCCGCCACACAAAGGTGGCGGGCGGAGACGTGGCTCGAAAACCGGGCTTCTGTTGAACCGGCAGGCACAAGGCCTCCACGCTCCGCCCGCCATAGCCGGCAGACGGATTGCCGGCCGGCGCCACACGGGGTGACGCCGGCCGGCAAGCGTAATCAAACAGAAGCACGGGTTTTCGAGGCCCGGCCATCTTTTCTTGATGGCCCGTCATCTGTACCGCTGCCACTGCGTAGCGCCAATCAGAAGAGTTGCATTCAACGCTTGATGCAAGACGCTTTCGGCATTCTTGCATGCTGTTAAGCCGCCCCAGACGCCGATGGCGCAAGGGCCCTGAGCGATAGAGGGATATGCGACATGCGTCGTGGTTGTCAGCGTAGTGCGCTGTCACCTCAGCGAGGCAATGACGACAGAGCCGCCAAAAAGCGGGCGCAACTGGACTAAGCTCCTGTCGTGCTGCAGGAGGTCGTTTTGCAAAAACCCTTGATCATCACCCTGGAAGCGGCCTTTGCAGGATTCACCTTCCTTCCCTGGTTCGCGTGGGCGAGCAACAGCCTCAATCCGAAGCTGATTCTCCATGCAGATCATGTGGAGTATCGCGTTCTTCGGACGCGCACCCGGCCCTACAGCGAGATCGCCAGGGTGGACTATCGGAAAGCCCCCGGAACCGAGAATGTTGTGCTGGAGTTCCACGCAGCGAAGATGACTTTCATCGCCAATACCGGATTGGTTGGGCGGACCAGGGAAGCCATCACGCTGCTGCACCAGCAGGGCTGCCCGCTTTCAGAGCGCGCGCAGGCGTTGTTGTTGCCTACCGGCCCGTAGATCCGACATCTGCCCAGCCCTCCCTTGCTCAAGCGTCTCATCAGTGACCAAAACAGCGCGCACTTCGGGAGTTGTCGTAATTTTTTTGCCCGAAGACAGATTTGGCGCAGCCAATAGAAGCTTTCCCCTTTCTTTCTGCAGCTTTCGACGTTCGGACATGCATTCAATGGCAATCGTAGTGTTGCCCGATGTCCAATTAGAAAACGCTCAGTCCGAAAGCACCCGTGAAGTACCAAGAGGTAATGATGACGTTACATAGCCCGTGACTAACTGCCCTCTGGGTCGTTGTCATCCGAAGCTTGATGGCCGTCATGCATAGGATCATGGACGCCAGGAATGCCCAGAGGAATGCCCCTTTATGCGCAAACGCAAAGAGGGCGGAAACCATGACGGAAGAGGCGATGTAGTGTAGCCCGCCGAGGCCGCGCAACAGCAAATGGCGGGCCACCTTCTCTTCGAAAAGCGGCGCGGTCAGCGCGGTCGAGAGTAGACCCTGCAGCAGCGGCAAGACGGGCACATCGGTCAGATCCTTGAACTCTGTTCTTTGAATCGATGGGTATGCAAAGAACAACACCCACAGACTTGCCAAAAGGATGCCAAGCGCAACGCACGAGACGGTTGATCGCGGCCCCCACTTCATTCCCTTCTGATCTGGGAAAGTGAAATGAAGGAACAGGAAGATCATCAATTCCACTGTCGGCCTGGAGAACGGCACATCCAAGTGCCTCCCTAACGCAGACAGGATCCCGGCCAGCAAAACTGCGCCAATGCCCGCGACCAGCATCGCAGATCGTTCATCCAATCCTGCGCCTTCTAGAATCCTCCTCATCTGATACTAGTTGTGCAGACCGCCAGAGGCAGCTCAGACGGGGCTCCTGGCTTAGCCAATTGCCTTGAGAGCCAGATCCAAAACGCCGAGGTCATTGACCGGCGCGACTTCAATACATTCCTGCTCACAAGCGCAATCCGCCGCAGTCAAGCCAATCCATCCTCTTGGCCTCCAAAACTTTGGCGCGAAATAGCTCTCGTGACATGTCGCATCCTTGCCCCATTCATCCTTCGTCTAAATTGATATCAGCGGGGCGCCACGAGTGTCAACGATTATGAAAATGCAGGCTCCCTGAGCCACAGGAGCACTCGCCGAAATGGCCCATCTGCATGCTACGGTGTCGGCTCGACAACAGGCTGGCCGGTGCATCTTGACGCGCGCTCTTGAGTATCTCTTCGCCTGTATCCTGGCGTGCTTCAGCGTCGACGTGCTGGCGTCGAATGACGGGCCGTTGCCTGAATCGCTGAATGCCGGCGACCTGAGCGGCACAAGCAGCGAGCAGGGGCCGTTCACGCACCCCATCAACCGGCAGGCGGATGCGCCGCTGGTTGCGATGGGAAACGACGGCAAGCGCTTGCAATACGGTCTTTACCGCGAACGCGGTGCCAGCAGCGCACGCAATATCGTTCCGGATTTTTCCCGCGCAGGTTATCGGGGAGGTGGCGTCAGTCTGCCCGACCGAGCGAGCATTCCTGTGATCGAAGTTGTCGAGCCAAACACTAATGGTGACGACTACCCGCGCATCCAGGCCGCAATCGACGCGGTCGCCGCACGGTCCAGTGACCACCGCGGCCTGCGCGGTGCAGTCCTGCTGCTGCGCGGCCGCTATACGCTGAGTCAGACGCTGGTCATTCGATCCAGCGGCGTGGTGCTACGCGGCGAAGGTCGCGGTGCCGACGGCACAGTGATCCGCTCCGGGGTCCGCGAGCAGCAGGGCAGAATCATTGATCTGGGCGAGAAGGAATCGGCGGCGCCGCGCGCAGCCCGCGACGCGCGCCGAACCGCGATCACCATGGACTACGTGCCCGTGGGGGCAATGCGGATCACTGTGAGGTCCGCAGCGGGCTATCGCGTTGGTGACACTGTGGCCATCGTCAGGGAGCCCAATGCCCGATGGCTCGGCCCCGAAGGTATCGATACTGCGCGCTACCGCTGGACTCCCAGTGATTACGCGGTGTACAGCGAACGGGTTGTTACCGCGGTGAAGCATGACACGCTGACCCTCGATGCACCGATCATGGATGCCATCGAGACGCGCTTCGGTGGGGGCCGCATCTATCGCACGAACCCCAGCCGCATCTCCGAGGTTGGCGTCGAAGATCTGCGCGTTGAGGGCAATCCTGAAACCAGTACGGTCAACGGCACCGCCGATACCGGCCCGTTCACTGCCATCCGTCTCGGCGCGATTCGCGATTCGTGGGTACGCAATGTCACCGTGCGCTATGTGTCACATGGGTTCGTTACCCGAAGCGGCGCCTACTTCAATACCCTCCAGGATATTGCCTATCTCGACCCGCGCTACGGCGAAACCCAAGGCGCGCGCCGCTATGTATTCCTGTATGAGGGAAACTCCGCCTTCAACCTCATCCAGCGCTGCTACAACCAAGGTGGTAGACATACTTTCGTCATCGGCGCGCGGGTGCCTGGCCCCAACGTATTTCTGGACTGCCTCGCTGTAGGCGACAGCAACGACAGTGGTCCGCATCACCGCTGGTCCACCGGCACCCTGTACGACAACACCAAGGGTTACATGCTGCGGGCACAGAACCGGCGGTACAGCGGAACGGGTCACGGTTGGGCGGGCGCACAGCAAATGTTCTGGAACACCGAGCACGACATCTACGTCGTCCAGGCGCCGCCGTTCGCGATGAACTGGAGTGTGGGACAGGTCGGCTCTATCGCCGCGGGCAAGTTCCCGCCAGAGGAGCCGGCCGGCATCGTGCAATCGATGGGGCAGGTCGTTACGCCACGCAGCTTGTATCTGCAGCAGTTGCGTGATCGCTTGGGCGAACAGGCGGTGGTCAACGTCACCACTGAAGAGCAACGCAACGGACGCATCTGGGATAGCCTGTCAGCTGGTGCGGGGGAATAGCGCTCGTTTCAAAGAAAGGCCCCTGAAGTAAATGTCCAGTACCGGCCAGAACCGGTCGTTTACCTAAGGCAGGGGCTCATCGGCCCTCCACGGCTTAGCCTGAAAAGGCCGCAACCGCCCTCGAATCAGCCTTCACCCGGGTTCCATGGGATGATGCGCTGCCCACCGGACGAACGACCATGCAGAAGCTGACGGACCCCCATCTGCTGGACGACATCGCCGAGATTGGTCGAATCCAGGCCGTGCCGCGTATCCTGGAGACCGTAGCCCACATCACGGGCTCACGCTTCACCGCCATTGCCCGCGTGACCCAGACCACCTGGACCGCCTGCGCCACGTTCGACACCCTGGGGTTTGGGCTTGTTCCCGGTGGCCAACTGGTGCTCGAAACAACCATCTGCGATGAGATCAGGCAGTCGGCGACGTCGGTGGTATTTGCGCATGCGAGCAAGCACCCGGTTTACGCCACGCATCACACGCCGCGGATCTACGGGCTCGAGAGTTATGCGTCCGTTCCCATCCATCGGCCGGACGGAAGTTTCTTCGGCACACTCTGCGCGATTGACTCGGCACCGGCCAGCTTCGACGTCGCCCACGTGCAGAGATCCATGGAGCTGCTGGCCGATCTGGTAGGAAGCTACCTCGACAAGGAAGATCGCCTCGAGCGAGCGGAAACTGCGCTCTCCGACGCGCACCGCGTCGCCGACCTGCGCGACCAGTTCATCGCCGTGCTGGGTCATGACCTGCGCAGTCCTCTGCAGGCAATCAGCATCGCCGCGGAGTCGCTGGCATCTGAGCTGAACGCTGAGGGTCAGCAACGAATGCTCGCGCACATCGCCTCAGGCGTTGCCAGAATGGATGGACTGATCAACGACGTGCTTGATTTCGCCAGGGGGCGTCTGGGCGGCGGCATTCCCATCGCGCTGCAGCTGACAAGCACGCTGGAAGAAGACCTGAAACGGGTTGTGGAAGAGGTGGCAATCGCCACTGGCCGCCAGGACATCAAGGTCCACATAAAGATAGACGACGACGTGGTCTGCGACCCGAGCAGATTGGCACAGCTCCTGGCCAACCTGCTCACCAATGCAGCGGTACACGGAGAGCGCTCGTCCCCGATTACGCTGACCGTTCACTCCGAGCCGGAAATGCTCACGCTCGACGTACACAACGAGGGACACATTCCATCAGCGAGGTTGGACGCGATTTTCAGCCCATTCTCACGTGAAAAGAGTGAGCGTCCGCGGCCGGGTCTCGGCCTCGGCATCTACATTGCGTCGGAGATCGCGCGGTCCCATGGCGGCACGCTGGAGGTGGAGTCCAGTGCGGCCGCCGGCACCTTGTTCACGTTCAAGATGCCCAGGCTGGAGCTTCCGTAACGGTCTGCCGCGACCAGGTCCGCAGCCTTCAACGGGGTTTCATTTGCGGGCGTGTCGCTCGTCTTTTTCATCCACGTCCTTCGCAGCCGCGCGACTCTGCGCGAACTCCGGGAACGTTTCTTCGATCGAGTCCTTGTCCGGCAGCACGTAGAACACGCCGCCTTTCTCAAACGTGGGATGCACGATCTGCTCGTAGAACCCGGGCGAGACATTGATGCAGCCGTGGGTGACACGGTTGTCGTCCGGTGTGGCGGATGCCAGTCGTTCGCTGCGCTTCTCTTTCGGGGTGCCCGGGGGAAGCGGGTGCATTGAAACGGCGGAATCGTAGTCCACCCACAGCACGCGTCCGGCGTCCTCGGACGGGCCATAGGCGCCAATGAAACGACCCGCCGGGGTGGTGCGGTCGTGGCCGGGAATCGCGCTCAGTGCGAGCTTGGCGACGCCGGGTGCCGAGTGATCGCCGATGGCCGAACCAAACAGCGCTGGCGCTGCGCCGCGCAGCTTGCCGTCACCGCCGAAGACCAGGACCTGCGCAGCCGCCTTGTCCATGATCGCGAACGGATAGCCCTGGTTGTCCTTGCTGGCCACGACCCAGCCGGCCAGTTCAATCACCGTATCGGACACTTCCTGGCCCTGCGGAAGTTCATCGGCGGCGGTCGCCGTTTCCGTGGGTGCGTCCTTGGCTTCCTTGGCGTTCCTGGCGCTGGCTGCGCCGGTTCCTGCCAGTGCCAGCGCGATGGCCAGCGTGGCCGATACGGCCCGACGTGCAGGGAGTGAGTACGTACGAATGGGACGGCTCCTTCGGATGACGACCGAGAGGCTGAAAGACACCAGTGGCCGGTGAAGGCCACTGGTGTCTGGTTCAAGCGTTCATCAAAGTGGGTGGGAGAGCGGTTACCCGCGCGGCTTGCGGCCGGGGACCCTTTCGAGCTGCTGCACGCGGCCTTCGATCTGATCCAGACGCTGGTTGGCCTGCTGTGCAGACTGGTTGGCGGATTCGGCGCTCTGCGCCGCGCCCTGCACCTTCACGTCGAGCTGGTCGAGACGCGAGTTGATCGTTGCAAATTCGTCTTTGTAGGTGGCGCAAGCACCGAGGCTTACGGTAGCAACGATGGCTACGGTGACGGCACGTGCCGCGTTGATTTGCTGCTTGGTCAGGAACATTCCACTCCCTCCTTCGTCTGGGGAGTCTGGAATATAGCGGCGTTTGTTCCCGCCGCTGCGAAGTGCTTTCAGCTGCAGTTGGAAGACGTGGATGGCCTGTGAAGGTCGCGCAATCAGCAATCCTTAACAAGCGGGAACAAGCGAGCTCTGCTGCATCGGTTGATGTCCTTGTGCCACTTCAATCTCTCCAATTCATCAGCCTGAAGCCGACTCATGTTGTTCCTCTCAATGGCTGCAGATGAGCGTGGCGCACAACATCGACGCGCGCACCGCGCTTCCGTGCGTGCAGACCCCCGTGCGATCAATGACCGAAGCGGCTCGGGAGGTCGGCGTGCATCCAGCGAGCTACTACACGGCGCATCGAGAGTTCCCTGAACAGGAACCTCATTCATGTACCGGTCAGTTCAATATTCAGGGCCGATTTCATCAACAAACGGATAATTCACACCTGTCGAACGCCTCTTCTCTCTCCCCCTCCCGAGGGGCGTTCGACGAAACCAAAATAATTAAAGGTGTATCCCGATGATCAAGAATTCGCTGCTTGCCCTGGGTCTGTTGGCCGCGCTGCCGTTCGCCGCATCGGCTGCCGATGGCCTGTCGTACAACTACGTTGAAGGCGGCTATGTGAACACCGATGCCAAGGGCGGCGACGCTGATGGCTGGGGCGTGAAGGGCTCGGTTGCCGTGCACCCGAACTTCCACATCTTCGGTGATTACAGCAAGCAGGAAACCGACACTTTCAAGAACGATGTCGACCAGTGGCGCATCGGTGCCGGCTACAACTACGGCATCGCACCGAACACCGACCTGGTGGCTCGTGTTGCATACCAGAAGTTCGACATGAAGCACGGCCTGGACTTCAACGGCTACTCCACTGAAGTGGGCGTGCGCACCGCGTTCAACCCGTACCTGGAAGGCTATGCGCTGGCCGGTTACGAGGATTACAGCAAGAAGCACGGCATCAACCCGGACGGCGAGTTCTACGGCCGCGTCGGCGCCACCGCCAAGTTCAACCAGAACTGGGGCCTGAGTGGTGAAGTGAAGCTGGCCAAGGCCGGCGACCGCGAGTGGTTCGTGGGCCCGCGCTTCAGCTGGTAACAAACGCCTGTCGTTAGTGCGTGTAACTGGCGTGTGATCTCTCTCCCACACGCCAGCGAAGCCCGGCCTCGTGCCGGGCTTCTCTTTTTCCGGCATCGCTTTGCCACAATGGGGCATGGGCGATCCCTCCACTCCCGCTGGCACCGGCTCGGCCTACCAGGAACACCTGGCGCCTGCGCCGCTGCGTGGCCAGTTCGGCCAGCTCTGGCAGAGCCAGTTGCCTGCTGACGCCAGTGGCAACATCACCGTGCTGCCCGATGGCTGCGTGGACATTCTCTGGCGTGACGGTGCGCTGTTCGTGGTGGGGCCGGACCGTACCGCCGCACACCCGCAACTGGCCCCCGGGGCACAGGTGCTGGGCGCGCGGTTCCGGCCAGGCCAGGCATCGGCTGCGCTCGGCATCGACTTGTCCGGCATCGTCGGCCAAGCCGTGCCCCTGATCGAATTCAATGCCCGCTGGGCGACTCAGGCTGCGACCTGGATCGGTGACGCCGCGCCCGACCAGCGCCTGCAGCGCCTGGCTGACAGCCTGCAGCGGAACATGCCGGCGGCCGTGCTGGACGAACACACCCGCCGCGCGCATGCGCTGTTCGCGCACGCTGCCAGAGGCGATGCCAGCATCGACGCACTCGCCGCACATCTGGCCATGAGCCCGCGCACCCTGCGTCGCTTCAGCCAGACGCAGTTCGGTTACGGAGCAAAGTCGCTGGAGCGGATCCTGCGTCTGCAGCGGTTCCTGCGCCGCAGCCAGGCCCAACCGGCGCATAGTCTGGCGATGCTGGCCGTGGAGGCGGGCTATGCCGACCAGGCCCACCTCAGCCGCGACGCCCGCGAGCTTGCCGGCCTGACGGCAAGCGCGCTGCGCCAGCAGTGGGGACGTTGATGGCCGTTTCGTTCAAGACCCGGGCCCGACCCTGACCGATGCTGGGCGCTCCAACCACGGAGCCGCACCATGAGCCACGCAGACACCACCACTGCCGAACGCCGCATCGACAACGTCGAATTCAACGTCGCCGACATCGCCCGCAGCAAGCAGTTCTATGGGCAGGTCTTCGGCTGGTCCTTCACCGACTACGGCCCGGCCTATACCGAGTTCGATGACGGCCGCCTCAAAGGTGGCTTTGTCGCCGACGAGGCAGTGACGCCCTCAGGAGGCGCGCTGGTCATCGTGTACTGCGCGGACCTTGCCGACGCGCAGCAGCGCATCCTCGCAGCGGGCGGCGAGATCGTGCAGGCGGTGTTTGCCTTTCCCGGCGGCCGTCGCTTCCATTTCCGCGATCTGGACGGCTACGTGCTGGCGGTGTGGAGCGACGCCAGCTGATCCGTCTGCCTCTACAATCCGCCAATGGAAACGCACATCGACGCCTATGTAAGGCAGGCCGACGGCAACTGCATCAAGGTGGTGCTGTTCAATGGCCGCTCGCGGGCCTCGCTGCAGGCGCTGGGCTTCACCGCTGGCGAAGAAGACACCCTCACCCTGCCGGTCCCCGACGATGCAGCCAAGGCCGCCGTCTTCCGCCGCCTGCGTGATCTCGGCGTCGCCTTCTCGGCGGGCAGGGAGTGGTGCCCGGCCGACGTGTTCGAGCATCTCCGCGATGGCGGTGTGCTGGAGGGACCCTACCAGCGGGTTGCGTGGCGCACGCCTCGGCAGTTCACCGTGACCACGGCGTAGCCACAGCATGGACGTGATCGAGATCGATGGAGCGAATCTGCTGCGCGATGCTGCGGACGGCTGGCAGCTGCAGGTGTCCGTGGTCTCGCAGGACCGCACGCGGCTGGCCTGCATCCTTCGTGTCGGGCAGCGCTTTCGCGTCGAGCGGTTCCTGCGCGGACACATGCGGCCGCAGTGGCACGGGGAGTGGTGGTTGCAGCAGCCGCAGCACTCGATCACCGACAGCGGGCTGCAGGCACAGGTGCTTGCCGACGAGTGGCTGGCGCCCGTCGGCTGACCACCGCGAACTGAGAACCGCTCCGTCGCCGGCAAGGTCGTTCCGCTATGATCGCCCGCACATTGCCGCAGGCGATGTGCCCGCCTCAAGCCAGCAGGAACCATCGTGAACGCCCAGCCCGCACCCATCACCGCCCTCAACCACACGCTCGACAACGAGCCGCAGCAGATCACCGCGCCGCTGACCCATTCGGCCGCGTTCCTGGTGCTGACGGTGAAGGACGATGCGGCATCGCTGGCGAAAGTGCGCGAGGTGCTGGCCAGCACCGATGACCTGATCAAGAACACTGCCATCCGCGAGATCGAGCGCACCTTCACCTGCAACGTGGCCATCGGCCACCGCGTGTGGGCGCCGCTGGTGGGCAGTACGCCGCCGCGCGAGTTGAAGCCGTTCCAGGAAGTGAAGGGTGCGACCCACACGGCAGTCTCCACGCCGGGCGACCTGCTGTACCACATCCGTGCACGCACGATGGATCTGATCGTGGCCTTCGAGCGCAACCTGATGATGGCCTTCGGCGATGCGGTGGACGCGGTGGATGACGTGGCCGGTTTCCGCTACTTCGACGGCCGCGACCTGCTCGATTTCGTCGACGGCACGGCCAACCCCGAAGGCCTGTCACTGCCGGAGGCGACCATCGTCGGCGACGAGGATCCCGACCATGCCGGTGGCAGCTACGTGGTGGTGCAGAAGTACCTGCACAACCTCGATGCCTGGCGTGCGCAGAAGACCGAGGCGCAGGAGGCGATCATCGGCCGCACCAAGCACGACAACATCGAGCTGGACGACGCACCGGCCGACGCGCAGAAGTCGCACAAGACGCTGTGCACCATCGAGGATGCCGACGGCGAGCACGAGATCCTGCGCGACAACATGCCCTTCGCCAATCCGGGGCGCGGCGAGTACGGCACCTACTTCATCGGCTACACGCGCCGGCTGTGGGTGATCGAGAAGATGCTGGAGCGGATGTTCATCGGCAATCCCGCGCCGCTGCACGACCGCATCCTCGATTTCTCCACCGCGACCACGGGCGTCACCTTCTTTGCGCCCTCGCGCAAGGTGCTGGCCGACCTGGGCGACTGATCACGCCGGGTGGGGCAGCCAGGTGGATCCACGCCATGCGTGGATGGATCAACCGGTTGCCCGGAACAGCCACGCATGGCGTGGCTCTACTGCGCCGCCATCTGCCTGTCATCTACTGCGCCGACCATGACGCGTTGGGATGGACGTGGAGACGTGGGTGATGGCTTCCGCAGGAAACAAGCGCACCTCGCGCCGTGGCTGGCGCCCGTTGGCATGGTTGCTGGGCCTGTTGGCGCTGGGGAGCGCCAGCGTGTCCGCACAGGACGCGCCTGCGCATTGGATGGCCTATGCCGCCTCCGTCAGCGGCGAGTTGCAGCAGCGTCTGCAGCAGGAGCAGGATCCGCACGCGCAGCGCCTGCCGGCCTGGCTGCAGGAACACCCCGATGCGCCGGCGCCGTTGGTGGTGAGCGTGTGGATCGCCGGCGATGGCGCCATCTCGAAACTGGAATTCGACAGCCTGGGTGATGCACGGGTCGATGCCGATCTGCGTGCGGCGCTGCAGGCCACGCCGTTGCCGGCGGCGCCGCCGAAGGACATGCGACAGCCATTGCGATTGGGGCTGACCCTTACCCAGTAGAGCCACGCCATGCGTGGATGCCGGGCATCGGTAGACGCCAACCTTGGTTGGCGCTCACCTGCCGACCAAGGTCGGCATCTACCAAACGCAGCCACGCATGGCGTGGCTCTACTGCGCAGGTACTGCCTGCGGCTCGCGCGCGGCGGCGCGCCATGCCCGCAGCCCGAACAGCGCCAGGCCCAGGAAGAACACGTACAACGCGGCGGTCACGTGCAGCGATTTGAACAGATAGGCGCCCACGTAGACCACGTCCACCACGATCCACACCCACCAGCAGGCCGTGTGCCGGCGTGCCTGCCACCATTGCCCGACCAGGCTCAGTGCAGTCAGCATCGCGTCCAGCCACGGCAACGCTGCATCGGTGAAGGTGTGCATGCCGGCGCCAAGCGCCACGCCGCCACACAGGCCGATGGCCAGGTCGCGCAGCAGCTTGCCGCGCGCCAACGGCACGATGCGGATGCTGCCTTCATCGGCGGCGTGCTGGCGCCAGTTGATCCAGCCGTAGACCAGGAAACCACCAAAGGCGACCTGCAGCAGCGTGTCCGAGTACAGCTTGGCTTCGGCGAACACCGCGCCGTACAGCGCGACCGACAGCAGGCCGACCGGCCACGCGGCCAGCCGTCGCTTTGCCATCAGCCACACCCCGAGGATGCTGAAGAGCGCGGCAGTCCACTCGAGCGCGACGCCGCTCACAGCGCGAACGTCACCGACAGGCGCGCCTGCCGCGGCGCACCCGGGAACAGGTAGTAGTCACCGCCGCTGCTGCCGGTGTCGCGCCAGTAGAAGCGGTTGAACAGGTTGTCCACCGACAGGTTCCAGCTGACCGCACGGTCGTGCAGGCGGTGCTGGAAGCGCAGGCCGGCGTCGAACACCGAGTAGTCCGGTGCGCGCACACCGCCGTCGGCGCGGGCCACGTTGGAGGAGGCATAGCGCCAGCCACCCGTCACATCCAGGCCTTCAACGAACTGCAGCGCGTAGGCCAGGTGCACGCTGGCGCGCACCTTGGGCACGTTCACCAGCTGATGGCCTTCATAGGCCGGGGTGCCGGTATCGCGTGCGCGCGCCTGCAGCACGCTGGCGCTGGCGACGATCTGCAGCGCGTCGGTCAGCTGGCCGTTGGCGGTCAGTTCCAGGCCGGTATGGGTCTGCTGGCCTTCTTCGACGAAGGTGTAGCCGACGTCGCTGCCGTCGGGCTTTGCGTACTGGTAAGGCTGGGAGGTGCGGAACACGGCCGCGCCCAGGGTGAGGGCGTCCACCGGCACGTACTTCACGCCCACTTCCAGCTGCCGCGACTGCATCGACGGCAGGAAGGTATCGGCGTTGGACGTCCAGAACGGTGCTTCCTGGCCCAGCGAAATGCCGCGCACATAGCTGGCGTAAGCATTGAGCTGGTCGGTGGCCTTCCACACCAGCGCGGTCTGCGGCAGGAAGCGCGACAGGCGGCTGTGGCGCTGCGGCGTGCCGCGCTTGTCGTAGGCGCGCTCGTCCAGGCGCACGAAGCGGCCGCCGGCCAGCCACTGCCAGTCATCGCCGAAGCTCATCCGGTCCAGCGCGAAGAACGCGGTCTGCCGGCTGTCCAGGCGCCGTGCCGATGCACCCGGCATCTTCGGCGAGGGCTCGAACACCGGCACCTGCACGTCGTGGATGTTGCTGGTGCCGACGTACTCGTTGACGCTCGGGCGCTTGTCGATGGTGCGGCGGAAGTAGTCAGCGCCGATGCTCAGCTGGTGGCCGACGCTGCCGGTCTCGAAACTGCCGCGCAGTTCGGCACGGGCCTGCTGGTTGCGGCGGGTGTCATCCGGGCTGCGGTAGTCGTAGACGTCGTAGTCGCCGTTGGGGGCGAAGTAGTTGCCCGGCACGCTGCCGTCTGCGCACCCTGCGGTGTAGTAGCAGCCGTAGGCGAAGGCGACGTTGTCATCGATCACCGAACGGCTGTGGCCGACCGAGACGCGCGACTGCCACGCATCGTTGAAGTCATAGGTGTGCAGCGCGGTGATGTTGGTGCTGGCAATGTCCACCGGCCGCTGCCACGGCTGGTAGCCGAGCAGGCGTTCGCGGTCGACGCCGCGTGGCAGGTCGCGCGCGCCCAGCAGCTGGAAGCCGGACACCGAGCGCTGCGAGCTGGTCTGGTAGTTGGCATCCACTTCCAGCTTGCCGTGTTCGCCGATCAGCCAGTCGGTGGCCAGCGAATAGAAGTTGCGGCGACCGTCGGCATGCTCGACGTAGGAATCACTGGCATCCCAGGCGGCGTTCAGACGCACGCCGAAGCGCGGGGTCAGCCAGTGGCCGACATCCACGGCTGCATAGCGCGAGCCTTCCGAGTCGATGCCCAGGGTGACCGTGCGCACTTCCGCCGGGCGCTTGCCCACGTAGTTGATGATGCCGCCGGGTGCCATCACGCCAGCCGCGAGGCCGGCTTCGCCCTTGAGGATCTGCACTTCCTGGATGTTCTCCAGCGCCAGGCGCTGCTCGCCGGCGATGGACATGCCGTTGAAGCGGTAGCCGGTGGCCGCATCCAGCGCGAAGCCGCGGATGGCGATGTTCTGGTAGTAGCCCACCGGCGCATAGGCATCGCCCAGCGAGGCATCATTGCTGGCCAGCTCGGACAGCGAACGCACCTGGCGGCGGTCGAGGTAGTCGCGCTCCAGCACATTCACCGAGGCGGGGGTGTCCTTCCAGGAGCCGCCGCCGAAGGCGTTGACGCGCGAGGTGTCGGCCTTCGGTTTGCCGGCCTGCACGCGCACCGCCGCCAGTTCGGTGGGCGAGGAGGGCGCATCAGCGGCGCCGGTGCCTGCCTCGCTGGCGTACAGCGGCAGGGCGGCGCACAGGGCGAGGGCGAGCAGGGTGGGGCGCAGGCAGCGGTTCATTCGATTCGTCTTCAGACAACAAGGGAGACGAAGCGACGGCGCGCAGGTGCACCGGCCCATGACGGGGGTGTGGCTGCGGCTCAAAGCTCCCTACGCCGGTGCAAACCGGATCAGGTTCCAAGGGACTCTCTCAGCCTGGCAAATCCAGGCACCCCCGCTTCAGGTGACCATTTCACTACAAATGGTACGGATTTGCGAGCTACCGCCCTTCAGCCGGGGTCAGATCCCTTTCCAGCGGAAAGGGATCTGACCCCGGCTGAGCGCATCATCGACGCATGGCGTCGATCTACTGAGTACCCCGCGTGTTGGGTGGCTCGCGGCTCACGCGGCGGCGTGCAGGGCAGCCAGCAGGGCCTGGCCGGGGGCCGTGGTGAACCACGCCGGATGCCCGAGCATGAACGGCTGCCAGGCCACATCGGCGTTCGCGGTCGATCCGGTGACGCCCTCGAAATACTCCACTTCGGACAGAGCGAAGTCGAAATGCACCATCGGCAGCAGGTCGGCCAGCAGGTGCACGCGCGTGGGCGACAGCGGCAGCTCCTGCCGATAGCCGTCCAGCAGGGCCAGGGCGATGTCGATGCGCACAGCATCGGTGCCGCGCTCCAGTTGCAGCCAGGCCACCGCGTTGCGTTCGATCGCCGTGGCCAGGTCGAACAGCGCGCTGGTGGGCGAGGCCAGGCCGAAATCGAGCACCGTGGCAATCGTGCCGTCGTCGTTCCACAGCAGGTTGGAGACGTGCCAGTCGTTGTGCGCCCACAGCCGCGGTTCGTCCTGCAGGCGCGCGGCCAGGCCGTGGTGCCAGGGCAGCACATCGCGGCGCAGCTGTTCTTCCCAGGGAATGCGCGCCAGGTAGCGGGCCAACCCGGGGCGGTTGCCGAGGTCGGCCTTCAGCGCGGCGATCGGGTCATCGGCGCGGATCAGGTCGTCGCGTGCCACCAGCAGATGGGTGCCGCGCTGCGGGGCGTGGTAGCTGGCGGCCGCGCGGTGCAGCGTGGCCAGCATTCTTCCTGCCTGGTGCGCCTGGGCGATGTCGGTCAGTGGTGACCATGACGGCAGTTCGCGATACAGGTCCTTGCCGGCGCCCACCGCATGCAGTTCGTAGGTCCACGGGCCGTGCTCGAGTGCGGTGCGGCCGTCGTTGCTGGCCAGCACCTGCACCACCGGCAGCGCGTGGCGGGCCAGATGCGCGATGAAACGATGTTCTTCTTCCAGGGTTTCAGCGCTGCGCACACTGTGGTGGTGGCGCTTGATGAAGACCGGACCGCCGGTGCCGTCGACGATGGCCGCGGCCGACAATGGACGCGGGCTGTGCCAGCGCAGCGTGCTGTCCGCGCCCAGCTGCGGAAAGTGGCCACGCAGCCAGGTGATCTCCTGTGCGTCGATCGCCGGCCAGTCGGCGGCGACCTCGTCGTTGTTGAGGCCCTGCACGCGATGGGGGGAAGAAGTCATGCCACGGCCGCTGGTGATTAAAGGAACATCCAAGGCTGCGCATTCAACGCCATGGACGCCACAGACGCAAACGGGCGGGTCATCGACCCGCCCGTCAGGGACGCCACGTGCGGCCTGTGGCCGGCGCGCTTACCAGCCGCGATGGCGGCCGCGGTCGTGGTAGTAACGGTTGTCATGGCGCTCGCGCTGCCAGCGACGGTCATCGCGGCGGTCGTAGCCATAACCGCGGTTGTAGCCCCGGTCATAACGGCGGTCGTAGCCACGGTCGTAACGGCGGTCATAGCGCCCGTCGTAGCGTCGATCATGGCGGTCGGAGGTGGTCAGGTTGCCGATGGCGCCGCCGGCAACCGCGCCGCCGACGGTGGCAGCCGGATCGCCGTTGGAGATCAGGTGACCCGCCACGCCGCCGACGACGGCACCGACCACGGTGCGCTTGTCCTTCCTCGACATCGCGCTGGCATCACTGACCACGGCCACGCCGGCAAGAAGTGCCAGGGCCATCGCCAGACCACGGAAGCTGAGTGCGGAAGTGCTGAGCATGTTGGGTTCTCCTGTGAGGTGCATGCCACGGTGGGCAGGGAGGGCGCTGGGCGCCCCGGCTGCCGTAGGGACCACGCTGGTGCCCGGACATTGCCGGAACATTGCGCGCGATCCCCGTGCGGCTTGCGCATTCATCTAGCGTCAGGCGGCATGAAGCGAGGCTGAAAGCGCTGCGGCCGCTCAGCTGCCAGAAAGGAAAAGGGCCGCAGTACGCGGCCCACCCTTGGTCTCCCCCGGGCCTGGCTCAGTGGCCCATGGCGCGCTGAGCCTGCTTCACCTGCTCCTGCTGGGCGTCCTGCTGCTGCAGGACATTCGGTGCACCGTGCACCGCACCACTGCTGAGCGCCATGCTCTGCTCGCTGGCAGCGCGGGTATCCACCGCCGCGCGGCAGGCGGCCGGGTCGCCGGCGGCGCCCTGTACGGCAAACATGCGCTCGCCGTTGGTGCTGGGCACCACCGAATCGATGCGCTGCATGCCGCTGGCCTGTGCTTCCTTGGTCAGTGCGGCGGCGGCGGCCTCCAGTGCATGGCGGTCCTTGAAGGTGCCTGCCGGCAGGCCCTCCATGCCCTTCACGGCCTGGTTGTACATCGGGTTCTGCGGATGGCGCTCGTCATTGAGCAGCGGGCGCTCGCGCGCGTCCTTGATCGCATCCAGCGTCTTCGGGCCGATGATGCCGTCCACCGCCAGGCCGTTGTCCTTCTGCAGTTGGCGCACGGCAGCCTCGGTGTTGCGACCGAACTTTCCATCCTCGACCAGCGGCTTGCCATCAGCACCCACATAGCCCAGGTGGCCCAACTGTTCCTGCGCCCTGCGTACACCTTCGCCGTGCGCACCCTGCTTATGCACTTCGTTGCTGGTCTGCGGCTTTTCCTGCGCTGCCGGCTTCGGCTCGGCCGCACCCTTGGCCTGCGCCTGCGCCTGCTCGTGCGTCTGGCTGCGGTTTTCCAGCAGGTCGCGTGCCTGGTGCAGCGGATCGGAGGCGAACAGCTTCCAGTTCGGGTGGTCCTTCACCTGCTTGAGGTAGTCCTCCACCGGCATGGTATGCACGCCCAGCTTGCCGGTCGACTGGCTGATCAGCAGCTTGTCGGTGTTCGGGTCACGCACCACCATCACGATGTGGTCGATGCCATTCCAGTGCTCGTGCTTGGTCTTGGCCGTATCCAGGCCGATCACCATGCCTTCCTTCAGCGCATCCGGCTTGAGGATGTCGTCGCGCTTGAGCAGCACGCCGGAGTCCTTGTAGGCCTCATGCACGATACCGCCGGAGCCGGCGAAGCCCAGCTTGATCTTGTCGGCGTCGGCGAACACCGCATGGCCGGCTTTCTGGTTGATCTCATCCTGGGTCTTGTTGAGCATCGTGCCGACCCAGCCAGAGCAGTCGATGTAGCCTTGGTCGACGTTCTTGCCGGTGACACCCTTGCCACGGTAGTACTGGCTGGACTCGATGTTGATCGCGTACTTGACGTTGTCGTACTTCACGCCGGCGTTGTAGGCCGCATCCAGCGAAATGCCGGGTGCATCCGGCTTGGCTGCTGCGGCCGTGGCGGTAGCGGCGATGGCTGCGGCACCGGCGGCGACAGCGGCCTGCGCGGCGGGGGTCACGGTCTGCGCCGGTGCGGCCTGCACCGGTGCCGGACGCGCCTGGGCCTCGGTGATCGGTGCGATGTTCTTTTCCGGGATGCTGATCGCGTCGTACTTGCGGTCGTAGTACTGGGCGAAGGTGCTGGCCAGGTCGCGATCATTCATCGTGCGCATCTCGGCGCGCGTATGCCCGGTCAGCGCTTCGACGTCACCGCCGATCTGGCCCATGATGCGCGGGCGCATGTCGATCGGATCGCCATGGCCGTCGCGCACGACGCCGAACGTGCCGGTGGCGATCGCGGTCTGGATCGAACCGTAGCCGGCCGCACCCTGCTGGTGTGCCAGATACAGGTCAAGGCCGCTCGGCTTGTCATCACCGGACAGGTAGGGATGGCCGGTGCGGTCATGGCGCTTTTCCATGTCCACCAGGTTGCGCTTGAACATCTCCGCTGCCGCTTCGGTGTTGCGGGTCGGGTCGTACTCGTGGCCGGTCAGGCCGTACTGCTTGGCCGACGACGGCAGGAACTGGAACAGGCCCTTGGCATCGGTCTTGTCGTTGTGCGCGCGCTCGTTGAAGCGGCCACCGGTCTCGATGTGGGCAAAGCGCAGGAAGTCCTCGCTGGCGATGCCCTTGCGCTGTGCCACCTGCTCGATGATGTCGAGAACTTCCTTTTTGCTGTAGTCACGTTGTGCCATGACACTTCCTCTGGGGTTGATGGAGCGGCCTTTGCCGCGATACGCCAACCGGACTCATCCGTGAGTCTTCAACATGTCGGTCAACAGGTGCTGCGGGGTGGTGCGTCTTACTTTTCGACGTAGGCCTTGCGGGCGGCGTCGTAGTGGTACTGGCGTGCATCGGCCGCACCCAGCGCACGGGTCTGGCCCGGGCCGGAAATGGTGGTGCCGGTGGCGGTGACCGTGATGGTGGGCAGGTCGCTGCCGGCGACGGCGCTGAAGGCCAGTGCGCCCCGGTTGCTGACGCACGGCATCACCTGGCCCTCGTCGCAGGCGGCTGAATTGTCTTCGCCGGTGATCACCGTGCCCGCGCTGGCCCAGACCTGGCCGTCTTCGGACTTCTCGTAGTCCGGGTTGAATACCAGCACGGTGTAGCTTTCGATGCTGGTACCGGTAGCGAAGGTGCTGGTCGGCACCGCCAGCACCAGCTTGCCGGCCGGAGTGCGGTATTCCAGCGGCTTGCGCTTGCTGTCGATGTCCGGCGCGGTGCCATAGGCGCCGACGGTACCGATCCACGGTTCGGCGCCCTTGAACACCCAGGGACGATCCGGCTTGTCGCCGGTCAGGGTGAAGGTGGCCTCGGTCAGGGTGACCTGGCTGTCCGGACCGGCTTCGTCTTCGCCGGGCTTGCCGTACTTCTGCGGTGTGTTCCAGGCAAAGCCGGTGTAATAGCGGGTGCCGGCCAGTTCGAAGGCATGGCCGAACCAGAAGGTGGCGACACTGCCATTGGCTACTTCATACGAAACGGCGCCATCGCCGTCGACGTCGTAGATGAAATACAGCACGCTGCCGGCATCGGGGGGCGTGGCGGTGGCCGTGGTGGCGGGTGTGGCGGAGCTCTGCATCGGGGCAACATCCTGTCGTGGCGCGGTGGCGCCCTGTGGTGACGCGGTCGAAGGCGAGGGGGTGCAGGCGCTGGCAAGCAGCGCAACGAGCAGGCCGGCGAACGTCGCACACAGGCGTGGGCGGACACGGGCCAAGCGGGATTCCGGAAGGATCTTCATGCACCTCTCCATGGTTTGCGGGCGTCGGGCAGGAAGGCCAACGCAGAACACGCCCCGCCCTCGATGAGGGGGAACGTCGTGATGAGCCGGTCGATTCCTTCGACCTCGCATAGGAAAACCCATCGGCGCGGATGATGGCACAGATGCGACGGCGATCACAGGGGGGGCAGGGAGGAGCCTCCCGCCAGAGAACTGCGAACGGTGTCTCAGATCCTGCCGTCGCGCAGGTAGTCGAACAGCTCCGCGTCGCCCTTCAGCCCGAGCTTGAGCATGGCGTCACCCTTCTGGCGGCTGATGGTGCTGACGCTCTTGTGCAGCTGCAGCGAGATTTCCTTGACCGTCATGCCGGTGCCGAGCAGCCGCAGCACCTCCACTTCGCGCGGCGACAACGGCTTGCCATCGCCCTCCCGCATGCGCCAGCTGCCGGCCTCCTCCACCCGCTCGCGCAGGCTGCGGCTGATGTAGGACTGGCCGCGATAGACCGCCTGGATCGCCTGCGGCAGTTCATCCATCGACGAACTCTTGTCGACCAGGCCGAGCACGCCGCTGTCGAGCACCATGCGCAGGATCGCCAGGTTGTTGGAGACGCTGAGCATGAGCACCGGCAGGTCGGGATGGCGGCGGCGGATCATGCCGATCATGGCGAAGCCATCGGCCTGCGGGCTGCCAGGCATCGAGTAGTCGGTGACCAGCAGGTCGCAGGGCTGGGTCGTCAGCAGGGTCATCAGCGCCTGGGCGCTGTCGGCCTCGCCAACGACTCGGCCAACGCCGCTGGATTCGATGACGGCGCGGGTACCGATGCGGACCACGGGGTGATCGTCTGCGATGATGATGCGCAAGGTCATGCTCTAGTATGGCCACCGGCACGCCGGACCGCGACCGTCGCGGTCCCTGGCAGGACTTCCAGGAGATCGTTGCAGATGCGCAGCTGGGCGGCTCGTGGACTGATCCTGTTGACGACCCTGCTGGCGCTGCCGGCGCTGGCCCAGCCTGCGTCCACGCCGGGGCCGTTGCCGCTCAGCCCCCTGCAGCGCGAGTACCTGGCCGCACATCCTGTTGTCGTTGTTGGACAGTATGACAGTGGCTGGCCTCCTTTTGAGTCGATCCAGGACGGGAAGCAGGTGGGCCTGGGCCCGGACTACCTGACGCTTTCGGCCCGGCAGCTTGGCCTGAAGGTGGAGACGCGCCGTTTTGCGGACTGGCCCTCCGTGCTGGATGCGGCATGTCGCGGCGAGATCGACGTGGTAATGAACATCGCGCTCAGCGCCGAGCGTACCCGTTGCATGGTCTACACCGCTGCCTATGCCGAGGCACCGTTGGCCATGGTCGGACGTCCCCAGGACCTGCGTGCATCGGAAGCCCCCGATCTTGATGGCCTGCGCGTTGTGGTCGAGCAGGACTTCATGACCGGACCGCAGGTGCGTGCGCGGTTCCCAAGGGCACGACAACTTGTCGCAGACAACACGCTGACGGCCTTGCGTATGGTCAGAGACGACAAAGCCGACATTTTCATCGGCAATGCCTACGTGGCAACGGAACTGATCGCCGCCAACGGGTTGAAGGGTGTGGCGTTGCTGCGGCCCAGCGATCTGCCGCCGGAGCAGTTGCATTTCGGTGTGCCCAACAGCAAACAGCCGTTGTCCGAGGCACTGGACCTGGCGCTTGCCGCCGTCAGCGAAGCGCAGCGTGACGCCCTGGCGCAGCGCTGGCTGCCACCGCCGCAGTGGTCGGCGTCGGCGCAGCTGGCATTGAGCCAGGCCGAGAAACGCGTGCTGCAGCAACCCTTGAAGATCGGCTTTGCGCCCAACGCCGCGCCGCTGTCGTTCGCCGACAGGAATGGCAAGCCCAGTGGCCTGACCAACGAATACCTGCAGCGCCTGCTGCAGGCCGGCGCCAACCTGCAGGTCGAAAACAGCCATGACTGGTACGAGGTGCGCGAGAAGGCGCGCCGCGGGGAACTGCAGGCGGTGATCGGCATTCCTGCCGATTCGAACTATCTCGGGCCGGAATGGGTGTTCAGCCAACCCTTCATCACCGTGCCCAATGTGATCGTCACCCGCACTGACAGTCCGTCGATGCTGGGTCTGTCGGACCTGGACGGCAAACGCGTGCTGCTGTCCGATCCGGAGCGCATCCGCGGCTATGTGCAGCAACAGGCGCCTTCGGTGAAGATCGTCGCCGCGCGCAGCGCTGAACAGGCCCTGCAACGCCTTGCCGATGGTGAGGCCGATGCCTACGTGGGCAACCTGGCGCTGGTCGACCAGTTGCTGCGCACCCGCTTTCCGGGGCGCCTGCAGCTGGCCGCACCAGCCGGATTCAACGACCAGCTGACACTGGCCGTGGAGCGCCGCCATGCGGCCCTGGCAACGACCTTCGACCGCCTGCTGCTGCAGATGGGCCCCCGCCGCCGCGAAGCCCTGCGCGGCGATTGGCTGTCGGTGGAATACCGTGGGGGGGTGGACTGGGGCACGCTGCTGCGCTGGGGTCTTCCCCTGTTGCTGGTGCTGGCCACTGCGGTGGCGGTGCATGGGCTGGGCCACTGGCGGTTGCGCCGCGAAGTGGCCGGCCGCCGTGAGCTGGAACAGCGCCTCGCCGAGGTGACCGACAACCTGCCAGCCATCGTTTACCAGGCCCGCCGCGAAGCGGATGGCACCCTGAGCTTCCCCTTCATTGCCGGCGATGTGCAGTCGATGTTCGGCATCAGCCGGCAGCAGGCGGAGTCGGATGGACAGGCGCTGCTGGCGTGCATCGATGCCGAGGACCGCGAAAAGGTGCTGCACGCGATGGACCTCGCGGCGCGCAACTTTGCACCGCTTTCCTTCGAGTTCCGTATCCATCGCGACGGAAGCGCGCCCTGCTGGGTGCGCAGCCAGGCACATCCGTATTCAACGGAAGCGGGCGCGGTGACCTGGAGTGGCTACTGGGTGGACGTGAGCCAGGCGCGCGCGCAGGCCGACGCGCTGGCCGCAGCGATGGTCGAAGCCGAGCAGGCTGCAGCAGCGAAATCACGCTTCCTGGCCACCATGAGCCATGAAATCCGCACACCGATGAGCGGTGTGCTGGGTATGTTGGAAGTGCTGGCGCATTCGCCGCTGGACGCCGAACAGCAACGCATCCTCGGCGTGATCGAAGACTCGGCGCAGATGCTGCGGCAGATCCTGGACGACATCCTCGACTATTCGCGGATGGAAGCGGGCGCGCTGCGCCTGGAGCCGGTACCGCTGCCGGTGCGGCCACTGCTGGAAGGGGTCCATCGATTGTTGTTGCCGCAGGCCACGGCGCGCGGGCTGGATCTGCAGCTGGACATCGACGAACAACTGGCCCAGGCCCATGAAGTGGATGGCGTGCGCCTGCGCCAGATCGTGTTCAATCTGCTCAGCAACGCCATCAAATTCACCGTGAAGGGCTCGGTGCGGCTGCAGCTGGAGGTGTTGGGGCCTACTGCCGAGGATGGCAGCCAGCCGCTGCGCCTGAGCGTCACCGACACCGGCATCGGCATCGGCATCGCGCCGGAACAGCTGCCGACCCTGTTCGAACCCTTCACCCAGGCCGGTGCGTACATCCAGCGCGACCATGGGGGCACCGGGCTGGGCCTGAGCATCTGCCGGCGCCTGGTGCAGAAGATGGACGGCGAACTGAAGCTCGAAAGCACGCTGGGCGAAGGGACGCGGGTTGACGTGCTGCTGTCGCTGGTGGAGGCGCGCAGCGAGGATGTGATCGCGCTGCAGGCCGAGCACCAGCAGATCGCGCTGCTGCCCCCTGATCTGCGCCAGGCACGGGTGATGGTCATTGAAGACCATCCCACCAACCAGGCGATGATGGCCTGGCGCCTGCAGCAGCTGGGCGTGCCGCACGTGCTGGTCGATGACGGGCAACAGGCACTGGACCGGCTGGCGGAGGAATCCTTCGATCTGGTCATCACCGATTGCCGCATGCCGGTGCTGGATGGATTCGGCTTCACCCGCCTGCTGCGCGAGCGCGAGGGCCGCAACGGCCAGCCGCGGATGCCGGTGCTGGCGCTGACCGCCAGCGTGCTTGACGATGACGCACGCCGCTGCCGCGAAGCCGGCATGGACGACGTGCTGGCCAAGCCATTGTCGCTGGCGACGCTGCGGCAAGCGCTGCTGCGCTGGTTGCCGCGCGCCGAGGGTGCTGAAGATGACCAGGCCGCGGTGGACAGCGACGATGAGCCCGAGGGCGACGAGGGGCTACCCGACCTGGCGACCCTGCAACGGCGCTTCGGTTCGCGCGAGATCGCCCGGCAGCTGCACGACAGCCTGGTCAAGGCCAGCAACGAGGACATCGCGGCCCTGCAGCGCGCGCTGCACGAAGGCGACCGGCTGACGGCCGCGCTGCACCTGCATCGGCAGGCCGGTGCGCTGGGGGCGGTGGGTGCACGCGGCCTGGCCGATCGCGCCAACGCGCTGGTGGAACGGTTGCAGGCCGCGGGCGATGCAGAGGTCGCATCGGCGGTTGCCGACGCCGGGCAGTTCGTGGCGCATCTGCAGCACCAGCTGCAGCGCCTGGCTCACTGAGCCGCGTGCTCCTGCAGGTAAGCGATCACCAGCGCGCGACGCTCGGCGCTCGGGAAGGCGTTGTACATGCGCGTGCCGGGTACCAGATGGGTGGGCGACTGCAGGAAGGTGTCCAGGGTCTGCGCACTCCACACGAAGTCGGCGCGGCGCATGCCCTGCGAGTATCCGTAGTCGGGCAGGCTGCCCGCACGACGGCCGACCACCCCATGCAGGTTGGGACCGAAGCGGTGGATGCCGCCGGCATTGACGGTATGGCAGCCCGCGCACAGTTCGAACGCGCGCTGCATCGCCTGCTGGCGCGCCTGTTCGGGCGTGCTGGGCGCAGCGGGCGGGCGCTGGCACGCACTGGCGACGAGGATCGTGGCAACAGCGGGAAGCAGGCGAAGGGCACGCATGGGCGAGCAGGATAACGGGCGCACGCGCCGTGGGGCTGCGACCGGCCGTCGCAGCCCCATCGCCGGTCACATGCCGGAGTAGTTCGGGCCGCCGCCGCCCTGCGGGGTCACCCAGACGATGTTCTGGGTCGGATCCTTGATGTCGCAGGTCTTGCAGTGCACGCAGTTCTGCGCGTTGATCTGCAGCCGCGCATCGTTGCCGTCGCCGACGAATTCGTACACGCCCGCCGGGCAGTAGCGCGCTTCCGGACCGGCGTACTCGGTCAGGTTCACCTTCACCGGGATGCTCGCATCCTTCAGCGTCAGGTGGCTGGGCTGGTTCTCGTCGTGGTTGGTGCTGCTGAGGAACACCGAGCTGAGGCGGTCGAAGGTCAGCACGCCATCGGGCTTGGGATAGGCAATGCGCGTGTGCTTGGATGCCGGCTCCAGGCAGGCGTGGTCCGGGATGCTGTGGCGCAGGGTCCACGGCGGGTTGCGCACGCCCAGCTTCGGCAGCAGCCACTGCTCGATGCCGGTCATCAGCGTGGCCACGGTCTGGCCCTTCTTGAACCACTGCTTGAAGTTCTTGGACAGCTTCAGTTCGTCGTGCAGCCAGCTGGTTTCAAAGGCGGCCGGGTAGGCGCTGAGCTCATCGTGCTGGCGATCGGCCACCAGCGCGTCGAAGGCGGCATCGGCGCACAGCATGCCGGTCTTGATCGCGGCGTGGCTGCCCTTGATGCGGCTGACGTTGAGGTAGCCGGCTTCGCAGCCGACCAGCGCGCCGCCCGGGAACACGGTCTTGGGCAGCGACATCAGGCCACCGGCGGTGATCGCACGCGCGCCGTAGCCGATGCGGGTGCCGCCTTCCAGATGCTTGCGGATCGACGGATGGGTCTTGAAGCGCTGGAATTCCTCGAACGGGCTCAACCACGGGTTCTTGTAGTCCAGGCCGACCACGTAGCCGATGGCAACCTTGCCGCCGTCGGCGTGGTACAGGAAGGCACCGCCGTAGGTGTCGGTATCCAGCGGCCAGCCGGCGGCGTGCACCACCAGGCCCGGTTCATGCTTGGCCGGGTCGATCTGCCACAGCTCCTTGATGCCGATGCCGTAGGCCTGCGGATCCTTGCCTTCGTCCAGCTTGAAGCGGCTGATCAGCTGGCGGCCGAGGTGGCCGCGCGCGCCTTCGGAAAACACCGTGTACTTCGCATGCAGGGCCATGCCGCGTTCGAAGGCCGGACCGATCGTGCCGTCCTTTTCGATGCCCATGTCGCCGGTGGCGACGCCGATCACCGCGCCGTCATCGCCGTACAGCACTTCGGCGGCGGCGAAGCCGGGGAAGATCGCCACTTCCAGCGCCTCGGCCTGCTGTGCCAGCCAGCGGGTGACCTCGCCCAGGCTGATGATGTAGTTGCCTTCGTTGTGGAAGCACTCGGGCAGCAGCGCGTGCGGGGTGGTGCGCGCGCCGGTCTCGCTGAGGAACAGGAACTCGTCGCGGGTGACCTTCTGCTTCAGCGGTGCGCCGCGCTCGGACCAGTCCGGGAACAGTTCGGTCAGCGCGCGCGGGTCCATCACCGCGCCGGACAGCACGTGCGCGCCCGGTTCGGAGCCCTTTTCCAGCACGCAGACCGACAGTTCACGGCCCGCTTCGATCGCGCGCTGGCGCAGGCGGATCGCAGTGGCCAGGCCGGCCGGACCGGCACCGACGATCACCACATCGAATTCCATTACTTCACGCGGGGGCAGGGCGTTGGCTTCAGCACTCATCGATTGCATGACTCGTGGGTAGTGCCGGCATCGGGGCCACCGGCGGTTGCCTGGGAATCGCGCGTGCGACCACGGCGAAACGGTTGTTTGAATGTTGTCAGGGTACCGGGCCGCGCGTGATCGAGCTAGATCGACGATGTTCACGCGATGATTGCTGCAATGCAGCGTAATGCGCGGGGTCTGGAACGTGCCGACCTTGGTGGGCGCGAGCGGAAACACCAGCGCCTACCAAGGTCGGCCTCTACCAGCACACCAACTCCGCCCGGATGGCCGACAATGGCGGCAGTCCCGACTGCGTGTGAGTGCCATGGCTTTGGATCCGTACGACCTGTTCGATGTCCGTTCCCTGCTCAGCGAGGAGGAGCGCGCGGTACAGGAGAGCGTGGCCCGCTTCACCAACGAGCGCGTGCTGCCGATCATCGGCGATGCCTTCGATCAGGCACGGTTCCCGTCGGAGCTGGTGCCGGAGATCGCCTCGCTTGGGCTGCTCGGCGCCACGCTGCCGGCCGAGTACGGCGGCGGTGACCTTGGCGCGGTCAGTTACGGGCTGATCTGTCAGGAGCTGGAGCGCGGCGATTCGGGCCTGCGCAGCTTCGTGTCGGTGCAGAGCTCGCTATGCATGTACCCGATCTTTGCTTACGGCAGCGAAGAACAGCGCCGGCAATGGCTGCCGGCGATGGCCCGCGGCGAGTTGATCGGCTGCTTCGGCCTGACCGAGGCACATGGCGGTTCCGACCCGGCCAGCATGAAGACCCGCGCGGTGCGCGATGGCAGCGACTGGCGCATCAACGGCAGCAAGATGTGGATCACCAGCGGACCGGTGGCCGACCTGGCCATCGTCTGGGCACAGACCGAAGACGGCATCCAGGGCTTCGTGCTGGAGAAGGGCATGCCCGGCTTCACCACGCAGGAGATCAAGCACAAGATGAGCCTGCGCGCGTCGCTGACCGGCGCGCTGTTCTTCGACGACGTACGCGTGCCCGACAGCCACCGCCTGCCGAACGTTAAGGGGCTGAAGGGGCCGCTGGGCTGCCTGACGCAGGCGCGTTTCGGCATCAGCTGGGGCCCGATCGGCTCGGCCATCGCCTGCCTGGATGAAGCGCTGGGGTATGCCAAGGAGCGCGTCCTGTTCGGCCGTCCGCTGGCGGCCACGCAGAGCGCGCAGATCAAGCTGGCCGACATGGCCCGGCGCATCACCATGGCGCAGCTGCTGGCGTTGCAGCTCGGCCGACTGAAGGAAGCCGGGCAGGTGCAACCGCAGCAGGTCAGCCTTGCCAAGTGGAACAACTGCCGCATGGCGATCGACATCGCCCGCGAATGCCGCGACCTGCTGGGCGGCGCTGGCATCACCACCGAGCACGTGGCGATCCGCCATGCGCTGAACCTGGAATCGGTGATCACCTATGAAGGCACCGAGACCGTACACCAGCTGGTGATCGGGCGTGAGCTGACCGGCATCAACGCGTTCTGAAATCCATCCACGCATGGCGTGGATCTACCGGGATGGCGGTAGTCGCCAACCTTGGTTGGCGCTCCCGTGCCGACCAAGGTCGGCATCTACCAGACGATCATCCACGCATGGCGTGGATCTACTGGCCGCCGGCAAACCCATGCTGGCGCCACGCCTCGTACATCACCACCGCAACGGTGTTGGACAGGTTGAGGCTGCGGTTGTCCGGCCGCATCGGCAGGCGCAGCCGGCGACCATCGGGCAGGGCATCAAGCACGTCCTGCGGCAGGCCACGACTTTCCGGGCCGAACAGGAAGGCATCACCGTCTTCGAACGCCACGCTGTCATAGCGGACGCTGGCACGCGTACTCAGGGCGAACAACCGCTTCGGTGCGATCCGCGCCAGCGCAGTGTCCAGGTCCGGATGCACCTGCAGGCGCGAGTACTCGTGGTAGTCCAGGCCGGCGCGCTTGAGCTGCTTGTCTTCCAGTGCGAAGCCGAGCGGCTCGACCAGGTGCAGCTGCGCGCCGGTGTTGGCGCAGAGCCGGATCACATTGCCGGTGTTGGGCGGGATTTCCGGTTGGAACAGGATCACGTGGAACTGGGGCGCGGCATTCATCGGCGCAGTGTACCTGCGACGGCGGCCGCCTTTACGACGCACGCCCCGCGCGGGGCAGGGCGGACGTCGCTTACGGGCGCAGCAGGACCTGGGCGGTTTCGGCAGCGAAGGCCTGCAGCTGGGCGGCGCTCGGACGCACCTGCAGGGCCGGCAGGTTGACGATCACCTGGTTGGCGACGCTGGTGGCGGCCGCTGCCAGGGTGGCGGCGTAGCGCTGGGCTTCCTGCTCGGCAGCCAGGGCGACACGCTGCTCCAGGCTCGGGCGCACTTCAACCGAGGCCAGGGTGGTGATCGGCAGTGCGGCGGCGACCGGGCTGGCGATGAAGCCGCCGCGCTCGGCCAGCTGGTCGACACTCGGACGCACTTCGACAGTGGCCAGGGTCGGGATGCCGCTGGCCTGTTCCCAGGCCTGCTGGACCAGCTGGTCGGCGGCCGGGCGGACCTGCACGGTGGACAGGGTCTTGATGGATTCGGAGGCCTGCACCGACGAAACAACCGCGGTGCCGGCGATCAGGGCGATGGCGATGGCAATGGTCTTGGCGTTCATGACGGGGCCTGTTTAGTGTTGGTGAGCGGTGGTGTGGTAGTAAGGTAGAACACCAGTTCTGGGGATGCAAGCGGAATTTTCGATTTCCTGCTTGTGTTCAGTCTTCAGTCAGCTTTCGTCTGAAGCCCTTCCTGGCGCAGGAAGTACAAAGCAATCCCCGTGCCAACTTTTAGTCGTTGATTCATAAGGGTTTTATGGATCGCCGAAAGTGTCCGCAGGGCGGACACCTGTCCATTCCGGGGCTGCGGACACTGTCCGGACGTGAATCACCGCCGTTCGTGACCCGGGAACGGCCAATCACGAAGGCCGATGGGGCCGATCACCCCCAGTGACTGGTGGCCGATACCGGTGGCCGCACGCCCGCGCTAGGATCGGGATTCACCTATGTGACCAAGGACCCGGATATGTCGCTCACCCTGCGCCCGCGCGCCGCGCTGCTCGCTGTTGCTCTCAGTACTGCTCTCGGCACGCTTGCGCCGACCTACGCGCTGGCGGCCAAGCCGGCCGCGACCAGCAAGGTCGATATCCCGTTCGAGCAGTTCACCCTGCCCAACGGCCTGCGGGTGGTGGTGCATACCGATCGCAAGGCACCGATCGTTGCGGTCAACATCTGGTACCACGTCGGCAGCAAGGACGAGCCCGCCGGCCGTACCGGCTTCGCGCATCTGTTTGAACACCTGATGTTCCAGAGCAGCGAGAACCACGACGGCGAGTACTTCGAACCCTTCAAGCAGGTGGGTGCGACCGGCCAGAACGGCACCACCAATACCGACCGCACCAACTATTTCGAGAACGTGCCGACCACCGCGCTGGACATTGCGCTGTGGATGGAATCGGACCGCATGGGCCATCTGGTTGGCGCGATCGACCAGGCTGCGCTCGACGAACAGCGTGGCGTGGTGCAGAACGAGAAGCGCCAGGGCGAGAACCAGCCCTATGGCCAGGTGTGGGAACAGCTCAACCGCGCGCTGTATCCGGTGGGCCACCCGTACCACCACAGCGTGATCGGCTCGATGAACGATCTCAACGCCGCTTCGCTGGACGACGTCAAGACCTGGTTCCGCACCTGGTACGGGCCGAACAACGCGGTGCTGGTGCTGGCCGGTGACATCGATCTGGCCACGGCCAAGGAAAAGGCCGCCAAGTACTTCGGCAGCATCCCGGCCGGCCCGACGATGGCGCAGCCGAAGGTGGACGTGGCCAAGCGCCCGGCCGACACCCGCGAGGTGATGACCGACAAGGTGCCGCAGGCGCGCATCTACCGCGCCTGGAACGTGGCCCAGGTCGGCACCACCGACGTCGACCAGCTGCAGCTGCTGGCCTATGTGCTCGGCGGCGCCAAGTCTTCGCGCCTGAGCCAGCGCCTGCAGCACCAGGACAAGCTGGTCGACAACATCAGCGCTGGCGCCTACGCCTCGCAGCTGGGTTCCAACTTCATGGTGATGGCCACGGTGAAGCAGGGCCAGGACCCGGCCAAGGTCGAAAAGATCATCGATGAGGAAATCGAGCGCCTGCTCAAGGAGGGCCCGACCGCCGAAGAACTGGCACGTGCCAAGACCGGCTCCCGGGCAGGTTTCATCCGCGGCATCGAGCGCATCGGCGGCTTCGGCGGCAAGGCAGACGCGCTGGCCGAATGCACGGTCTACACCGGCGACCCGGGCTGCTTCCGCACCTCGCTGGCCAACATCGACAAGGCCACCGCTGCCGACCTCAAGCGCCTGGGCGCGCAGTGGCTGGACAAGGGCAGCCACACCTTGGTGGTCGAGCCGGGTGAACGCGTTGCGCTGAAGGAAGATCCTTCGCAGGCGCCGAAGCCGTTCAACGTGCCGGCCGTGGACAGCAAGTACAGCACCCTGCCCGAGCAGGTGGACCGCAAGGCCGGCGTGCCTCAGACCCGCGAGTTCCCGCAGTTGAAGTTCCCGGCCCTGCAGCGCGCCACGCTGAAGAACGGCACCCAGGTGGTGCTGGCCGAGCGCCATGAAATTCCGGTGGTGCAGTTCAGCTACCAGTTCCCGGGCGGTTTCACCGCTGACCAGGGCCGCAAGCCGGGCACCGCCAACTTCACCATGAGCCTGATGACCGAAGGCGCCGGCAAGCTGGGGTCGCTGGCCTTCGCCGATGCAGCCGATGCGCTGGGTGCGGACCTTGATGCGTCCGCCGGCCTGGATTCGGTGGATGTGGAACTGTCCGCGCTGAAGGAGAACCTGGTGCCGTCGTTGGCGCTGTATGCCAGCCTGCTGCGCGAGCCGCGCTTCGAGCAGAGCGAGATCGACCGGGTCAAGGCGACCTGGATCGCCGGCATCCAGCAGGAGAAGGTCAATCCGGGTGCGGTGGCGATGCGCGTGCTGCCGCCGCTGCTGTACGGGAAGGGCCATCCGTACGCGATCCCGTTCACCGGCAGCGGTGACGAAGCGGCGATCAGCAGCCTGGGCCGCGAGGACCTGGTCGACTTCCACCGCGACTGGCTGCGTCCGCAGGACGGCACCCTGATCGTGGTTGGCGATACCACCCTGGCCGAGATCGTGCCGCTGCTGGACAAGCAGCTGGGCGACTGGAAGGCCACCGGTGATGCGCCGACGATCAAGGCCACCACCGCCGTGGCGCTGCCGAAGAGCCCGCGCGTGTTCCTGATCGACCAGCCGGGCGCGGTGCAGGCCAACCTGTTCGCCGGCCAGGTCGTGCCGCCGTCCAGCGACGCCAGCTCGACCCGCTTCGACATCGCCAACGGCGTGATCGGTGGTGACTTCACTTCGCGCCTGAACATGAACCTGCGCGAGGACAAGCACTGGTCCTACGGCGCCCGCACCAGCGCCAGCAACACCGTGGGCCAGCGCCCGTGGATGGCGATGGCACCGGTGCAGATCGACAAGACCGGCCCGGCCATGGCGGAAATGCGCAAGGAGATCGCCGAGTTCGCCAACGGCAGCAAGCCGGCGACCGACGCGGAAGTGGCGCGCATCCGCAACATCCAGACGCTGAGCCTGCCCGGCGCCTACGAGACCGCCAGCGCGGTGGCCGCGACCATCGGCACGATCGTGCAGTTCAAGCGTCCGGACGACTACGTGCTGCGCCGCAAGGCCGAGATCGAAGCGATGACCCCGGCACAGGTGCAGCAGGCGGCAGCGGAGATCAAGCCGCAGGCGCTGACCTGGGTGGTGGTGGGTGACCTCAAGCAGACCGAAGCGGCCGTGCGCGCCTTGAACCTGGGCGAAGTGACCGTGATCGATGCCGAAGGCAACCCGGTCAAGAAGTAAGGGATGTGCCTGCCCGCTCCGGCGGGCAGGCCTCCGGTGGTAGTGCCGGCCGCTGGCCGGCAACCTCACGATGGGGGCTCACCGGCTATCCCTGATTCAGACGGTTCAGGCACACTCCTGACATTCCCTTCCAGGATCCTGCCCATGCGCGTTCTGCTGCTGTCGTCCCTGTTGCTCACCGTCACCGCCTGCACCTGGGTGCCGATCGAACCGGCCGGCAAGGCGACCCGCGTGCTGCCGGCAGGCCCGGTACCGGCCGGCTGCATCTCCAAGGGCGAAGTGGTGGTGACCGTGAAGAGCAAGGTCGGCTTCTACAACCGCAACCCGCTGCGCGTGCAGGAAGAGCTGGAAACCCTGGCCCGCAACGAGGCCCCGACCACCGGCGCCAATGCCGTGCAGGCCGCTGCGGCCCCGGCCGATGGCAGCCAGCGCTTCGCCGCCTTCCAGTGCCCGCCGCGCTGAATCCTTCACCATACGGCCAAGGCTGAATTCGTAAAGATGCGGTGAAGGGCCGGGGGGTTATAGAATAGCGCCCCCTTTGCCTGAGCCTTGGCGCTAACCTCGATGCTCTTCAAGAATGTCTCGATTGCCGGCCTGGCTCACGTTGATGCGCCGCACACGCTGACGACCAAGGAAATCAACGAACGCCTGCAGCCGACGCTGGATCGCCTTGGTATCCGTACCGACGTCCTCGGCGACATCGCCGGCATCCACGCGCGCCGCCTGTGGGACAACGGCGTCCTGGCGTCCGATGCGGCCACCATGGCTGGCCGCAAGGCGCTGGAAGACGCAGGCATCGATGCGACGCAGGTCGGCCTGTTGATCAACACCTCGGTCAGCCGTGACTACCTGGAGCCGTCCACCGCTTCCATCGTGTCCGGCAACCTCGGTGTCAGCGACGAGTGCATGACCTTCGACGTCGCCAATGCCTGCCTGGCCTTCATCAACGGCATGGACATCGCTGCGCGCATGCTTGAGCGCGGTGAGATCGACTATGCGCTGGTGGTGGATGGCGAGACCGCCAACCTGGTGTACGAAAAGACCCTGGAGCGGATGACCGCGCCGGACGTCACCGCCGACGACTTCCGCAACGAGCTGGCGGCGCTGACCACCGGTTCCGGTGCAGCCGCGATGGTGATGGCCCGTTCGGAGCTGGTGCCCGACGCGCCGCGCTACAAGGGTGGCGTGACCCGCTCGGCCACCGAGTGGAACCAGCTGTGCCTGGGCAACCTGGACCGCATGGTCACCGATACCCGCATGCTGCTGATCGAGGGCATCAAGCTGGCCCAGAAGACCTTCACCGCCGCCAAGATCGCACTGGGCTGGGCCGTGGAAGAGCTGGACCAGTTCGTCATCCACCAGGTCAGCCAGCCGCACACCGCTGCGTTCATCAAGAATTTCGGCATCGACCCGAAGAAGGTCATGACCATCTTCGGCGAGCACGGCAACATCGGTCCGGCCTCGGTGCCGATCGTGCTGAGCAAGCTCAAGCAGCTGGGCAAGCTGAAGAAGGGCGACCGCATCGCGCTTCTGGGCATCGGCTCGGGCCTGAACTGCTCGATGGCTGAAGTGGTCTGGTAAAAAAGTCACCGCTGACCTGCTGCGCGCCGTCCGCACCTGCCAGCCAATCGCTCGCGACGGACAGCGATGATGTTTCCAAGTGTCCAAGGGCCGGTTCTACCGGCCCTTTCTACAGGTGCGATCCGATGTCCCAGCTTCCCGGTTACCCCGCCCACCCGCAGCGTTTCGAGGTTCGCCCCGGCCTGTCGATGAACTATCTCGACGAAGGCCCGCGCGATGGCGAAGTGGTGGTGATGGTGCACGGCAACCCGTCGTGGAGCTATTACTGGCGCACGCTGGTGGCCGGCCTGTCGGACAGGTACCGCTGCATCGTGCCGGACCATATCGGCATGGGCCTGTCGGACAAGCCCGACGACAGCCGCTACGCGTACACGCTGCAGTCGCGGGTGGATGATCTGGATGCGCTGCTGAAGCATCTGGGCATCACCGGCCCGGTGACGCTGGCCGTGCACGACTGGGGCGGCATGATCGGCTTCGGCTGGGCGCTGTCGCACCACGACCAGGTCAAGCGCCTGGTGGTGCTCAACACCGCCGCATTCCCGATGCCAGCGGCCAAGAAGATGCCGTGGCAGATCGCGCTGGGCCGGCACTGGAAGATCGGCGAGTGGATCATCCGCACCTTCAATGCGTTCTCCTCGGGTGCCTCGTGGCTGGGCGTGGAGCGGAAGATGCCGGCCGATGTGCGCCGCGCCTACGTGTCGCCGTACAACAGCTACGCCAACCGCATCAGCACCATCCGCTTCATGCAGGACATTCCGCTGTCGCCGGCCGACAAGGCGTGGTCACTGCTGGAGCGCGCCGGCAAGGCGCTGCCGTCGTTCGCCGATCGACCGGCCTTCCTCGGCTGGGGCCTGCGTGATTTCGTGTTCGACCATCACTTCCTGAAGGGCTTCCAGGCGGCGTTGCCGAAGGCGCAGGTGCATGCCTTCGAGGATGCCGGCCACTACGTGCTGGAAGACAAGCATGAAGTGCTGGTGCCGGAGATCCGGGCGTTCCTGGACGCGAACCCGATCTGAAGAGTGTGCCGACCAACGGTCGGCACCCACCGGGAGAATGAACGGGTGGGTGCCGGCCGCTGGTCGGCACGCCTGGGGAAGGGATGGGTGGGTGCCGACCGTTGGTCGGCACGCATGTCATGCCGCGATCGGCGCCTGTGGCGAGGGGCTGTTGCCGTTGTCGTCCGGGTGGTCGTCGTCGTTGTCCGCGCCATCGCGCCAGCGCCAGTCGGCCAGGGTCAGCGGATCCAGCCCATAGGCGATGCGGGCCTTGTCGCACTGCGGGCTGGCCTTGCCGTACTCCCACGATGCATCCACCTCGCGGCACACGCTGGGGCGGTTGGGGTGGATCGTGCAGCGCGAATAGACGCCGATCTGCGCGTCCAGCGCGACGCAGCGCACCGGCTTGGAATGGGTGCCGCGCATGCACAGGCGGTGCGGGTCGAGCACCTCGGTGAGCTGGTGCGGCACGCCGCCGGGGGTGACCTCGTCCGATTCCATCCAGTGGAAGGCCACGCGGTACTGGGTGCAGCAGGCGCCGCAGGTCATGCAGGGATGTTGCATGGGCAAGCCGCCTCGGGCGGCATCGGGGAAGGGACGAGGATGCGGATTTTCCACGCTGGCGGCCGCCGCGCAAGAAATTCCGTAAGCGGCGACAATGAACGGATGAACCGATCCTGCAACATCGCCGCGCGGCTGCCCGAGCTGGCGCGTGAACGCCCCGACCAGATCGCCATCCGCTGCCCCGGGCGCCGCGGCGCCGGCAACGGCATGGCGGCCTACGACGTGACCCTGGATTACCGCCAGCTGGACGCCCGCAGCGATGCGATGGCGGCCGGCCTGGCCGGTTACGGGATCGGCCGCGGGGTGCGCACGGTGGTGATGGTGCGGCCGTCGCCGGAGTTCTTCCTGTTGATGTTCGCCCTGTTCAAGCTGGGCGCGGCGCCGGTGCTGGTCGATCCGGGCATCGACAAGCGCGCGCTGAAGCAGTGCCTGGACGAGGCACAGCCGCAGGCCTTCATCGGCATCCCGCTGGCCCACGTGGCGCGGCTGGCGCTGCGCTGGGCGCCTTCGGCGACCCGTCTTGTCACGGTCGGTCGCCGCCTGGGCTGGGGCGGTACCACGCTGGCCGCGCTGGAGCGTGCCGGCGCCAACAGCGGCCCGATGCTGGCCGACACCGATGGCGAGGACACGGCGGCGATCCTGTTCACCAGCGGCTCCACCGGCGTGCCCAAGGGCGTGGTCTACCGCCACCGCCACTTCGTCGGCCAGATCGAGCTGCTGGGCAGCGCCTTCGGCATGGAGGCGGGCGGGGTGGACCTGCCGACCTTCCCGCCGTTTGCGCTGTTCGATCCGGCACTGGGCCTGACCTCGGTGATTCCGGACATGGACCCGACCCGGCCGGCCCAGGCCGACCCGGCGCGCCTGCATGACGCCATCCAGCGTTTCGGCGTGACCCAGCTGTTCGGCTCGCCCGCACTGATGCGGGTGCTGGCGCGGCACGGGCGGCCGTTGCCGACGGTGACCCGGGTGACCTCGGCCGGTGCGCCGGTGCCGCCGGACGTGGTCGCCACCATCCGCAGCCTGCTGCCGGCCGATGCCCAGTTCTGGACACCGTATGGCGCCACCGAGTGCCTGCCGGTGGCCGTGGTCGAGGGGCGCGAGCTGGAGCGTACGCGCGCGGCCACCGAGGGCGGTGCCGGCACCTGCGTCGGCAGCGTGGTCGCACCGAACGAGGTGCGCATCATCGCCATCGACGATGCGCCGCTGCCGGACTGGTCGCAGGCGCGCGTACTGGCCGTGGGCGAGATCGGTGAGATCACCGTGGCCGGGCCGACCGCCACCGACAGTTATTTCAACCGTCCGCAGGCGACGGCGGCGGCGAAGATCAGCGAAACCCTGGCCGATGGCAGCGTCCGCATCGTGCATCGCATGGGCGATGTCGGCTACTTCGATGCGCAGGGACGGCTGTGGTTCTGTGGCCGCAAGACCCATCGCGTGGAAACCGCCCACGGACCGCTGTACACCGAACAGGTCGAGCCGGTGTTCAACATCGTCCCCGGCGTGGCACGCACGGCGCTGGTGGGCGTCGGCGCGGCCGGTGCGCAGGTGCCGGTGCTGTGCGTGGAGCTGCAGCGTGGCCAGTCCGACAGCCCTGCTCTGCGCGAGGCGCTGCATGCCACGGCCGCTGCGCGTCTGCCCGAGATGAAGCTGGAACACGTGCTGATGCATCCGGCGTTCCCCGTCGATATCCGTCACAACGCCAAGATCGGCCGCGAGAAGCTCGCCGTCTGGGCCCGCGCCGAACTGGAGAAGCGCGCATGAAGATCCTGGTCACCGGTGGTGGTGGTTTCCTTGGCCAGGCGCTGTGCCGTGGCCTGGTCGAACGTGGCCACCAGGTGCTGGCATTCAACCGCAGCCACTACCCGCAACTGCAGGCGCTGGGCGTGGGCCAGATCCGCGGTGACCTGGCCGATCCGCAGGCGGTGCTGCATGCGGTGGCCGGCGTCGATGCGGTGTTCCACAACGGTGCCAAGGCGGGTGCGTGGGGCAGCTATGACAGCTACCACCAGGCCAACGTGGTCGGCACCGACAACGTCATCGCCGCCTGCCGTGCGCATGGCATCGGCAGGCTGGTCTACACCTCCACGCCCAGCGTGACCCACCGCGCCACGCACCCGGTGGAAGGACTGGGTGCGGACGAAGTGCCGTATGGCGAGGATTTCCAGGCGCCCTACGCGGCGACCAAGGCGATTGCCGAACAGCGCGTGCTGGCGGCCAATGACGCGACCCTGGCAACCGTGGCGTTGCGTCCGCGGTTGATCTGGGGCCCGGGCGACCAGCAGCTGGTGCCACGCCTGGCCGATCGTGCACGTGCTGGCCGTTTGCGCCTGGTGGGCGACGGCAACAACAAGGTCGATACCACGTACATCGACAACGCCGCGCTGGCGCATTTCCTCGCCTTCGAGGCGCTGGCACCGGGCGCGGCCTGCGCCGGCAAGGCGTACTTCATTTCCAATGGCGAACCGCTGCCGATGCGCGAGCTGGTCAACAAGCTGCTGCAGGCGGTGGGCGCTCCAACCGTGGACAAGGCGATCAGCTTCAAGACGGCGTATCGGATCGGCGCGATCTGCGAGCGGCTGTGGCCGCTGCTGCGCCTGCGTGGCGAGCCGCCGCTGACGCGCTTCCTGGCCGAGCAGCTGTGCACGCCGCACTGGTACAGCATGGAGCCGGCGCGCCGTGATTTCGGCTACGTGCCGCAGGTCAGCATCGAAGAAGGGCTGCGACGACTGAAGGCCGCATCATGACGGCGGCATCACCGCGCTGAAGCCTTCATTACGCGCAGAGATCGCCATCACCGGTTGCACACCGGCAGATGCGCAGGATGGACACAACGCCACCCACGGCCGACCACCTGCGAGGAGCACCATGCTGCATTACGCCGTCATCTTCTTTGTCATCGCCATCATCGCCGCCGTGCTCGGTTTCTCCGGCATCGCCGGTGCCGCCAGCAACATCGCCTGGATCCTGTTCGTGGTGTTCCTGGTGCTGGCGGTGATCTCGATGTTCCGCAAGCGCACATGACCGCTTGAGCAGTAGTGCCGGCCGCTGGCCGGCAACCTCGATTACCCGGGGTTGCCGACCGGCGGCCGGCACTGCCGAAGCGCGGTCAACGCACCGCGCTATGCAATCCGCGATCGGCTTCGTGGCGTTCCAGCGCCAGTTCAATCAGGCGGGTGATCAGCGTGGTGTAGTCGACGCCACTGGCACCCCACAGCTTCGGATACATGCTGATGCGGGTGAAGCCGGGCAGGGTGTTCACTTCGTTGATGACGATCTGGCCATCGGCGGTGAGGAACACATCGACCCGCGCCATGCCGGCGCACTCCAGCGCCTGATAGGCCTGCAACGCGATCTGCTGGATACGCGCCTGCGTTGCCGCATCGATTGCGGCCGGCACCACCACTTCAGCACCGTCTTCGTTGATGTACTTGGTGTCGTAGGCATAGAACTCGTCGTGCAGTACGACCTCGCCACAAATGCTGGCCTGCGGCCGCTCATTGCCGAGCACCGCACATTCGATCTCGCGGCCGACTACGGCCGACTCCACCAGGACCTTGTGGTCGTAGCGCAGCGCGGTCTGCAATGCCGCAGCGAAACCCTCTGCATCCTTGACCTTGCTCACGCCCACCGATGAGCCCTGGTTGGCCGGCTTGACGAACAGCGGCAGGCCAAGCACTTCGATCAGCGCCGCGACATCGACCACATCGGCTTCATGGCGACGGATGCACACCCAAGGCGCCACCTGCAGGCCCGCATCACGCAGCAGGCGCTTGGTCACGTCCTTGTCCATGGCCACCGCAGAGCCCAGCACCGGCGAACCGACGAAGGGCAGGTTGGCCATGCGCAGCAGCCCCTGCAGCGCACCGTCCTCGCCCAGCGGGCCGTGCACGATCGGCAGCACCACATCGATCTGCCCCAGCGCGCTGCCCGCATCGGTCGGCTGCAGCTGCGCCTGCTCGGTGCCGGGCAGAACCGCCAGCGCGGTACCGGAAGGATGCAGGGCGATGCGCGCCGGATCCTCGGCATTGAGCAGGAAGGTGTCCGGCTGGCTCAGGTGCCACTGGCCCTGCTTGTCGATGCCGATCAGCACCGGTTCGAAGCGCTCGCGGTCGAGCGCGTCGAGAATGTTCTTCGCCGACTGCAGCGAAACTTCGTGTTCGGAAGACCTGCCACCGAAGATGATGCCAACCCGTGTCCGTGCCATGGAAATGCGATGTCCTGTGCGTTGCGTGGCTCCATAGCATGAACCTTCGTCGGCCTTCCGCGTGAGGCACAGATGAACCAGAAATCCCTTCGCACGCGTCAATTGCGCATGCCCCTGATCTACCGTGTCGACCAAGGTCGACACCTACCAACCGACTGAGGTTGCCGGCCAGCGGCCGGCACTACCGCAAATGGCTACCGGAAACCTGTCGAAGGCGGGGCGGTGTGGGTTTGCGGGGTGTGAGCCGCATGGATGCGGCGACCAAGCCCCCAAGGGTGAGGGCGCTTTGCTTGCGGAGCACTGCTTCGCAAGTGCCCGAACGCACAGCCGCCAGCGGCTGGGCCGGACCGCGGAGCGGGGTTCACGGCGGCCCCGCAAACCCACACCGCCCCGCCTCCCCACAGGACGTCGGCTTTTGATGTTGCCGTTGCGTCTGCGGGTGCCGGGCGGCAGCCCGGCCCAAGCCCCCCACCCACGCAGGTAGAATGCGCACATGGCTCTTTCCCTGCTCAAGTCCCTCAAGCCGGTCGCTGGCCGTGCCCTGCAGATCGCCCTGAACCGCGCGCTGGCGCTGGATCCGGATACCCGCCACGCACTGGCCAGCCTCGACGGTCGCCATATCGACCTGACCCTGGACGCGCCGCCGCTGGCAATGCGCATCAGCGTTGACGGCGACCAGTTGCGGGTTGGCCCGGTGGATGCGCAGGAAGCGGACCTGGCCGTGCGCAGCAGCCTGTCCGGCGTGCTGGCACAGCTGCCGCTGCTGGCGCGTGCCCGCCAGGGCGCTGACAACGGCAAGGGGCGCGTGCGCGTGGCCGGCGATGCCGAGCTGGCGCGCCGCCTGCAGCAGCTGGCCAAGGGCTTCGATCCCGACTGGCAGCAGCCGTTCGTCAGCGTGTTCGGCGACGTGCTGGGCGTGCAGGTGGCCAACACCCTGCGCAGCGCCCTGCAGCATGCCCGCCAGGGTGCGATCGACCTCGCCCATAGCGCCGCTGAATTCATCACCGAGGAATCGCGCGACGTGGTACCACGTGCCGAGCTGGATGCCTTCCACGATGACGTGGACGTGCTGCGCGACGATGTCGAGCGCCTCGGCGCACGCGTGCAGCGCCTGCGGGGTGCCGCATGAAGGCGCTGCTGCGGGCCAGCCGCATCGGCCGGGTGATCCTGCGTTACCGCCTCGACGACCTGCTGCAGGGCACCCCGGCCGAGCGCTGGCTGCGCCTGGCCAAGCCGTTCGTGCCGCGCGCATCGGCCGCCATCGCGGCACAGTCGCGGGGTGCACGCCTGCGACTGGCGCTGCAGGACCTGGGGCCGATCTTCGTCAAGTTCGGGCAGATCCTGTCCACCCGTCGCGACCTGGTGCCGCCGGACGTGGCCAATGAGCTGACCCTGCTGCAGGACCGGGTCAAGCCCTTCGACGGCGAGACCGCACGCCGCATCGTCGAGGAAGCGCTGGGCCTGCCGGTCAGCGAAGCCTTCGCCAGTTTCGATACCGAGCCACTGGCCTCGGCGTCGATCGCGCAGGTGCACGCGGCCACCCTGGCCGACGGCCGCCAGGTAGTGGTCAAGGTGCTGCGCCCGGGCATCGAAAAACAGATCGACGCCGACATCGCCCTGCTCAACTCGCTGGCGACGCTGGTCGAGCGCGCCCATCCGCGCGCCGACAAGATCCGCCCGCGCGAAGTGGTGGCCGAGGTGGAGAACACCCTGGCCGCCGAGCTGGACCTGCAGCGCGAAGGCGCCAATGCCAGCGTGCTGCGCCGTTTCTGGGAGAACTCCGACGACCTGTACGTACCGGAGGTGATCTGGAGCCATACCGCCGAGCGCGCGCTGACCCTGGAGCGCGTATGGGGCATTCCTTCCGACGACATCGCCGCGCTGGACAAGGCCGGCATCGACCGCAAGGCGCTGGCCGCCAAGGGCGTGCGGGTGTTCTACACCCAGGTGTTCCGCGACAACTTCTTCCATGCCGACGCGCACGCCGGCAACATCTGGGTCGACATCGATCCGATGCGCCGCGACAACCCGCGCTTCATCGCGCTGGACTTCGGCATCATGGGCCAGCTCTCGCAGGAAGATCAGTACTACCTGGCCGAGAATTTCATGGCCATCTTCAACCGCGACTACCGCCGCATCGCCGAATTGCACGTGCAGGCGCGCTGGATGCCTGACAACGTGCGCATCGATGATCTTGAAGCGGCGGTGCGTTCGGTATGCGAGCCGTACTTCACCCGCCCGCTGTCGCAGATCTCGCTGGCCGAGGTGCTGATGAAACTGTTCCGCGTGGCCCAGCGCTATCAGTTGACGTTGCAGCCGCAGTTGATCCTGCTGCAGAAGACCCTGCTCAACATCGAAGGCGTCGGCCGCCAGCTCGATCCGCAGATCGACATCTGGGCCGTGGCCAAGCCGGTGCTGGCGAAGATCCTGCGCGAGCGCTACAGCCCGCGCCGCGTGGTGCGCGAGATCGGCAAGCGCCTGCCGGAAATCATGACCCATGCGCCGGACATGCCGCGCCTGGTGCACGCCTGGCTGACCCAGCAGGTGGAAGGTCGCCATGAGCTGGCGATGCGCTCGCGCGATCTGGTTGCGCTGGATGCCAGCGTGCAGCGCCTGCAGAAGCATGCGGTCGGTGCGATCACCGGCGTCGGCCTGCTGGCGATTGCCGCATTGATGTACGTGCTGCAGCCGCCGGGCTGGTACTGGGGCGACGTACCGGCGTGGAGCTGGGTGTCAGGTACGGTTGGCGCATTCGCATTGGCGCGTGCGTGGTGGCGATGACCGCAGCCTGCTGAAGCAGCGACGACGGCGGACCGTCGTCGCCGATGGGCTTACCAGCGGTAGCCCAGGCCCACCTGCGAATGCAGGCTCTGGAAACGATCCAGGCGCGTCTTGTGCCAGGTCTTGCCCAGCCCGACGTCGAGTACCAGGTGCTCTCCCAGCGGCTGGCTGCGGCGCAGGAACACGCGCCGGGCATCGTGCTCGCGCAGCAACAGCGGATCGGCCTCGGCGCTGTAGCCGGAGGTGCCGCTGCCCAGCCACAGTTGGGTCGAGCCACGCCCCTGGGCATCTTTCAGCCGTAGCGAAACGGTGGTGCCGTACCCGTCGGGGCCGTTGGACTGGCGATGGCGCTCATGCTTGATCGAGGCCATCACCCGCGGAAAGTAGTGCGAAGCACCCACCGACCAGCCGCTCACGTAGCCGCTGCCGTGGTACTCGGCGTACTTGCCGCCCACGCTCAGCACGGTCTGTCCGGCCACCTTCCACAGCATGTCCTGGTTGATCTGGCGGTTGACGAAGACCGGATCGTCGTTGGACGCAATCACCGACGTACGCGTGGCGACGGTGGCTGACCAGTCGTGATGCAACGAACCCTGCACCCGGTTTCCGCTGTAGCGCGAAGTGCCGTAATCGCGCTCGCCGTGGGCCAGGCCCAGGTGCCAGCGGCTGGCGCCGGTGCGACCTGCCACATCCATTGTCTGCACGTCGCGCTTGCCGAAGCCTTCGTTGTAATCGGTGTGGTCCAGCTGCAGGGAAACACGGTCGACGCCGGCATGGGCGCTGGCGGCGGCCAGCAGCAGGGCGCACGGCAGTACGCCACGATTGATGAATCGCATGGTGATTACTCCAGGGGTTGGGAATGCAGGTGTTGCAGCAGGCGATAGCGGCCTGCGGGCAGGTTCCGTTCCACGGTGATCCGCGGACCGAACTGGCTGCCCGGTGCGACGATGCGACCGGGCAGGATGATCACGCCGACGCCCAGCGCCGCGCCTTCGCCAATCCATGCGCCGAGCTTGTCGCGCTGGCTGTCGACGATCTGGCCATCGACATGCACGGCGATCGACGCGCCGTCGAGGCGGTGATTGCTTGTGCGTACGAGAGCGCCAAGATACGCGTCGTCGTCGATGCGGCTGTCACCGATGAAGCACTGCGGACCGATGCTGACCCGCTGGCCGACCACGGCGTTCTTGAGTTCGCTGGCAAAGCCGATGCGGGTGCCATCGCCGATACGCAGCGGACCACGCAGCAGCGCATGATTGCCGATCAGACAGTCGCGTCCGATCAACACCGGACCCTGGATGTGGGCGCCGTGGCAGATGCGGCTGCCGACGCCGACACTCACCGCGCCGCGTACCGTGGCCTGTGGCGATATGTCCGCGCATGGATCGAGGTGGGGCTGTAGCAATGCCAGTTCGCTGGCCATTGCTTCCAGTTCACTCCACCACATGCGGATACCTCGTTGGCTTGTCGCGTGCGGGCTCGCGGCCGGTGAACAGCCCCTTCAGTCCGTGGATCAGCCAGACCGCATAGGCCAGCAGCACATACAGCACGGAGAACGCTGCGGCCGGTACCAGCCATGGACGCCGGTGGTGCACGGCACTGACCACACCCAATGCCATCACGATGCCGATCCAGACCAGCGGCACCATCGCCACTACCAGGCCAGCGGGGCCATGCACCGTAGCGGCGCCAAATCCCACCTGCAGCCCAGCGGCGATCCCCACCAGCGCCAGCAGGATCATCGGCAGGATGCTGAAGAGCCCGAAGCGGGTCAGCAGCAACCGCCGATGCAGGCGCATGCATACGGCGTAGCCGACGATCCAGCGCCGCCAGCGTCGCCATTCCTCCACCAACGTGCTGCATTCCTGCGGGTACACCACGCAGCGGATGCTCTGCCGCACCTTGTAGCCCTGGGCCACCAGCGACCAGGACATGTCCAGGTCTTCGACCCGGGTGCGGTCGGAAAAACCTACCTTGCGCAGCACGCTGGTGCGGAACAGCCCGCAGGAGCCGGAGACAATGAACGGCGCTCCGCCGAGCCACTGCTGGAAGCTGCGCTTGATGACGATCATCGGCAGCTTCAGGCTGGCCCGCACGTGCGGAAGAAAGCCGGCGCCCTGCAGGCAGGACGATGGCACACCACCCACTGCGTCGGCACCCCGTTCGATTTCCGCCAGCAGGTGGCCCAGGCCGGTACTGCGCGGATCGATGCGGGTGTCAGCATCGGTCAGGAACACCTGGGCGGTGGCCACATGCTGCAGCCCGTGCATCAACGCGCCGCCCTTGCCCGTGTTGGACTGGTGCACGGCGAGCAGTCGCCCCGGCCATTGCAGCTGCAGTGCGTCCAACACCTGCGCGGTGGAATCGGTGGAGCCATCGTTCACGCAGATCACCCGCGCGATGTACGGATTCTGCAGCAGATCGGTGAGCGAACGCTGCAGGCATGGTGCTTCGTTGTAGGCCGGCACGATCGCATCGATGCTGCGCAGCTGCCCGCTGGGCCTGCGCGTTGCGTGGACCAGCAGGCGCACGACGATGAAGGCGCACATTGCCAGGAACAGCAGGGTCTTCATCACAGCACCAGCCGATGGGGCAGGAAGCCCTCGCTGGGGCCGATGCCCACCTGCTGGCCGCGGAACTGGGCATGGCAGCGCAGGTGGCTTTCCTGCATGTAATGGCGATCGCCCTGGCTGGCGTGTTCGCGTAGTGCGCGGATCTTCAGCTCCAACTGCACGCTGATGTCTTCAAACACCTGCGGTGCGAACTGCGGCAGCGTGCTTGGGCTTTCGTAGCACAGGATCTGCGGGACGCTGCGACAGGCGACGATCGAGGCTTCATGGACGGTGCGATGATCCTGGTGATGGTCTTCACCGCACATCGTGTAGACGCGTTGCGGTTGGATGGCTTCGCACGCCTGTTCCAGGGCGCTGATGATGGCGTTGCGGCAGGACGGGAAACAGGTATCCGGGAAATCATGCTGCAGCACTTGCCGGGCGCCGAGTTGCCGCAGCGCGCGATGCGACTCGTCGCTGCGATCAGCGCCATCGCGACAACCGCGTCCACCCCGGCTGAGTACCAGGGCATGGATGCGGGCGCCGGCGAAGGCGAGCTTGGCCAAGCTGCCGCCACAGCCCAGTTCGATGTCATCAGGGTGGGCGCCGATTGCCAGGATGTCGTGGGCCATGGCCATGTCCTTGCGGGAATCCAGGGGAAATGCGGCAGATGCGTTGAATGCACTGCTGCGGGCGCGGACTATCGCAATGGCCCGGTGAAACAGGGACTAAGAAAATTACGAAAATGTGTCGACGCTCCCCCCAGGCTTTGCTGCGCAACGAGAAGGACAGGTGCAGCGTCCGCCACCGACTGTTGACGGTGGAGTCCATAGGAGGTGGATGACGTCAATGCGCGGATACGGACACGCGCTGTGGAAGCAGCGAGAATGGTGCTGGCGCATCGCCATCCGGCGATTGCCCGTACCGCGGAGATCGAGCCGATGGACCTGGCTGCACTGAAGGATGAACTGGCCCGCTTCGGCACCAGCAACGATGCGCGCGAAACCGAGCGCGACCGCCGCATGCTCAACATCACCGCCGACACCGGTGAACTGCTGTCGGTGCTGGTGCGTTTCGGCAACGCACGGCGCGTGCTGGAGATCGGCACGTCCAACGGCTATTCCACGTTGTGGCTGGCCGAGGCCGCCGCTGCCATCGACGGCCACGTAACCACGCTGGAGTTCGCCGCCGACAAGGTGGCGATGGCCCGCACGAATTTCGCCCGCAGTGGATTGGGCGAGCGCATCAACCTGGTCCACGGTGATGCCGGGCAGTGGCTGGCGCAGGCCGACGAGGGCTGCATCGACCTGCTGTTCCTGGATTCGGATCGCGGGCAGTACGCGGGCTGGTGGCCGCAACTGCGTCGGGTACTGCGCCCCGGCGGCCTGCTGGTGGTCGACAACGCCACCTCGCATGCCGGTGAGATGGCGCCGCTGCGCGCCCTGCTGGCCGCCGACGCGGCGTTCACCACCAGCCTGGTGCCGGTGGGCAATGGCGAACTGCTGGCGCTGCGCAACACCTGACCGGGCGTCACCCCGGTAGCACGGGTCGCTGGCCTGGTGCGGTAGTGSCGGCCGCTGGCCGGCAACCGCAGTCATCGGGCGACCTCGACGTCGACGTTGCCGGCCAGCAGCCGGCACTACCCTATTCAGCGTGTCATCCGGATAATCGCGCGGTGAGCACCGAACCTGACACCCTCGCCGCGGTCGAGATTGAAACCGCGCCCCTGCAGCTGCTGCACCTGGATGAACGGCTGGCCGTGGTCAACAAGCCGGCCGGGCTGATGGTCCATGACAGCAAGCTGGCCCGTGGCGAAGATGATTTCCTCGCCGATCGCCTGCGCGAGCAGCTGGGCCGGCCGATCTTCCTGGTCCACCGCCTGGATCGCGCCACCAGCGGCTGCCTGTTGCTGGCCTTCGACCGTGATACGGCCAGTGCGCTGGGCAAGTCGCTGATGGGCGGGGAGGTAAGCAAGGATTACCTGGCCGTCTGCCGTGGCTGGCCGGCCGAGGAGGCGTGGCAGGTCGACCACGACCTGGACGGCGGTCCCGGCAAGCCGGTGAAGAAGCCGGCGGTCACCGACTTCCAGCGCCTGGCTACCGGCGAACTGTCGGTACCGGTGGGCGAGTTCACCAGCTCGCGCTATGCGCTGCTGCGCTGCCAGCCGCTGACCGGGCGCTTCCGGCAGATCCGCCGGCATCTGAAGCACCTGTCACATCACCTGATCGGTGATACCAGCCATGGTGATGGCCGGCACAACCGCAACTTCCGCATGCAGGGTGTGCACCGCATGCTGCTGCACGCCGAGCGCCTGCGCTTTCCGCATCCGGATGGTGGCACGGTGGATGTGTGCGCGCCGGTCGACGGTGAATTCCAGAAGGCGCTGGACCTGTTCGGCTGGCAGGTCGTCGACGCCTGAGGGTGGTGCCGGCCGCTGGCCGGCAACTGTGCGATTCCAGAAGTCCAGAGGTTGCCGGCCAGCGGCCGGCACTACCTCACTTCTTTTCCGGCTCGTTGACGATCGCTTCCAGATCCTTCTGCAGATCGGCGAACAGCGGCTGCATGCGCGTCTGGATCGCCACCATCACGTTCTGCATCAGCGCCGGGGTCTTGTCGAGCAGGCTCTGGCCGGCCGGGCTCTCGTAGAACTCGGCCATGGCCAGCACGTCTTCCTTGCTGAAGGTCTTCTTGTACAGGTCCACGTACATCGGCCGCAGCTGCTGCCACGACAGTGCCTGGCGCAGGGTCTGGCTGGTACGGGCCTGGATGCGCTGCAGCTGTTCCTGCTGCTGGGCGTTGAGCTTGCGCTGTGCGGCGACCTGCTGGAACTGCTGCTGCTGCATCGCTTCGATCTGCGGCAGCATGGTGTCGATCATGCTCTGCGCACGCGAGGCCGACAGCAGGCGGTTGATGTCGCCATCGGTGGGGGCTGCGGCCAGCACCGGCGCGCTTGCTGCGGCCAGCACCAGCAGCAGGGTCGCGCGGCGCAACAGGGAGGGAACGAAGCGGATCATGCGGAGCGTCCTGCAGTACACGGGATGGCAAGCATACCCCCGGCAAAGGCGAAGGCGGCGTGTTCGGTGCCTGATCGGCGGCATACGGGGCGTGATGGCAGCCACGGCAACGCGGCTGCCGCTACAATGCGCGGATGGGCAGTGGACCGGTCATCATCAGCGCGCAGCTTGAAATCCCCGACGGCGAGATCGTCGAGCGTTTCGTGCGTGCCAGTGGTGCCGGCGGCCAGAACGTCAACAAGGTCTCCACCGCGGTGGAACTGCGTTTCGACGTGGCCGGTTCGCCCTCGTTGCCCGAGCCGCTGCGCGAGCGCCTGTTGGCGCGGCGCGACCGGCGCATGACCGGCGAAGGCGTGCTGGTCATCGACGCGCAACGTTTCCGCACCCAGGATCGCAATCGCGAGGATGCGCGCGAGCGGCTGGCGGCCTTCATCCAGGCCGGGCTGAGCGTGCCCAAACCACGCAAGGCCACCAAGCCGACCTTCGGGTCGAAACTGCGTCGTCTGGACGCCAAACGCGGGCGCGCGCAGATCAAGCGCGGGCGCTCATCACGTGACTGGGAGTGATTGCTTGAACAACCCGACGCCGTTGCTGCCGGCCATTCCGCCGAACATGCCGCAGGTCAAGCCCAACCGTTTCCTGCGCTGGCTGGCGCGCTGCACGCTGCGCATGGGCGGCTGGAAAGTGACCGGTACGCTGCCGAACGTCCCCAGGCTGGTCTTCATCATCGCTCCGCATTCGTCCAACTGGGACGGGCTGTGGGGCATGGCCGCCAAGATCGCACTGGGCATGAAAGTGAAGGTGCTGGGCAAGGCCTCGCTGTTCTGGTGGCCACTGGGCCCGCTGCTGCACAAGCTGGGCGTGATCCCGCTGGATCGCAGCTCGCCGCAGGGCACTGTCGGCCAGGCCGTGGACCTGCTGCGCAACAACGAGAAGATGTGGTTCGCCATCACCCCCGAGGGCACCCGCAAGGCCGTGAAGGACTGGAAGGCCGGCTTCCTGAAGATTGCGCGGATGGCCGACGTGCCGATTCTGGCCGCGTATTTCCACTACCCGGAAAAGACCATCGGCATCGGCCCGCTGTTCACGCCGACCGGCGATGATGCCGCAGACATGGCGACCATCCGCGAGTTCTACCGGCCCTGGATCGGCAAGACCCGCGGCACGGTCTGAGCCGGCCGCCGCCGGCAGCGTAGACGCCACGTCCGGCACATGCCGGGCGCCCGTGACAGGAGTAGGGTGGACGGCTGCCATCCCGTACCGTCTGCCCAAGGAGCGTTTTACATGTCGCGTACCGTAGTCCTGGCCGCCGCCATCAGCCTGGCGCTGGCGGCCTGTTCCGGCAAGGAGTCCACCCCCGTGTCCGAAGCCCAGAATGCACCGGCCCAGCAGCCGGCCGAAGCCTCCACCAATCCGCTGCTGACCGCCAGCAGCCTGCCGTTCCAGGCACCGCCGTTCGACAAGATCAAGGACAGCGATTACCTGCCGGCCTTCGAAGAAGGCATGCGCCAGCATCTGGCCGACGTGCGCAAGATCGCCGACAGCGCCGAGCCGGCCACCTTCGACAACACCATCGTGGCGATGGAGCGCAGCGGCGAGACCCTGACCCGCGTGTCGCGCATCTTCTTCGGCCTGGTCCAGGCCGACACCAACGATGCCCGCCAGAAGATCCAGGAAGAAGTGGCGCCGAAGCTGGCCGCGCACCAGGACGAGATCAACCTCGATCCGAAGCTGTTCGCGCGCGTGAAGTCGCTGTACGACCAGCGCGAGACGCTGGGCCTGGATCCGGTGCAGAAGCGCCTGGTCGAGCATTACTACGACGGCCTGGTGCGCGCCGGCGCGCAGCTGTCCGACGCCGACAAGGCGAGCCTGCGCAAGCTCAACGTGGAAGAAACCACGCTGTCCACCCAGTTCCACACCCGCCTGGTGGCTGCAACCGCCGCTGCTGCGGTCGTGGTGGACGACAAGGCCAAGCTGGCTGGCCTGGACGAGGGCGCGGTCAACAATGCCGCCGCCGCCGCCAAGGACCGCAAGCTGGATGGCAAGTTCCTGCTGCCGCTGCAGAACACCACCCAGCAGCCGGTGCTCGGTTCGCTGACCGACCGCGACCAGCGCGCCGCCGTGCTGAAGGCTTCGGAAACCCGTGCCGAGCGTGGCGATGCCAACGACACCCGGCAGACCGTGCAGCGCCTGGCCCAGCTGCGTGCGCAGAAGGCCAAGCTGCTCGGCTTCGACACCTTCGCCGACTACCAGCTGGGCGACCAGATGGCCAAGACCCCGGCGGCCGCACTGAAGCTGCTGACCGACACCGTGCCTGCCGCCACCGCCAAGGCGCGTGCCGAAGCCGGTGAGATCCAGAAGGTGATCGACGCCCAGAAGGGTGGTTTCCAGGTGGCCGCCTCGGATTGGGATTTCTACGCCGAGCAGGTGCGCAAGGCCAAGTACGATCTGGACGAGTCGCAGATCAAGCCGTACTTCGAGCTGGACAACGTGCTGCAGAACGGCGTCTTCTACGCCGCCACCCAGCTGTACGGCATCACCTTCAAGCCGCGCACCGACATTCCGACCTACAACCCGGACATGAAGGTGTACGAAGTGTTCGACAAGGACGGCACCTCGCTGGCCCTGTTCTACACCGACTACTTCAAGCGTGACAGCAAGTCCGGTGGCGCCTGGATGGACGTGTTCGTCGAACAGGACGGCCTGACCGGTGCCAAGCCGGTGGTCTACAACGTCTGCAACTTCACCAAGCCGGCCGCTGGCCAGCCTGCGCTGATCAGCTTCGACGACGTCACCACGATGTTCCATGAGTTCGGCCATGCACTGCACGGCATGTTCTCGAACGTGAAGTACCCGTCGATCGCCGGCACCGCCACCTCGCGCGATTTCGTCGAGTTCCCGTCGCAGTTCAACGAGCACTGGGCGCTGGACCCGAAGGTGTTCGCCAACTACGCCAAGCACTACAAGACCGGCGAAGCGATGCCGCAGGAACTGGTCGACAAGATCCTCAAGGCGCGCAGCTTCAACCAGGGCTATGCGACCACCGAGTACCTGTCGGCGGCACTGCTCGACCTGGCCTGGCACACGCAGAAGGCCGATGCCCCGCTGCAGGATGTCGGCGCCTTCGAAGCCAGCGCGCTGAAGAAGTTCAAGGTCGACCTGCCGCAGGTGCCGCCGCGTTACCGCACCACCTACTTCGACCACATCTGGGGTGGCGGTTACTCGGCCGGCTACTACGCCTACTTCTGGGCGGAAGTGCTGGACCATGACGCCTACCAGTGGTTCACCGAACACGGTGGCCTGACCGCCGCCAACGGCCAGGAATTCCGCGACAAGATCCTCTCGCGCGGCAACAGCGTGGAGCTGTCGACCCTGTACCGCGATTTCCGCGGCAAGGACCCGTCGGTGGAGCCGCTGCTGAAGTTCCGCGGCCTGAAGTAAGCGCGGCCTGAAGTACGAAAGAAAAAACGGCGGGGGCAACCCCGCCGTTTTTCGTTGTGCTGCTCATCCACGCATGGCGTGGATCCATGTGTCGACCAAGGTCGACACCCACCAAGAGCAGGCCATCACGTCCCTACATGCACCCGGTTCGCCTGCTCGGCCAACCCCAGGTGATCCAGCGCGATATCCAGCGCCAGTACATAGCTTTGCGCGCCGTACCCGGCGGCGATGCCGAGGCGCTGGCCCACGCCAGCCGGCAGGCACGGCTCGGCCACCGCGCCATCGTCATGCACCTCCACGTACGCGTTGTGCAGGTACGGCAGCAGCCGCTGCAGGCGCAGGCTGTCGGCACATGCGCCCGGATCCAGCAGCGTCACCTCGCCACGGCTGTGATCGGCCACGCGCAGCGCGTCCAGCAGTTCCTGCTCCGAACCGCAGGCGCGGATCGCCACGCTGGTGCCCGCATCGATCGCGCGGTGCACCAGTGATTTCAGTACCGGCGCCGGCAGCGGCGCGGCGGTGCGGATCAACGCGCCAGCCGCTTCCGGGCCACGGATGATGAAGATCGACATGGCTCAGCCCTCCCGTGCCAGGCGACGGCTGACGATGGCCAATGACAGCGGATAACCCGCCTGCTGGCTGCGCTGGTCGACCACCACGGCGGCCGGGCCGTGCTGCAGGCGCAGGCGCGCCTCCAGACCGGGCTGGTGCGGCGACTGCAGTTCGATGTACTCCGCCGGCAGACCGTCCAGCGCTGCCTGCAGCGCACCACCCTCGGCACACCATTGCGCCTCGTCGGCGACGCCGACATCAAGCAGCACCCAGTCCGCGGTGCGCGCCTGCGGCTGGCACAGGCACTGGCGCACATCGGCCAGGCTGGCGCAGTCGGTGCACAGCACCGGATGGCCGGACAACTCGGCCGGCAGCAGCGGACGCGGCACCGACGGCGACGCATGCCGGATCACCAGGAGGGTCATACAACACCTTGCGCAAAGCGCCCTGCGGCGCGGTAGGCACACGATGCGCGTGGGGGCCGTAAAGGTGCGATGCCCGGTGCCCGGCCCGGGCGTAAAACCTTCATAACGTCCGGCCGGAATGCACCCGGTGGATGCCGACCGTTGATCGGCACGGGCATGGAGACCGGCATGATGCCCGGGAACCTCACGCCTTCCCTTGCGGTCTGACGCCCACCCACCACCCGGAGCCTGACATGGATGCTGTAGCCCGTCCGCCGTTCCCAGAGCGCGCGCTCACCTGGCTGAAGAAGGAGGCACTGCCGCTGCTGGTGATGCTGGGCCTGCTCGCTGCCGCCCGCGACACCCTCGCCAATCACTACGTCGTGCCCAGCGGTTCGATGCAGCCGACGCTGCAACCGGGTGACCGGGTGGTGGTGGACATGCGCGCCTACGGCCTGCGCCTGCCGTTCACCAGCCAGGAACTGCTGGCTACCGGCACGCCGCAGCGTGGTGAGGTGGCCGTGTTCGATTCACCGGCCGACGGCACCCGCCTGATCAAGCGCGTGGCCGCAGTAGCCGGCGACCACGTGCAGCTGCGCGATGGCCACCTGAGCATCAACGGCCAGCCGCTGCAGATCGCTGACCTGGCCGACACCGAAGCTTTCGGAGAGCGCCGCGCCAGCCTCGATCTGGACAGCGGCGGTGGCCCGGACATCGCGGACCTGCAGGTGCCCACCGGCAAGGTGCTGGTGCTGGGCGACCATCGTGGCAACAGCTTCGACGGTCGCTTCTTCGGCTTCGTCGATGCGGACAAGATCTATGGCCGCGCGGTGGCGGTGTACTACCGCCGCGGCGACGGCTTGGAGTGGCAGCGGTTGTAAGCTTATCGATATGCCAGAAGTATCAATCATGACCTATCAGGTTATGGATCGACTGGATGGACGGGCCTAGTCTGGGGCCCGTCCCCTCCAATCCGGCCGCCCCCACGGCCCACCGCTCCCATGACTGGCGATACTCCGGCGGCCCTCGCCGACCGTCCCCGTACTGACGACGCTCCCGTCGACACCCGCATCCAGCAGGGAACGCCGGCCTTCCGCCGCACCGCGCTGGCGCTGTTTTTGGCTGGCTTTTCGACCTTCGGGCTGCTGTACACGGTGCAGCCACTGCTGCCCGAGTTCAGTCGCCACTTCGGTGTGTCTGCTGCCGGCAGCGCGATGTCGCTGTCGCTGACCACCGGCACCCTGGCCGTGGCCGTGCTGCTGGCGGGCATGCTGTCCGATGCGGTCGGCCGGCGCCCGCTGATGATCGTTGCGTTGCTGGCGTCGGCCACGCTGTCGCTGTGCACCGCACTGGTCGACGACTGGGCCACGCTGCTGGTGCTGCGCACCCTGCTGGGGCTGGCGTTGAGCGGTGTGCCAGCGGTGGCGATGACCTACCTGGTGGAAGAGATGGACAGCCGCGCGCTGGGCCTGGCGATGGGCCTGTACATCGGCGGCAACGCCATCGGTGGCATGAGCGGGCGCCTGCTGGCCGGCATCATCGCCGACCACTGGGGCTGGCGCTGGGGCATCGGCGTGGTCTCGATCATCGCCATGGCCAGCACCGTGCTGCTGTGGCTGCAGCTGCCGCCGTCGCGCCACTTCCAGGCCAGTCGCAGTGGCCTGCGCCAGCTGCCCGCGCGCTGGCGCACGCTGTTCGCCGATCCCGGCCTGCCGTGGCTGTTCGCCACCTCGTTCGTGCTGATGGGTGTGTTCGTCACCCTCTACAACTACCTCGGTTACCACCTGCTGGCGCCGCCGTACCACCTCAGCCAGACCGTGGTCGGGTTGATCTTCAGCGTGTATCTGGTCGGCACCTTCAGTTCGGCGTGGATGGGCCAGCAGGCCACGCGCCATGGGCGCGGTCGCATCCTGTCGATCTCCTTCGGCCTGATCGCCGCCGGCATCGTGCTGCTGGCGATGCCGTGGCTGCCGGCGATGGCGGTCGGCATCGCGCTGGTGACCTTCGGTTTCTTCGGTGGCCATTCGGTGGCCAGCAGCTGGGTCGGCAGTCGTGCTGGTTCGATGCGTGCGGAAGCGTCGGCGCTGTACCTGTTTGCCTACTACCTGGGCTCGAGCGTGCTGGGCGGCGTGGGTGGTCTGGCCTATGCCGCGTGGGACTGGCTGGGCGTGTGCGCATTCGCCGCGCTGTTGACCCTGATCGGCGGTGGCATCGTGTGGGCGCTGCAGCAGCGCGCGCCGCAGCCGGTGACCGCCTGACTTCCTGCAAAGGGTAGTGCCGGCCGCTGGCCGGCAACCTCGTGACCTGCGCAAGCATCGTGCAGTTGCCGGCCAGCGGCCGGCACTACCGGGCACCGGTCGGGTCAGCTTTCCGCAAACGCCTCGCGCAGCAGCCCGGCGAAATTGCGGATCAACGGCGTCACCCCCTCGCGGCGCCACGCCAACTGCACTTCCGAATGCGCGCCGGCATCGGCCAGCGGCACGAAGCGCGCACCTTCCACCCGGATGTGGTCGCACGACGAAGGCAGGATCGCCGCACCCAGTCCCGCAGCGGCCAAGCTGATCAGCGTCGAAGCCTCACCGGCCTCCTGCACGATGCGCGGCGTGAAGCCCGCCGCCGCACACAGCGCGATCATGTGGTCATGGATGCCTGCTCCGGCGCTGCGGCGGAACGCCACGAAGGGTTCCTGCGCCAGATCACGCAACGCCAGCGTGCCGCCTTTCGACAGGCGACGCAGGGCAGGGTGGTCGGCATGCACGATCAACGCCAGCGGATCGACGAACAGGCTGTGCGCCACCAGCTCGGCCGGCAGCGTGCGCTTGCGGATGATGCCCACATCCAGGCTGCCATCGAGCAGCGCGTCGATCTGCTGCAGGGTGTTCATCTCGCTCAACTGCAGCCGCACCTGCGGATACTGCTGGCGGTACTGCAGGATCGAACGCGGAATCTGCGGTGACAACGGCGTGGCCCGGGTCAGGCCGATACGCAGCTCACCCTGCTCGCCACGCTGCGCGCGCTGCACTTCATCCACCGCCGATTCCACCTGCTGCACGATGCTGCGCGCACGTTCCTGCAACAGTTCCCCCGCAGCCGTCAGCTGCACACGCCGGTGGCTGCGCACGAACAGGCGCGCACCGATCAGTTCCTCCAGCTGCCGGATCTGCTGGCTGAGCGGCGGCTGCGACATCCCCAACCGCTCGGCGGCCTGGCCGAAGTGCAGGGTATCGGCAACGGCGAGGAAGTAACGCAGATGGCGGAGTTCGATGGACATGCATGCAGTCTATCCAGCCCGACCCCACGAGTCCCCATCCACGCATGGCGTGGATCTACCGAAGTTTTCGATCCCTACCAAGCAGGGGTCAGAGCCCGTTGCGCAGCAACGGGATCCGACCCCGACAGATCGCAGGAATCTGTCAGAGGCGGGGTGGTGTGGGTAGGCAGGACCGTTGGCGCCATGGATGGCGCCATCGAGCCCCCAGGGAAGGGTTTACGGCGTGTCCTGCCCACCCACACCACCCCGCCATCCACGGAATGCAGGCCGTTGCCGTTGCCGTTGCAGTTGACGTTGCTTCGGCAGGTGCAGGGCGCAGCCCTGCCGACACCCCTTACCGCTCCGAATGCCCGCTCTGGTCGTAATCGCGCGGACTGAACAGCTCCGGCTGGATCAACTCGACGAACGCCCGCGCCTGCGCCGACAGCGCCTTGCCGCGCCGCACGATCACCCCATAACTCCGCTCCGGGAACCAGCGCTTCATCGACCGTGCGGCCAACCGTTCGCGGTCAGCATCGTTCAGGCACAGCGCCGGCACGATGGAAATGCCCATGCCCATCGCCACGTACTGCTTGATCACTTCCCAGCCGCCCACCTCCAGCGCAACGGTGTAGGCGATGCGGTGACGCTGGAACACCTGGTCCACCAGCCGGTAGGTGATCTGCCGTTTTGGCGGCAGCACCAGCGGGTAACGGGCGATGTCGGCCAGTTCCAGCTCGCCACCGCTGGCCAGTGGATGGTCATGCGGGGCGATCAGGACCTGTTCGAAACGGTAGGCCGGCGCATAGCTGAGGTCGGCCGGCACATCGGTCATCGAGCCGATCGCCAGGTCGGCGGCATCCTCGCGCAGCAGGTCGGTGCCGTCGGCGCTGATGGCGTTGTGCAGGGTCAGGCGTACGTCAGGGTAATGCTGGCGGAAGCGTTCGACGATCTTCGGCAGCAGGTACAGGATGGTCGAACTGTTGGCGGCGATGTTCAGCTCGCCCGCGTCCAGCCCGCGCACCTTGTCGCGGAAGCGCGCTTCCAAGCCGTCCAGGCTCTCCACGAGCGGCTGTGCCATTTCATACAACAGCTGGCCCTCGCGACTGGGGACCAGCCGCCGGCCGCTGCGCTCGAACAGGGGGACTCCCAGCTCGCGCTCCAGCGCCTGCAACTGCAGGCTGATGGCCGGTTGGCTGACGAAAAGTGCCTCAGCCGCCCGTGAGACCGAGCCCAGGCGCACCGTCTGGCAGAACGCGCGCAGCGGCTTCAGCCGATCGGATTTGTAGGAAAAACGAGGACTTGGCGAGGTGCGTGTGGTCATGGCGTCACAAGTATTAGCACAAGTTATGTAAAGCATTGCAAAAACTGTTTTGTCAAATATAGGGCTCCAGCCGCACGGTGGAGTCGTTCCCCCACGCTGGAGTTCTGCCATGTCCGCCGTCGCTTCCGCTGTTCCCTCCACCGCCGCCAAGGCCACGCCGGGCATCGCCCTGGCGACCCAGGTGGCGGGCCAGGCCACCGTGCTGCCGGCGCCGTTGCTGGCCCTGCTGGTGTCCCTGCACCGGGCAGTGGAACCCGGTCGGCAGGCGCGGCTGCAGGCCCGTCGCGAGCGCCAGGCGTTCTTCGACCAGGGCGGCCTGCCGGACTTCCGCCAGGACACCACCGCGATCCGCAGCGGTGACTGGACGGTGGCGCCGCTGCCGGCCGCGCTGCAGGACCGTCGCGTCGAGATCACCGGCCCGACCGACCCGAAGATGGTCATCAACGCGCTGAACTCCGGCGCCAAGGTGTTCATGGCCGACTTCGAGGATTCGACCTCGCCGACCTGGCGCAACCTGCTGGCCGGTCAGCAGTCGCTGGCCGCTGCGGTGCGCGGCGACCTGCAGTACACCGCACCCAATGGCAAGCATTACGCACTGCGCCCCTACGATGAGCAGGCGGTGCTGATCGTGCGTCCGCGCGGCTGGCACCTGGACGAAAAGCATGTGCGCGTGGATGGCCAGTTCCTCGCCGGCGGCCTGTTCGACGCGGCGGTGTTTGCCTTCCACAATGCGCGCGCGCTGCAGTCCAGGGACCGCGGCCCGTATTTCTACCTGCCGAAGCTGCAGAGCATGGAAGAGGCGGCGCTGTGGGAAACCGCGCTGTCGCACATCGAGGGCATGCTCGGCCTGCCGCACGGGCAGATCAAGGTGACCGTGCTGATAGAAACGCTGCCGGCAGTGTTCGAGATGGATGAGATCCTGCACGCCCTGCGCGATCGCATCGTCGGCCTCAACTGCGGGCGCTGGGATTACATCTTCTCGTACCTGAAGACCTTCCGCCGCCACGCTGACCGCGTGCTGCCCGAGCGTGGCCAGGTGACCATGACCCAGCCGTTCCTGAAGGCGTATTCGGAACTGCTGATCCAGACCTGCCATCGCCGCGGTGCACACGCGATGGGCGGCATGGCCGCGCAGATTCCGATCAACAACGATGCCGCCGCCAACGAGCAGGCGATGGCGCGGGTGCGTGCCGACAAGCTGCGCGAAGTGACTGCTGGCCACGACGGCACGTGGGTCGCCCATCCGGCGCTGATTCCGGTGGCGATGGCAATCTTCGACGAGCACATGCCCACGCCCAACCAGCACCACGTGCTGCGCCAGGATGTGCGCGTGGGTCGCGATGAACTGATCGCGCGGCCGCCGGGCACGATCACCCGCGCTGGCTTCGAAGGCAATGTCGAAGTCTGCGTGCGCTACCTGGCCGCATGGCTGGATGGCAACGGCTGCGTGCCGATCCACCACCTGATGGAGGACGCGGCCACCGCCGAAATCAGCCGCAGCCAGCTGTGGCAGTGGCTGCATACCCCGGGCCAGCAGCTGGACGACGGCACTGCCATCGATCTGGCGCTGCTCGATACCACCCTGGCGCAGCTGCCCGCGCGCCTCGGCGACACCTCGGCGCTGCCCGGTGGCGGCCGCATCGAAGAAGCCATCACCCTGCTGGCCGAGTTGAGCCGCAGCAACGAACTGACCGACTTCCTGACCCTGCCGGCGTACGCGCGCATCGACTGACCGCTGCATGCCGGTTTTCCCGCCGCTTCCTTCCCCGCTGCATCCGCACGAACCGAACTGGAGATAGACATGAGCACGCTGCCCACTGCCGAACAGATCCAGCACGACTGGGACACCAATCCGCGCTGGGAAGGCATCCAGCGCAACTACAGCGCCGCCGACGTGGTGCGCCTGCGTGGCACCGTCCATATCGAGCATTCGCTGGCCCGGCTGGGCGCGGAAAAGCTGTGGAAGTCGCTGCATGAGCGTGACTTCGTCAACGCGCTCGGCGCGCTGACCGGCAACCAGGCCATGCAGCAGGTGAAGGCCGGGCTGAAGGCGATCTACCTGTCCGGCTGGCAGGTGGCGGCCGATGCCAACCTGGCCGGGCAGATGTACCCGGACCAGTCGCTGTATCCGGCCGATTCGGTGCCGGCAGTGGTCAAGCGCATCAACAACACGCTGCTGCGTGCCGACCAGCTGCACCATGCCGAAGGCAAGGATGACATCGACTTCCTGCAGCCGATCGTGGCCGATGCCGAAGCCGGCTTCGGCGGCGTGCTCAACGCCTTCGAACTGATGAAGGCGATGATCGAAGCCGGTGCGGCCGGTGTGCACTTCGAAGACCAGCTGGCCTCGGTGAAGAAGTGCGGCCACATGGGCGGCAAGGTGCTGGTGCCGACCCGTGAGGCGATCGAAAAGCTCAACGCCGCGCGCCTGGCCGCCGACGTGCTGGGTGTGCCGACCCTGCTGGTGGCGCGTACCGATGCCGAAGCCGCCGATCTGCTGACCAGCGACATCGATGCGAACGACACCCCGTTCGCCACCGGTGAGCGCACCGTGGAAGGCTTCTACAAGACCCGCAATGGCCTGGACCAGGCCATCAGCCGTGGCCTGGCATACGCGCCCTATGCCGACCTGGTGTGGTGCGAGACCGGCAAGCCGGACCTGGAATTCGCGCGGAAATTCGCCGAGGCGATCCACGCCAAGTTCCCGGGCAAGCTGCTGGCCTACAACTGCTCGCCCAGCTTCAACTGGAAGAAGAACCTGGACGACGCCACCATCGCCAAGTTCCAGAAGGAGCTGGGCAGCTATGGCTACAAGTTCCAGTTCATCACCCTGGCCGGCTTCCATGCACTGAACTACGGCATGTTCAACCTGGCCCACGGCTATGCGCGTCGGCAGATGAGCGCCTTCGTGGAGTTGCAGGAGGCCGAGTTCGAAGCGGCCGAGCGCGGCTTCACCGCGGTCAAGCACCAGCGCGAGGTCGGTACCGGCTACTTCGATGCGGTGACCCAGGCGATCCAGCAGGGGCAGTCCTCGACCACCGCGCTGACCGGCTCGACCGAGGAAGAGCAGTTCCACGGCGAGCGCAGCGAACGCGCCGCGTGATCCGGTAGGGCCGGCCGCTGGCCGGCAACCACACGATGCTCCGGGCGCTGCGTGGCAGCCGGCCAGCGGCCGGCTCTACCAGGGCCGCGGATCCGATCAGGGTGGCCAGGGAAGGGCCAGACGACGCCGGCAGATCGGGGGATCTGCCGGCGTCGTTGTATCTGTGGCCGCTGCGACAATTGGCGTCGCGGCGTCGCCAAGATATTGATATGGCTTGCTTTCCTTCTGCCGCCAACACGCGTGAATGGGGCATTTCCCTGCGGTTGAAGCGGAGCGCTACATCTTCACAAAAATGAGAAGCGGCGCACAGTTTGATTCACTGATATGCTCCGCGGCTCACCAGGGGACGCTGGGTGCAGGGAATGACCGGCAGGGGTGCGGCCGAGAACATCGACATGACAACCGGTATCGCCAAGGTGGCGATGGCCGAGATCGTGCATGCGCTGCTCTCCGAAGAAGAGGTTGCCCTGTTCGCCCGGTTTGCCCAGCCCTGCAGGCTGCAGGCGGGCCAGTGGCTGTTCCAGCGCGGCCATCGCGGCGAGTGCATGTATATCATCCTCGAAGGCCTGATCGAGCTGGATTTCGGCGAGGACCTGGTGCTCAAGACGCTCGGGCGGCATGAGTTCTTCGGTGAGCTCGGCCTGTTGATGGGCGACCATCCCCGCAGCGCCAGCGCGCGGGTGATGGCCGATTGCCACGTGCTGGAACTGGGGCCGGCGGATTTCCACCGCCTGGTCGAGTCCGACCCGGGCCTGGTGGCCTACTTCCTGCGGCGCACGATCCTGCGCGTTCTGACCAACGAGCAGGCTCTGATCAGCCAGCTGCGGCGGCGCAACCATGACCTGGAAGCCGCGTTGGACAACCTGTACATCACCACCCACCAGCTGACCCACACGCGTGAGCTGGTGCGCACCGACGAACTGACCGGCCTGCACAACCGCCGCGGCCTGGCCCTGTACCTGCAGGAATGCCGCACGCAGGAAGAAGGATTGCCGCAGGCGCTGTTGCTGATCGACTGCGACCGGTTCAAGCAGATCAACGACCGCCATGGCCACCAGGCCGGTGACCGGGTGCTGCAGAGCATGGGCAACATCCTGCGCTCGATGGCCGGTGAACATGATTTGGCCTGCCGCTTGGGCGGAGATGAGTTCTGCCTGATCCTGCGCCGGGGCAGTACCGAGATCGTGCAGCACGCTGCCGAGTTCATCCTCAGCGCGGTGCACGGCCTGCTGGAGCGCAGCCATGGCACCCCGCACGTCAGCCTGGCCAGCATCGGGGCCAGCCTGCTGGCCCCTGACGCGGACTGGAGCGAGTGGTACGCTCGCGCCGATCGTGCGCTGTACCAAGCCAAGCGCGCAGGCGGCAACTGCCTGCGGTGGACCGATGGTCCGGATGGACAATGAGCGGAGATCCAGGCGATGAATGGCGACAACGGAACGTCGACCCCGCATAACGCCCAACTGCGGGCGCTGCTTTTTACCGACCTGTGCGATTCGCTGCAGCTGGTGGAGCGTATCGGCGATGTCGCCGCCGCCGAATTCTTCCAGCAGCATGACCGCCTGGTCCTGGGGCTGCAGCAGCACTGGAACGGCCAGCTGATCGATCGGTCCGATGGATTGTTCGTTCTGTTTGAGCGCCCCATCGATGGCATTGGTTTTGCCATTTCCTATCAGAACGCCGTCGACGCGATGGGCCACGAGCGCGGCATCGTGCTGCGCGCGCGCGCCGGCCTGCACGTGGGTGACGTGCTGTTGTGGGACAACAGTGCCGAGGCCGTCGCCCACGGCGCAAAACCGGTGGAAGTCGAGGGTCTGGCCAAGCCCATGGCCGCGCGTTTGATGCAGCTGGCGTGGCCTGGACAGGTGCTGCTGTCCTCAGCGGCCGAACAGATGGCGCGGCGGGCCGGCAGCGAGTTGCCTTGGACGGCGGACGAACTGCGTTGGAAGGATCATGGCCTTTGGCGCTTCAAGGGCATCGGCGAACGCCAGCAGGTGTTCGAAGTCGGCATCCGGGGCCGCGCGCCGCTGCGCCGGCCGCGCTCGGGTGACAAGGCCTGGCGGGATCTGCCGCTGTGGCGTCGCCCCGCTGCGCTGCTGACAGAGGCGACGCTGGCGGTGACGCTGGCCGTGGTGATGTGGGCGCTGTTGCGGCCAGCGCCGGCGATCGCGTTCGCCGAGCGCGACTGGGTGATCCTGGCGGCGGTCAGCAACAGCACGGCCTACCCGCAGCTGGATTCCAGCCTGGAACAGGCGCTCTACATCAGCCTGGGGCAGTCGCGCTTCGTCAATATTCTCAGCGAACTGAAGGTGCGTGACACCCTGCAGTTGATGCAGCGCCCGGCCAATGCACGGCTGGACCGTGCACTGGCGATCGAGGTCGCGTTGCGCGATGGCGCGCGCGCGGTGCTGATGCCCAACGTGCTCGAACTCAACGGCAAGGTGCGGGTGGGTGTGGAGGTCGTGGACCCACGTAGTGGGCAGACGGTGTACACGCATTTCGCCGATGGCAATGGCCTGGATTCGATCCTGGCTTCCACCGATACCGTGGTGAAGGCACTGCGCAGCGACCTGGGTGAGGCGCTGCACGATGTCAGCCGCGAGCAGAAACCACTGCCAACGGTGGCCACCGCCAATCTTGATGCGCTGCATGCCTATGCCAAGGGCAGCGATGCGTTGGCGCAGGAGCGTTTCGACGAAGCGTTGCTGTTCTTCCAGCAGGCCACTCGCCTGGATCCCCAGTTCACCTTTGCCTACATCGGGCAGATGCGGCTGCAGTACGCCATGGGCAACGTGTCGGCGGCTGGCGAACTGTACCGCCAGGCGGTGTCGGGGCGCACGCGCTTGAGCGCGCGCGACCAGCTGTACCTGGACGCCTGGGGTGCGGATTTCAGTGGTGCACCCCCGCAGCGCAGTGCGGAAAAGTGGCGGATGCTGACCCAGCTGTATCCGGACGATCCGGCCGGCTGGATGAATCACGCGATGGCCCTGTTTGCCTATGGCGACTATGACGGCGCGCTGGCCGACATGATGCCGCTGCTGGAACGCCATCAGACGCATCGCGCGCTGGTCCTGTCCTTCGTTGGCCGCACCCAGCTTGCGCGTGGCGAGGTCAAGGCCGCCGTCGCTGCGTTCAAGGAAGCAGGCGCGTTGCCGAACTGGCACGGCGACATGCTGGAGGCGGTCGCGCTGCTGCTGGATGGGGAGGTACAGAAGGCGCACGAACGCAGTGAAGCCATCACGTCGCGCGGGCTCGGCGCACGCATGGAGTACAGCGGGCTCCTCGCCCTGCAGGGGCGGGCCAATGATGCGGCCGCTGAGATGACGCAGGCCGTGAAGCAGTGTGCCGATGTGCCGGAGCTGTGCGACATCCTGGCCCTGCAGTCGCTGGCATGGACTGCACAGGCCGACGGCAGCGGGTCCCGGCTGCAGTACGCACGATTGCTGGACCGCACCCTGGCGGCAGTCGATGAGGGTGTCGGCGCCGCACCGCGCCATCGCGCTTTCATTGCGCTGTCGGTGGCCTACCACTTGCAGCGCGCCGGCCTGGACGCCGAGCTGCGCTCCCGCCGGCCTGCACTGCAGGCGCTGGTTGAACGCAGTACTGACCCGCGGCTGCAGGAACTATGGCTGCTGCTTCGCGCGCGTGGTGAGCTGGATGCCGGCAATGCAGAGGCCGCTTCGGCACTGTTGAAGCCGCTGGCCAACGGCACGCTGTACCAGTGGCATGTACTGCAGCTGGATATCGATCGCGCGCTCGGCCGCGATCTGGCCGTGCAGCGCCGGGAGCGCTGGTTGCGCCAGCGCACGGGCATGGCCTTCGCCGAAGACGCCGGTGCCCTGGTTCTGCTGCCATTGAATGTGGCCGACGCGCGCCGGCTGGCCGATGCGGCCAGCCCGCAGCAGGCAGGAGCACCCTGAGGGGGCGTCAGTCCTGCAGTCCCTTCAGGCCGCTTTCGAACATGAAGGGCACCTTGAACGGTCCCGTGGCGGCCAAGCGCTCGCTCAGCAGCGCCGCCGCCTGGGCAAATTCCTCCTTGCCGCCCAGCGAGTCCAGCGGCGTGTTGCAGGCGGCCACGCTGTCGGCGTCTGCGCCCAGCGTAATCAGGGCCTTCGCCGGGTCGGCGGCAAACGCGCTGCGGAAGGCATCGTCGCTGGCCAGGTGCTTGAGCAGGGTCTGGACCACTTCAGGGGAAAGAGGAGAACGGGACATGGTTCACTACCGGCAGGGAGGGGAAAAAAACAGTATCGGCTGGGCGCAGCGGGAATTGATGGTGCGTATCAGCCACCACGCTATCATCGCCGGCCACCCACGCTTCCGGATGCGCATCGAATGAACTTCCGTCGCTGCAGGACGATGATCGTCGAACCGCTGGAGCGGGCGCGTTTCGACCTGGATGCGCTGCTTGCCGGCGGCAGTGGCGTTGGCTTCGAACAATCCTTGCAGGTACGCGCCGCGCATCTGCCGGAGCCACGCACGGTCGATGCGGTCAGCTGCCTGTGGCTGCTCCAGTGCAGCGCGGAGCAGTGGCAGCCACTACCGGCAGAGCCGCAGGCACGGCAACGCGTGCTGTCGCTGCTGGAGCAGGGCCTGCTGGTCAGCGATGATCCGGTGCATGCCGAGGCAGCAGCGGTCGAACAGCAGGTACGTGACAGCCAATGGTGGCCGCTATCGGCGCTGCACTACCAGCACTCGCGATGGGATGGCGTGGACAGTGTCGGCGACATGGAGCGCAGCCAGCTTATGACCGCGCAGGACCTGGTGCGCAGCTTCGGCCCGCCGCCCGCCGAAGCGCCGGCCCGGCTGCCCGGTGCACGGCCCTTGCCACGCTGTGACGAGGACCCGATGCAGGCGCAGCTGCAGGCGCGTGCGACCTGCCGCAACTTCGACGGTGCGCGCTCCGTGCCGTTGCCGATGCTGGCCCGGCTGCTGCAGCAGGTGCTGATGGCGCAGGCGCAGGTGGAAACCGAACCCGGTGTGCGCTTCCTCAAGAAGAACATTCCATCGGCCGGCAGCCTGCATCCATTGGAAGCGTATGTAGTGGCGCGCAATGTGGAAGGACTGCCGCCGGGCCTCTATCACTACCATGCCACCGCACACGAACTGGGCCCGATAGCGGTGCCGCCCGGCGACCTGGACAGCTTCTGCCAACGCCTGCTGGCCGGTCAGCACTGGTTCGCCAACGCCCCGGTGCAGCTGATCCTGGTGTGCCGCTTCGAGCGCATGTTCTGGAAGTACCGTGGCCACGCCAAAGCCTATCGCGCGATTACCCTGGATGCCGGCCACGTATCGCAAGCGCTCTACAGCGCGGCAACCGTGCAGGGGCTGGGCGCATTCGTCACCGCAGCGATCAACGAGGTCGAGGCCGAGCGGGCGCTGGGCCTGCAGCCGATGGCCGAGGGCGTACTGGCGGTCTGTGGCGTGGGCTGGCGTGCAGCCGAGCGTGTGACGGCCGAACTGGACCCGCTTGGCCAGGTGTGGCCGGTCACGCGTTGATCGACAACGCGTGACCGGACGGCATCACGCCGCTTCGAAATCGACCAGCACCGCACCGTCGCCCACCTGGTCACCCGCCTTGGCGCGATAACCCTTCACCGTACCGTCGGCCGGTGCCTGCAGGGTGTGTTCCATCTTCATCGCTTCCAGCACCACCAGCGGCGTGCCGCGCTTCACCTGCGTGCCTGCCGCCACCAGCGTTGCCACGATCCTGCCGGGCATGGGTGCCAGCAGGCTGCCGGCGTCGGCGCTGGCCTGTTCCGATTCGCCCACCGGGTCGTGCAGGGTGAAGCGGTGCTGGCCATCGCTGCCGAACAGATACAGCTGGTCGCCGTCGCGCTGCAGCTGCAACCGCCAGCGACGGTCGTCCAGTTGCACCAACAGGGTGTGGCCATCGGCATGGCCGACGACCTGTTTCGGCGCGGCGTCATCGCACTGCACGCGCCAGCCATCGGCCGTGGCCCACACCTTCAGCGTGTGCGCCCGCTCTCCCTGCTGCAGTGGCACCACACGCGCGGCAGGGGCGCCCAACCGCCAACCATCCTGTGCCTGCCACGGCGAATGCGGGTCGCGCACATCGGCGGCAGCGGCCGGTGTGCTTGCCACCGCGGCGATCGCTGCCAGTTCCCACAGCGCCTGCTCACCGTCACCGGTGACCGCCAGTGCGGCCTGCTCGCGCTCGATCAGCGCGGTATCCAGCTTGGCGTTGGCGAACGAGTCGGTCTGCACCAGGCGCCGCAGGAAACCGGCATTGGTGGTTACGCCCACCACCTGGCAGTCGGCCAGGGCCTGGCTCATGCGCCGCAGCGCGGCGTCGCGGTCCACGTCCCAGACGATCAGCTTGGCGATCATCGGGTCGTAGTACGGGGTGATGCTGTCGCCTTCTTCCACACCAGTGTCCACCCGCACGTTGGCCGACGGGGTCGGCAGGCGCAGGCGGCGCAGGGTGCCGGTGGAGGGCAGGAAGCCGCGGTCGGCATCTTCGGCATACAGGCGTGCTTCGAGAGCGTGGCCGTGGATGGCCAGTTCGTCCTGGCGCTTGGGCAGCGGCTGGCCAGCGGCCACGCGCAGCTGCCATTCCACCAGGTCGGTGCCGGTGATGAACTCGGTGACCGGGTGTTCGACCTGCAGCCGGGTGTTCATTTCCATGAAGTAGAAATCGCCGTCCGGGCCGGCGATGAACTCCACCGTGCCGGCACCGACGTAGCCCACAGCGCGCGCGGCATCGACGGCGGCCTTGCCCATCGCGGCGCGGCGGTCGGCGCTCATGCCCGGGGCCGGCGCTTCTTCCAGCACCTTCTGGTGGCGTCGCTGCACCGAGCAGTCGCGCTCGAACAGATACACCGCCTCGCCCTGGCCACCGCCGAATACCTGGATTTCGATATGGCGCGGGCGCTCGACATACTTCTCGACCAGCACGTGGTCGTTGCCGAACGCCGAGGCCGCCTCGCGCTGGCAGCTGGCCAGCGCATCGACGAAGTCCTCGCTGCGCTCGACCTTGCGCATGCCCTTGCCGCCGCCGCCGGCGCTGGCCTTGATCAGCACCGGATAGCCGATGCCGTCGGCCTGGGTGCGCAGGAACGCCGGCGCCTGCTGGTCGCCGTGGTAGCCCGGCGTCAGCGGCACGCCGGCCTTGGCCATCAAGGCCTTGGCCGCGCTCTTGTCGCCCATCGCGCGGATCGCACTGGCCGGCGGACCGATGAAGGTGATCCCCGCCGCGACGCAGGCGTCGGCGAAGTCGGCGTTCTCGGAGAGGAAGCCGTAGCCGGGATGGATGGCCTGCGCGCCGGTGCGGCGTGCGGCATCGAGGATGGCATCACTGCGCAGGTAGCTCTCGCGCGCGGCCGCCGGGCCGATGTGGATGGCTTCGTCGGCCAGCCGCACGTGGCGCGCATTGCGGTCGGCATCGGAATACACCGCCACGGTGGCGATGCCGAGGCGGCGGCAGGTGGCGATGACGCGGCAGGCGATCTCGCCGCGGTTGGCGATCAGGACTTTGCTGAACATGGCAACAGACTCGGTCATGGCACAGGTCACATGCGGAACACGCCGAAGCGCGTCTGCTGCGGGGGAGCGTTGAGGCTGGCCGACAGGGCCAGGGCCAGTACCCGGCGGGTATCGACCGGATCGATCACGCCGTCGTCCCACAGGCGCGCACTGGCGTAGTACGGGTGGCCCTGCTGCTCGAACTGGTCGCGGATCGGTGCCTTGAACGCCTCCTCTTCCTCGCCCGGCCACTGCCCACCCTTGGCTTCGATGCCATCGCGCTTGACCGTGGCCAGCACGCTGGCGGCCTGTTCGCCGCCCATCACGCCGATGCGTGCGTTCGGCCACATCCACAGGAAGTTGGGCGAGTACGCGCGGCCGCACATGCCGTAGTTGCCGGCACCGAACGAGCCGCCGATCACCACGGTGAACTTGGGCACCTTGGCGCAGGCCACGGCCATCACCAGCTTGGCGCCGTCCTTGGCGATGCCACCCTGTTCGTACTTGCGGCCGACCATGAAGCCGGTGATGTTCTGCAGGAACACCAGCGGAATGTTGCGCTGGGTGCACAGCTCGATGAAGTGCGCGCCCTTCAGCGCGGACTCGGAGAACAGGATGCCGTTGTTGGCGATGATGCCGATCGGATAGCCGTGCAGATGGGCGAAGCCGGTGACCAGCGTGGCGCCATAGCGCGGCTTGAACTCATCAAAGCGCGAGCCGTCGACCAGTCGCGCGATCACTTCGCGCACGTCGTAGGGCTTGCGCGTATCGGCCGGGATCACCCCGTACAGTTCGTGCGCCGGCAGCAGCGGTTCTTCCACCGGCTGCAGTGCCATCGCGGCTTCGGGCTTGCGCCAGTTGAGCTGGGCGATGATCGCGCGCACCCGTGCCAACGCCTGCAGGTCGTTGTCGGCCATGTGGTCGGCCACGCCGGAAATGCGCGTGTGCACGTCGGCACCGCCCAGTTCTTCGGCCGTCACCACTTCACCGGTGGCCGCCTTCACCAGCGGCGGGCCGCCGAGGAAGATGGTGCCCTGCTCGCGCACGATCACCGTCTCGTCGCTCATCGCCGGCACGTAGGCACCACCGGCGGTGCAGCTGCCCATCACGCAGGCGATCTGCGGGATGCCCTGCGCGGAGAGATTGGCCTGGTTGTAGAAGATGCGGCCGAAATGGTCGCGGTCGGGGAACACCTCGTCCTGCAGCGGCAGGAAAGCACCACCGGAATCGACCAGGTAGATGCACGGCAGGTGGTTCTGCTCGGCGATCTCCTGCGCGCGCAGGTGTTTCTTCACTGTCACCGGGTAATAGGTGCCGCCCTTGACCGTGGCATCGTTGGCCACGATCACGCACTCCACGCCGCTCACCCGGCCAATGCCTGCGACCACGCCGGCGGCGGGCACGGCATCGTCATACATGCCGTGTGCGGCCAGCGGTGCGATCTCCAGGAACGCGCTGCCCGGGTCGAGCAGCGCATCGATGCGGTCACGCACCAGCAGCTTGCCGCGTGCGGTGTGCTTGGCGCGCGCCGCCTCGCTGCCGCCCAGGGCGGTGCGGGCGAGGGTGGCGTGCAGGTCGTCGACCATGGCCTGCATCGCCGCGCGGTTGCTTTCAAACGTTTCGCTGCCCGGTTGCAGCTGGCTGCCTAGGATGCTCATGGGGTGCCTTACAGGGTGCGCTGGAACAGTTCGCGGCCGATCAGCATGCGGCGGATCTCCGAGGTGCCGGCGCCGATTTCATACAGCTTGGCGTCGCGCCACAAGCGGCCGGTCGGATATTCATTGATGTAGCCGTTGCCGCCAAGGATCTGGATCGCCTGGCCGGTCAGCCACGTGGCCTTCTCGGCGGCGTACAGGATCGCGCCGGCCGCATCCTGGCGGGTGGTACGGCCCTGGTCGCAGGCGCGCGCCACGGCATACACATAGGCGCGGCAGGCACCAAGGCCCACGTACATGTCGGCGATCTTGGCCTGGATCAGCTGGAAGCTGCCGATCGGCTCACCGAACTGGTGGCGTTCGTGCACGTACGGCATGACCACGTCCATGGCTGCAGCCATCAGGCCCAGCGGGCCGCCGGACAGCACCACGCGCTCGTAGTCCAGGCCGGACATCAGCACGCGCACCCCGCCGCCGACCGCCCCCAGCACGTTTTCTTCGGGAATCTCGCAGTCCTGGAACACCAGTTCGCAGGTGGGCGAGGAGCGCATGCCCAGCTTGTCCAGCTTCTGCGCGGTGGAGAAACCCTTCATGCCCTTCTCGACCAGGAACGCGGTGATGCCCTTGGCGCCGGCTTCGACATCGGTCTTGGCGTACACCACCAGCACGTCGGCGTCGGGGCCGTTGGTGATCCACATCTTGTTGCCGTTGAGCACGTAGCGGTCGCCGCGCTTGTCCGCGCGCAGCTTCATCGACACCACGTCCGAACCCGCACCCGGTTCGCTCATCGCCAGCGCGCCGACCTTGGCGCCGCTGCACAGGTCCGGCAGGAAGCGCTGCTTCTGCGCTTCGGTGCCGTTCTTGCGCAACTGGTTCACGCACAGGTTCGAGTGCGCGCCGTAGGACAGGGCGATGCCGCCGGAGGCGCGGGAGATTTCTTCCATCGCCACCACGTGGGCCAGGTAGCCCATGCCGGTGCCGCCGTATTCTTCTTCCACGGTCAGGCCCAGCAGGCCCTGTTCGCCCAACTTGGGCCATAGTGCCAACGGGAACTGGTTGGTCGCGTCGGCCTCGGCCGCGAGCGGCGCGATCTCGGCAGCGGCAAAATGGGCCACGCTCTGGCGCAGCAGGTCGATATCTTCGCCGAGGTCGAAGTTCAGGGATGGCACGTGCATTGCGATGGCTCCGCGAGGGAAGGTGGGGAATGGACGCACCCGGAAGGGGAAGCGGGCCGCTGTTCACAGCAGCAGCCCGCGCGGGCGATTGGACCCCAGCGTAGCGGGGTTCGGGTAAGAAGTGAATACAAATTCAAAAATTGAAACCAGACTCAGAACATGGCCTACAAACGCTCAGCATTGATGGAAGAACGCCTGGCCGGGGCCCGTGAACGGATCCTGCTGGCCACCCGCGAACTGGTCGCCACCGGCGGCTGGCGCAACGCGCCGGTAACCGCCGTGGCCACCCAGGCCGGGGTCTCCACCGGCTTGATCTACCGCCACTTCCCGTCCAAGGCCGAGTTGTTCGTGGAGGTGCTCAATGCTGCCGTGGCCCACGAGGTGGCGATCATGGAACGCATCGCCAGTGCGCCGCAGCCGGCCAGCGTGCGCCTGCGCCAGGCCATCACCGCCTTCGTCCGCCGCGCCCTGGCCGGCCCGGGCCTGGCCCATGCCTTCATCGTCGAGCCGGTGGATCCGGATGTGGAAGCCGAGCGCATGCGCGGCCGCCGTGCCTTCGGTGACGTGTTCCTGCGCCTGGTGGAAGAGGGCGTGGCCGCCGGTGAACTGCCGGCGCAGGACGCGCATGCTGCCGCCGCCTGCTTGGTGGGTGCCTTCACCGAAGCGATGGTCGGCCCGACCGCGCCCAGCCGCGAAGCGCACCGCGACGAAGACGCGCTGGTCGAGGCCATCTGCAGTTTCTGCCTGCGGGCTGTTGGCGCAGGGTGATGCCGCTGTTGCGCGTTCGTCGGGGTGCCGCCGCATGCTGCGCCGCACCAGCCCTGACGCCTGTTGTCGTGCGCGGCGTGCGTTCTATACTCGGCCCATCACGCAGTCGCTCAGCCGTGGTCCAACGACTATCAGCCAGGGGTAACGAAGAGTGCGGAATTACGATCTGGAGTTCCTGAAACGCTTCTCCATGGTGATCGCGCTGTTGATGGCCATCACCCTCGGTCTGATCCTCCTGGCCGCGTTCATCCACACCCGGATTCCGCCCGAGGTGTCGCCCACCGCCGCCAAACGCACCGAACAGCGCATTTCGCCTACCGGTGCGGTGTACGCCGGCAGCACCGGCGCGGCCGCGCAGGCTGCTGCGCATGCCGCCGCGCTGGCCAAGGCCGCCTCGCAGGTGGCCTACGGGGGTACCAAGGACGGCAAGGTGATCTTCGACAACCTGTGCACCGCCTGCCATACCACCGGCGTGGGCATGGCGCCGACGCTGGACCACTCGCACTGGGACAAGCGCCTGGCGCAGGGCAAGGACACCCTCTACAAGCACGCCATCGAGGGCTACACCGGCCCCGACGGCGGCATCATGCCGCCCAAGGGCGGCAACCCGGCGCTCACCGAGGAGCAGATCCACGCCACCGTGGACTGGATGCTGGGCAATCTGAAGTAGCGGACGCCGCCGCGTCCGCTGGTAGTGCCGGCCGCTGGCCGGCAGCCTCATGATCTTTGGTAGTGCCGGCCGCTGGCCGGCAGCCACGCATCGCATGAAGGTCATGAGGTTGCCGGCCAGCGGCCGGCACTTCCCGGCTTTGCCCACCAAGGCCGGAACCCCGCCGCCCAGGCGGGGTTTCGCATTTCAGGGTTAGTCTGTGCGCCTCTTTCGTGGAGTCGTCTGTCGATGCGTCGCCGTTCCCTCGCCCTTGCCCTGTCCCTGCTGATGCCGGCATCCGCTTTCGCCCAGGCCCAGCCGCAGGTTGCGCCGACCTCGGCGCCTGCGCCACGCAGCCCCGCCACCGTCACCCTGGCCGCCGCGCCGGCCGACTGGCGTGCACTGGATGGGCAGCACGTGCGCATCGCCGCGCCGCTCACCCTGGCCGGCACTGATGGCCTGGAACGCTTCGGCCAGCTCACCGTCGCCTTCGATGGCCGCCTGTGGCAGCCGACCGAAGTGGCCGCGCCCGGCAGCGCTGGTATCGAACAGGTGATGGCCGACAACCAGCGCCGCCGCCTGCTGCTGGACGATGGCAGCGATGCGCGTGATCCGGCCAGCGTCGGTTACCTGCCGGGCAATCCGGTGCTGCGTACCGGCATGCAGCTGCGCAACGTGGAAGGCACCGTGCGCGTAGATGCACAGGGTCGCCCCAGCCTGCAGGTCGACGGTGTACTGAAGCTGCCGGAACTGCAGCGCCCGGCCGTGCCGACCGTGCCCGGCCGCCTGCACATCGCCGCCTTCAACCTGGAGAACTTCTTCAACGGCGACGGTCAGGGCGGTGGATTCCCGACCCTGCGCGGCGCGCGCACGCTGGACGAGCACAAGGCGCAGGTCGGCAAGCTGGTCGCCACCGTCAACGCGCTGGGTGCCGATATCGCCGCGCTGATGGAACTGGAGAACGATGGTTACGGACCGCAGTCGGCCATCGCCGAACTGGTGGATGCACTCAATGCCGGTCTCGCGGCGGACAAGCAGTGGGCATTCGTTGATGCGGGGCAAGGCCCCGGCAGCAATCCGATCCGCGTCGGCATCATCTACCGCAAGAGCGAATTCAAGCCGCTCGGCACGCCGCTGACCAAGCTCGACGGTCCCTTCGTCGAACACAGCCGTGCGCCGCTGGCACAGGCCTTCCAGGGCAAGGGCGCACCGTTCATGGTGGTCGCCAACCACTTCAAGTCCAAGGGCTGCCGTGATGCCAGTGGCGCCGACGCCGACCGCAATGACGGGCAGGGCTGCTGGAACGCCACCCGCGTGGAATCGGCCAGGCAGCTCCACACCTGGGTGCAGGCCGAAGCCGCGCGCCTGAAGGTGAAGGACGTGGTGCTGATGGGCGACTTCAACGCCTACGCGATGGAAGATCCGATCCGTACCCTGCACGACCTGGGCTGGCAAGATGCCTTCAAGGTGGCCAAGGTCGAACAGCCCTACAGCTACGTCTACAACGGCTACACCGGCCGCCTCGATCACGCGCTGCTCAGCCCGACCATGGCCAAGCGCCTCGCCGGCGCCGCCGAGTGGCACAGCAATGCCGACGAGCAGGACGCCAGCGGCTACCAGGGCCGCAACGTGCAGGGCCCGTGGCGCAGCTCCGACCACGACCCGCTGCTGCTGGGCTTCGACAAGTAAGTCCTCGCCGGGGTCGGATCCCATTCCCACGGAATGGCTCTGACCCCGGGCATCACTTACCCCCAGGCGATCAACCCGATCGCCAGCACCGCCAGCGCCAGGCCGGCCCGGTTCCAGCGCGTGGTCGGCTCGCCGAAGGCGAACACACCCACCAGCGCACCCAGCACCACCACGCCGATGTTCATGCCGGCGAACACGGTGGCCGGGCTGTCCGGCATCGACTGGTGCGCATGCACGTAGAACAGGATGTTGCCGCCATTGAGCAGGCCCAGCAGTGCACCCGCACCCAGGTTGCGCCAGGCCAGGCGGCTGCGCCCACTGAAATGCCGCCACAACTGCAGCGCCAGCATCAGCATGAAGGCCACGCTGAAACTGGCCAGCACCGCGGCCATCGACGGCGTGCCCGACAGCGCCACCTGCTTCAGCAGCACATCCACCACCGCAAAGCCGGCCCACACGCCCAGCAACCAGCCCCAGCCGCCGGCTGAAGCGGCCACCGCGGGACCGCGCGGGCGCAGGCTGATGGCCACCATCGCCAGCAGGCCCAGGCCCAGCCCGACCAGCTTCCACGGCGTTGCGGTCTGCCCGAAGAACAGGAACGCCGCCGCCAGCGACAGCAGCAGCGACAAGCGCTGCGCCACGTCACTGCGGACGATGCCGGCCACCGCCACCGCGCGGCCCAGCACCAGGAAGATCGAGGGCAGCACCACCGCCAGTGCCAGCAGCGAAACCCACGGCGCATGCGGGGCGCGCAAGGCGTCCAGCGGCGGCTGCAACACCACTGCTGTCATCGTCGCGGCGACCAGATAGTTCCAGGTCACCATCTGTGCAACATCCAGCTGGCGACGGCCAGCCAGCTTCAACAACACCGAAACCAGCACACTGCAGATCACGGCCAGGGACAGGTAGAACATGGGGCGGGCACAGGGCTGGGGCGGGGGACGTTATCATGGTGCCATGCACAAGCCCTCGTTCCCTGTCGCCGCTGGCGAAACCGCATGCCTGGTGCTGGATGGCCCGGTTGGTCCGCTGGAAGTGGTCGTCGACCTGCCCAAGGCCGATGTGCCGATGCAGCCGATCGTGGCCGTCATCTGCCATCCGCTGTCCACCGAAGGCGGCACCCTGCACAACAAGGTGGTCACCATGACCGCCACTACCCTGCGCGAGCTGGGTATCGCCACGGTGCGCTTCAACTTCCGCAGCGTCGGCGGTTCTGCCGGTGAATTCGACCATGGCCTGGGCGAGCAGGAGGATTTGAAGGCTGTTACCGCCTGGGTCCGCCAGCAGCGTCCCGACGACCGACTGTGGCTGGCCGGCTTCAGCTTCGGTGCGTTCGTTTCACTGAAGGCCGCCGCCGAGCTGCAGCCCGAAGCGCTGATCTCGATCGCGCCGCCGGCGGGCCGGTGGGACTTCGGCGGCATTGCGCCGCCGGCCCGCTGGCTGGTGATCCAGGGCGAGCAGGATGAAATTGTCGACCCGCAGGCCGTCTACCAGTGGTTGGACACCCTCGATGCGCCGCATGAGCTGGTGCGCATGCCGGACACCAGTCACTTCTTCCACCGCAAGTTGATCGACCTGCGCGGCGCGCTCACCCACGGCGTCAAGCATTGGCTGGGCACGGCGGCATGAGCGAGGTGGAACTGACCCCGACGCAGCGCTACGCGGCCGGGGTGGAACGCGGCGATTGGCAGAACGACCCGGCCCAGCATGCGGCGTTGGCCGAGCTGGACCGGATCCACCTGGCCCTGGTGGACAGCGCCGAGGACGGCTGGCTGGACCGCCTGTCCTCGTTCTGGAAGAAACCCGAGCCGGTCAAGGGCCTGTACTTCTGGGGCGGAGTCGGCCGCGGCAAGACCTTCCTGGTCGACCTGTTCTACGACGGCCTGCCGATCAAGCAGAAGTACCGCACCCACTTCCATCGGTTCATGCGCAACGTTCACGAGCGCCTGCGCGAGCACCAGGGCCAGAGCGATCCGCTGGCGAAGATCGCCCAGGAATGGCGCAGCAACCTGCGCGTGCTGGTGCTGGACGAATTCTTCGTCACCGACATCGGCGATGCCATGCTGCTGGCGCGCCTGCTGGAGCGGATGTTCGCCGAGGGCGTGACCCTGGTCACCACCTCCAACACGGCGGTGGAAAACCTGTACCTCAACGGCCTGCAGCGCGAGAGCTTCATGCCGGCCATCGGCCTGCTGCAGCGCTACTGCGTGGAGCTGTACGCCGAAGGCACCGAGGACTACCGCATGCGCGCGCTGACCCGTTCGCCGGTGTACCGCGCGCCGCTGGCCGCCGACAGTGACACCTGGCTGGCCACGCGCTGGGGCGAACTGAGCGGCGGCCAACCGGCCAAGGCGGGCAACATCGAGATCGAGAGCCGCAAGATCCCGGTGCGTGCGCGTGGCAAGAGCATTGCCTGGTTCGACTTCGCCGCGCTGTGTGAAGGCCCGCGTGGGCCGTCGGATTACATCGAGATCGCGCACGAGTTCAACACCGTGCTGCTGGGCGGCATTCCGGCCTTTGATCGCCTGAACGAGGATGCCGCGCGCCGCTTCGTCAACCTGATCGACGAGCTGTACGACCGCCACGTCAATCTGGTCTGCACCGCCAGTACTTCACCGGTCGAGCTGTACACCGGTACCCGGCTGCAGGGCGCGTTCGAGCGCACGGCCTCGCGCCTGATCGAAATGCAGAGCGCCGAGTACCTGGGTACCCCGCACCGGGCGTGAGGGATAGTGCCGGCCGCTGGCCGGCATCTGCTCGATGTTTCCAATGGGCATGATGTTGCCGGCCAGCGGCCGGCACTACCTGATGCCGCCCCGTCCACCGGCTGCCCACTGTCTGCCCACCACCTATCCACAGACTTGTCCCTCGCCTGCGTGGTCCTGTCATGTGAAGCTGGCATTGTTCTGCTGGTGGGGTGCTGATTACCGCTACCACGACGCTTTTCGGGCTTGACTGCGCAGCCCGTTCCAGCAGGTCCAAAGCGTCCAAACCGGGCGCCGCTGGCACGATCCTTGCGGCGCAAGGGATTGCCGAATTTCACTACATTTGGCGTTGACGGACCCAGCTACCCCCACTATCTTGTGGCTGTCGGCGTTGGGGACCCCAAGCCGCCGGGTCCACGGAATGGATCGCCGGAGCCTCCGGTGATGCCCCTCCACGCCCGCAGCGGCACCGGTCAGCACTGCCAGCAGCAGCCACAGGCGCAGGTCTCAATTCCTGCGACACCGGTCTGCCACTCTGGGGTGTCACGTCCCGGGCCGCGTCATCCGATGCACCGAGCCACCATCCATCACGCCAAGAGGACACACGCCGTGACCACCGAGACCAGCGCCACCATCGAGAAGGAAAGCGAATTCCTGTTGACGTCGCCGCCGACGTCCAACGCGATGAGTGTGACCAAGCGCAATGGCACGACCGAGCTGGTGGATCTGAACAAGATCGTCCGCGCGGTGCAGCGTTCCTCCGAAGGCCTGCACGCCGTCGATCCGATGCGTGTGGCCACCCGCACCATTTCCGGCCTGTACAACGGCGCCACCACGCAGGAGCTGGACGAACTGTCCATCCGCACTGCGGCGCTGCTGATCGGTGAAGAACCCGAGTACGGCCGCCTGGCCGCGCGCCTGCTGGCCAACTTCATCGCCAAGGAAGTGTCCAACCAGGAAATCCACGCGTTCTCGCAGTCGGTGGGTCGTGGCCACGAAGTGGGCCTGATCAACGACCGCCTGCTGAACTTCGTGCAGACCAACGCACGCAAGCTCAACGATGCCATCGATATCTCGCTGGACCTGAACTTCGATTACTTCGGCCTGCGTACCCTGTACGACCGCTACCTGCTGCGTCATCCGCACACCCGCAAGGTGATCGAGACCCCGCAGCAGTTCTTCCTGCGCATCGCCAGCGCGCTGAGCGAGGACGTGCCGGAAACCCTGGCGCTGTACAAGCGCATGGGCAACCTGGACTACCTGCCGTCCAGCCCGACCCTGTTCAACTCCGGCACCACCCACGAGCAGCTGTCCTCGTGCTTCCTGCTGGACTCGCCGCAGGATTCGCTGGAATCGATCTATTCCAAGTACGGCGACATCGCCCAGCTGTCCAAGTTCTCCGGCGGCATCGGCGTCAGCTACACCCGCGTGCGTTCGCGTGGCTCGCTGATCAAGTCGACCAATGGCCACTCCAACGGCATCGTGCCGTGGCTGAAAACCATGGATTCGTCGGTGGCTGCGGTGAACCAGGGTGGCAAGCGCAAGGGCGCGGCCTGTGTGTACCTGGAAACCTGGCATGCCGACATCGAGGACTTCCTCGAGCTGCGTGACAACACCGGCGACGAATCGCGCCGTGCGCACAACCTGAACCTGGCCAACTGGATCCCGGACCTGTTCATGAAGCGTGTCGAATCGGACCAGGAATGGTCGCTGTTCGATCCGCGCGTGGTGCCCGAGTTCACCGACCTGTTCGGCGAAGCCTTCGAGGCCGCCTACCTGCAGGCCGAAGCACAGGGCAAGGCCAATCGCACCATCTCCGCACGCAAGCTGTACTCGCGGATGATGCGCACCCTGGCCGAGACCGGCAACGGTTGGATGACCTTCAAGGACAAGTGCAACCGCGCCAGCAACCAGACCCTGCGCGCTGGCAACGTGATCCACCTGTCCAACCTGTGCACCGAAATCCTGGAAGTCACCTCGGCTGAAGAGACCGCGGTGTGCAACCTGGGGTCGATCAACCTGGGCAACCACTTCGACGGCAACGGCGAGTTCGATTTCGACAAGCTGGCCGACACCGTGCGCCTGGCTGTGCGCCAGCTGGACCGCGTGATCGACCTGAACTTCTACCCGATCGAATCGGCACGTCGCGGCAACCTGCGCTGGCGTCCGGTCGGCCTGGGCTGCATGGGCCTGCAGGACGTGTTCTTCCGCAAGCGCCTGCCGTTCGATGGCGCCGAAGCCCGCGCGCTGTCGAAGAAGATTGCCGAGACCATCTACTTCCACGCGCTGGAAACCTCGGTCGAACTGGCCCAGGAACGCGGCAAGCACCCGTCCTTCGCCGACACCCGTGCGGCCAGCGGCGAGCTGCAGTTCGATGCCTGGAACGTGGTGCCGGAAGACTCCGCGCGCTGGGATGCCCTGCGTGAGCGCATCAAGGAACACGGCCTGCGCAACTCGCTGATGATCGCGATTGCCCCGACCGCCACCATCGCCTCCATCGCCGGTTGCTACGAGTGCGTGGAACCGCAGGTGTCCAACCTGTTCAAGCGCGAGACGCTGTCCGGTGACTTCCTGCAGGTGAACCGTTACCTGGTGAACGAGCTGAAGAAGCTGGGCCACTGGACCCCGGAAATGCGCGATGCGATCAAGCTGGCCGACGGCTCGATCCAGGCCATCACCCAGATTCCGGAAACGCTGCGCCACGTCTACCGCACTGCATGGGAACTGCCGATGCGTTCGCTGATCGACATGGCCGCCGACCGTGGCGCCTTCATCGACCAGTCCGCCTCGCTCAACCTGTTCATGGAAAGCCCGAGCATCGGCGCGATGTCCTCCATGTACATGTACGCCTGGAAGCAGGGCATCAAGACCACCTACTACCTGCGTTCGCGTCCGGCCACCAAGATCGCCAAGACCACCGTCAGCCACACGGCCAGCGTTGCGCCGGAAAAGGTGTTCAGCCCGGAGGAGGCCATCGCCTGCTCGCTGGAGAACCCGGAAGCCTGCGAAGCCTGCCAGTAAAAAAGAAGGGCCCCGAGCGGTAACTCGGGGCCCTTCTGATGCTTCACAAAACATCCAACGTTTGGTCAGGGTGTTCTTGCTCTGCTACTTCGTCTAGGAAGTTCGACAACTATACCTTTTCTGCAATTCGAAAAGGTTAGACGCAGATCAAGATTCGAGACCAAGCCCCCTGAATCGTTAAGAGGCTTGATCATGAGTAGAAATACTAAAACTAGCTCCGCTTCGGCTGCCTCGTTGGCGGCACGGACTCTCAACAATGGAAGCTCGTCCGGACTTGAGCGATCTCTCGCTGCCTCGGTGTTGGCTCAGCGTGGGACTGCCAGTCAAACCGGAGCTCGAATGGAAGAGCGTGCAGGCCGCGCATTGAACAACGATCGATCGTCTGCCACCACGCGTACATTGGCAGCAAGCTTGGTGTCACAGTCGAACAAGGCTCGATAGCAGGACCTAGCTGGGCTACTTCAAGTAGCCCAGCCCTTCTAGATAGCTTAGTCATCGGTTGTACAAACAATCTCAGCACGATTCCAAGGAGTTAGCTAATGCAAGATCCTCGAATCAGTTTGAATAAGCTTGGTGAATACATGACGGCGCCGACCCCGTCGCGACGTAAACGTATTGTTTCAGATCAACGGACACCGCAGCCCTTTATTGCTGCGCGCTACAAAGATGCTCGAGAGGCGATTGTTGATTTCGTCGTCTCCGGTATGAGTGATCGTGCCGGGTTGTTATCCGTGGCTTCTCGGCTTCGCAAGAGCCGCGAGGGTTCTGAGTTCGCGATCAATGATCGAATCGCCTCGGCCGACGCCATTGAGAGCTTTATTGAGGCTGTTGGTGACATTGATCTCGGTGACTGCATTGCTGTGTCTATGCCAGGTACGACTTCCCAAGGTATGACGATCTCTGGTGTGTACGTATCTGTCCGGCCTGATATCTATCTGCGGAACTGGATGACTGGCGAGATTGAAGGGGCTCTCAAGCTTCATTTTCCCAAGACTTCGCCTTTGACCTCAGCTGGCGCGGAGTACGTTGCTACGGCGATGCGTGTTTACATGGAACTCGAGAAAGGTAACTCGCATGTGGATCACCGCAAGTGTTACGTCGTTGATGTGCCGACCTCATCCGTGACCGTTGCGCCGAAGGCGCACGTCAGGAAGATGAAGGACATTGAGGCGGCATGCGAGGAGATCGCGATCCGGTGGTTTAGCGGATCAGCCGCAGCGTAGTTTTGGACTAATATTGGACCAGTCGCCGGGCCACCTTGGCCCGGCAGAAATTGAAGAGATATAGAAATGACATCAGCCACCCGCAAGCAGATGCTGCTCGATCCCGGTTTTGAACTGACCCTGCGCCCGATGCGCTACCCGCAGTTCTATGACATGTACCGGAACGCGATCAAGAACACCTGGACGGTGGAAGAGATCAACTTCCAGATCGACATCAGCGACCTGCACAGCAAGATGTCGCCGGGCGAGCGTCACCTGATCCACCGCCTGGTCGCCTTCTTCGCCACCGGTGATTCGATCGTGTCCAACAACCTGGTGCTGAACCTGTACCAGCACTTGAACGCGCCCGAAGCGCGCATGTACCTGTCGCGCCAGCTGTATGAAGAAGCGTTGCACGTGCAGTTCTACCTGACCCTGCTGGACAACTATCTGCCGGATCCGGACGAGCGCGTCAAAGCCTTCGCCGCGGTGGAGAACATCGACTCGATCAAGAAGAAGGCCGATTTCTGCTTCAAGTGGATCGACTCGATCCAGGACCTGAAGCGCATCGAGACCCGCGACGAGCGCCGCCAGTTCCTGCTCAACCAGATCTGTTTCGCTGCGTGCATCGAAGGCCTGTTCTTCTTCGCTGCGTTCGCCTACGTGTACTACTTCCGTTCGCGCGGCCTGCTCAATGGCCTGGCCTCGGGCACCAACTGGGTGTTCCGCGACGAAAGCGCGCACATGGATTTCGCCTTCGAGTGCGTGGACGTGATCCGCGAGGAAGAGCCGGATCTGTTCGACGATAAGATGAAGCAGGATGTCTACGACATGCTGGCCGAAGCCATCGAGTGTGAAGTGCAGTTCGCCGAGGACGTGCTGTCCGGTGGCGTGGCAGGCATCTCCACCCGTGACATGCGCCAGTACCTGCAGCATTGCGCCGACAACCATTTCCATCGCCTGGGCATGGAGCGCAAGTACAACGTGCGCAACCCGCTGAGCTTCATGGAACTGCAGGACGTGCAGGAACTGACCAACTTCTTCGAACGCCGCGCCTCGGCCTACCAGGTGGGCGTGAAGGGCGAAGTCGCCTTCGACATGAACTTCTGATCGAACCGGTCAGGTGTGTTGCGTCGAAAGACCCCGGCCACCGCCGGGGTTTTTTGTATTTACGGTCGTGCGACGCGCGCAATGACGTAATCCGCATCGATGGTTGATAACGACCCTGCGCGTCGGCTCCGCCCGCAACGTGCAGGCATGTCGCGTAAGCCACTGGAAACACGCTGTTTCCGCTGCACATCATGGCGCGCTGCTGGCGTACCAGCAGCCGGGACTGCAATCCCGTGAAAGAAGTCAGAGTTAGGCTCATCAACCGTCGCCGGCATTGTCCGGTGGCGGTTGGTGGACCGTCGCACGCCTATGGCGGGCGATGCGTTGGAGGGCGAGAGCCCACCGGTTCTTCACTGACTTCTTTCCGGGATTGCAGCCACGCATCGTCCGCCACCCTCACCGGTGGCCTGATCCGTAGTGGAGGCACCACCATGAGCACCGATCCGACGAACGCGCATGAACTCAACCACCTGCTGCTGCGTCTGCAGCGCCTCATGCAGGGCATTGAAGGCACGGCGCTGCTGCTGTGCGATCACCAGCTGGCGCAGGCCAACGGCGAAACCTCGCCGCTACAGGGCAAGCGACTGGCCGATGCCACGCACGCGATGCTGTGTCTGGCCGTCAACGGCCGCCGCTGCGCCGAAACGATGGCGCAACTGGTCGCCGAACCGACCGTGCACTGAAGGTAGCGCCGGGCCACGCCCGGCGAGCGCGCAGCGCGGGAGGTTCTCGTAGTGCGGCAGGCAGTGCGCCGGGCGCGGCCCGGCGTTACCGCCGCCCATCCACCGCCATGCGCACCGCCAGCCCGGCAGAGGGCTTCGATATACCGAGCCGACGTGTCACATCGGCGCTTGAGTGCCCACGGCCAGTGACCTGCTTGACTCCGACGTCGTGCTAGATTCGCGAAAGTGGGACTCCCGCGAGAGGTACTTTCATGGATGCATCGGTCGAGAAATGCACTTCTTCATCAAAAGGTGGACTTCGGCGCCGCCCCTGGGTAGCAGGGTATCGCTGCCTCACAATCACTATTGCAGCGTTGGTACTGTCAGCGTGTTCGAGCGGTGCACGCCCAACCCCCTCGCATCATTTGAATCAAAGACAGTCCGTCAAATCAGGGAGTGAAATTGGTATGGAGCGATTCAAGTACGACATCGAGCGTTTGGCAGGCGTGCGTTTTGATGATGTCGACGCATTGAATGAACAACTTCACACGCACCTGGGTGCACCGACGCGACAGGGCCTGCGGGACGAGCGGGTCGCAGAACGCGGAAGGTTGGGCGACCTTGAGGTCCGGAACATCACCCTGAGAAGTGTTCCCGACGATCCTGCGCATGCGAAGCTGACATTTGATGTCGCGCCACCCAGCATTCTGCTCGAGGAGATCATCTGGGAGGACTCCACCCTATACCCCCCTCACCCCGATGCGCCTGGCTCCCGCCCTTACTGGTCCGCGAAGGTGAACGGTGCTGAGGTCGTCCTCAGTCTCGCCCCAGACAACGTGACACTGACCCGCGTACTGATCAGTCACCGCTGATCCCCTGTCATTGCGAAGGAGCCGCGCCATGGAGCGTACTGAAGAAGTTGGACTGCCACAGTCGCAGGAGGGGGGGCGCCCTGGCGCCGCACGTCGTCCAGCATCGCCATCGGCCGACCCCTCGTTGGCGCCGCTTCTGGCGAAATCCCCAACACTCCGAGCGGGTCTCGCACAGGCCGAACGCGACGATCTTGATAACGTCTGGGGACAAGCCGGTATGGGCACCTATCTTGTTCCCCGTGAGAAGATCGTTATTGACGAAAACGCGATTGGGCAAGGCTCCCGAATCGCACGTTCACTTTCTCACGAAGTTGGACACCATCTCTTCACCGAAGGCCCGGATCGGACTTCCAAGCAATCCTATGTAAACAGCATGTTGCGAGGAGAAGCCGCCGCGACGCTCAGCAATGTCCAGATCCAGCGCGAAATTGTCGCCGCTGGTGGTCCGGACATTGGCGTTTCCGGCACAGGTAACCGGCCACAACAATATGGAGCCATTGCGGCGGAACTCCAGGCCGGACGGATCAACCGTAGCCAAGCACTGGATCAGATCGCCGAGGTTTTCAAGACGGAGACTCCGTCTGTTGGTCCTCATGCGAACTACGAGCTTTACTACGGCGCATATTATGACCAGCACATAGCGCCCTCGCAGCGGCAGCGACGACGCAGGCCAGAGCCAGAACTTGACGCCGAGCGCACCGCAGTTGCGGAGAGAGTTGGCACTCCCGCCGACGACTCACCGTCGCTACATCGAGTGTCTTCTTCAACAGCTGAACTTGGCGATGCAGACCGTGCTCTCTATATGCAGATCAGGGCTGGTGTGGAACGCTTGGACACCGAGCATGGGAAGCCGTGGGACGAGTCGAGTCAGCGCATGTCCGCAAGCCTGCTGGTACTGGCGAAGGAGCAGGGGCTTTCGCGGGTTGACCATGTTGTGCTCAACAACCCGACAGAAAGCCTGGCTCGTGGGGAGAGGGTCTTCATAGTGGAGGGGGCAATGGATGATCCTGCCCATCGCCGAGGACACATGAATACGATGGATGCGCTTCGTGCGCCTGAAGCGGAGTCGCTTCATCGTGCTGATGCATTGAGTCAATCGCAAGCAGCGATCCTTGAACAACAGCCGGCACAGCTTGTCCATACGCAGGAAAGTCCATCGTTCTTGAGATAGGAGTATCGCTGCGGTATCGGAAGGGTCATCACCGCCGCCCATCCACCGCCATGCGCACGGCCAGGCCGGCCAGCACCGTGCCCATGAACCACCGTTGCACCGCCTGCCAAATGGGGCGGGCGGCCAGGAAGCCGGCGATGCTGCCTGCCATTATCGCGATCACCGCGTTCACGCTCACGCTGACCAGCAGCTGGGTGGAGCCCAGCACCAGCGACTGCATCAGCACTCTGCCCTCGCTGTCCGGGTGCAGGAACTGCGGCAGCAGGGACAGGTACATCACCGCGACCTTGGGGTTCAGCACGTTGGTCAGGAAACCCATCGCGAACAGCTTGCGTGGGCCGTCCACCGGCAGGTCACGCACCGCGAACGGCGAGCGGCCGCCGGGCTTCAGCGCCTGCCACGCCAGGTACAGCAGGTACAGCGCGCCGCCGATGCGCAGCGCGTCGTAGGCAAACGGCACGGTCATCAGCAGCGCGGTGATGCCCAGCGCCGCGCACAGCATGTAGAACACGAAGCCCAGCGCCACCCCGCCCAGCGAGATCAGCCCGGCCATGCGGCCCTGGCAGATCGAGCGCGAGATCACGTAGATCATGTTCGGCCCGGGTGTCAGCACCATGGCCAGCGAGACAAGGGCGAAGGCCAGCAGGTCGGACGTGGCGGGCATGGTGGGTTCACACAGTGGGGGTGCCGAAGTGTAGCGCCGCCTGCATGCTACCTGCCTTAAAATCCGTCTCACCCCACACCCGAACCGCCCCCATGACCCCCATCCCCGAGACCGTGCCGCCGACCGAAGTGCGCATGGCCGAAATCGTCTTTCCCAACCACACCAACCACATGGGCACCCTGTTCGGCGGCCAGGCGCTGGCATGGATGGACAAGGCCGCCTTCCTGGCCGCCGCCCGCTACTCGCGCCGCACCGTGGTGACCGCGCGCAGCGACCAGGTCGATTTCAAGCTGCCGATCCGCATCGGCCAGATGGTGGAGACGATCGGCCGCATCGTCGAGGTTGGCCGCAGCTCGATGAAGGTCGAGGTGGAGCTGATCGCCGAGGACCTGCACAGCGGCGAGCGCAAGCTGTGCACCCGCGGCCACTTCGTGATGATCGCCCTGGGCGACGATGGCCACCCGGTGACCGTGCCGCAGCTGCCCGGCGCGCCGGCGGCCTGAGCCGATGCTTGCGGGGGCGCCGATGCGCCCCCATCTGGCTGTCATGACCCCGCCGCTGACCGACTTCATCGACCGCGCCCAGCGCCTGTTCGTGCTGACCGGGGCCGGCTGCAGCACCGCCTCGGGCATCCCCGATTACCGCGATGCCGATGGCCAGTGGAAGCGCACGCCGCCGGTGACCTACCAGGCCTTCATGGGCGAGGCCGCCACCCGCCAGCGCTACTGGGCGCGCAGCCTGCTGGGCTGGCCGCGCTTCGGCCAGGCCCGGCCCAACGGCACCCACCAGGCGCTGGCCGCACTGGAGGACAGCGGCAAGCTGCAGGTGCTGCTGACCCAGAACGTGGATGGCCTGCACCAGCGCGCGGGCAGCCAGAACGTGATCGACCTGCATGGCCGCCTGGACCTGGTGCGCTGCATGGGCTGCGAACGCCGCAGCGAGCGTGAGGCGTTGCAGCAGCGGCTGCTGCAGGCCAACCCCGGCTGGGAATCGCTGCAGGCCGGTATCGCGCCCGACGGCGATGCCGATCTGGAAACCGACTTCTCCGCGTTTGCTGTGCCGGACTGCCTGCACTGCGGTGGCCTGCTGAAGCCGGACGTGGTGTTCTTCGGCGAAAACGTGCCGCGTGAGCGCGTGGCTGCGGTGCACGACCACCTGCAGCAGGCGGATGCGGTGCTGGTGGTGGGCTCCTCGCTGATGGTCTATTCCGGCTTCCGCTTCGTGCAGGCCGCGGCCAAGGCGGGTCTGCCGGTGGCCGCGCTGAACCGTGGCCGCACCCGTGCCGACGATCTGCTGCAGTTCAAGGACGAGCGCGACTGCGCCGAGGCGTTGGCCGGCTGGGTGCGCTGACCGTCTGTGGCTTCCCACGAAACAGCGATCCACCCACACGGTTGATCTATCGGCCGCACAGCGGTGCAATACGCACCCCCTTTGGTACACCCCCACTGCCGTGAGCCAGCTGTTTTCGCCGATTTCCTTCGGCCCCCTGACCCTGTCCAACCGCATCGTCGTCGCGCCGATGTGCCAGTACTCTGCCGAAGACGGCCGCGCCAGCGACTGGCACGCCATGCATCTGGGCAACCTGGCGCAGTCCGGTGCGGGCCTGTTGATCCTGGAGGCCACCGCGGTCGAAGCGCGCGGCCGCATCAGCTGGGCCGATCTGGGCCTGTGGGACGACGGCACCGAAGCGGCCCTGGCGCAGGTGCTGGCCAGCGTTCGCCGCTGGTCGCCGATGCCGCTGGGCGTGCAGCTGGGCCATGCGGGCCGCAAGGCGTCGGTGAATCGTCCCTGGGACGGCGGTGGCCAGCTGCCGGCCGATGATGCACTCGGCTGGACCACGGTTGCGCCGTCGCCGCTGCCGTTCCATGCCGCCGACCCGGCACCGCAGGAACTGGACGAGGCCGGTATTGCCGAAGTCGTTGCCGCTTTCGCCGCCAGTGCGGTGCGCGCCGAGCGCCTGGGCTTCGAGCTGATCGAGATCCATGCTGCACACGGCTACCTGCTGCATCAGTTCCTGTCGCCGCTGAGCAACCGCCGCACCGATGGCTACGGCGGCTCGCTGCCGAACCGCCTGCGGATGCTGGTGGAAGTGTTCGACGCGGTGCGTGCCGCAGTGTCGGACAAGGTCGCCGTAGGCGTGCGCATCTCCGCCAGCGATTGGGTCGAGGGTGGCTGGGACATCGTGCAGAGCGAGGCGCTGGCACAGGTGCTGGACGCGCGCGGCTGCAATTTCCTGCATGTGTCCAGCGGCGGCCTGCACGAGCGCCAGAAGATCAGTGTTGGCCCGGGCTACCAGGTGCCGTTCGCGGCGGCGATCAAGGCCAAGAAGGTGCGCATGCCGGTGATCGCGGTGGGCATGATCACCGAGCCGGAGCAGGCCGAATCGATCCTGCGCCACAACCAGGCCGATGCCATCGCACTGGCCCGCGGCATCCTGTACGACCCGCGCTGGCCGTGGCACGCCGCTGCTGCACTGGGCGACAGCGTGGTGCCGGCACCGCAGTACCTGCGCTGCGAACCGCGCGACGCACGCGGCGTGTTCAGCCCGCGCTGAGTACTACACTTGCCAGGCCGGCGGCAGGCCGGCCTGCAGGTGCTCGAACAGCGCGCGGATCTTGGCGGTGAAATCGCGGCGGTCGCTCACGCAGAAGTAGACGTCCATCGGTTCCGGCTGCCAGTCGGTGCCGCAACCGAACACGCACTGCAGGCGACCATCGCGCAGGTAGGGCTCGGCCACGAACGCCGCCAGCCGGGTGATGCCGGCACCGGCGGCGGCCAGCTCGGCCAGCGCATCGATGTCATCGCAGACCATGCTCGGCGGCAGCGCGGCATCCACCCGCTCGCCGTTCTTCAGCAGGCCCCAGCGCAGCGGCCGGCCATCGGTGGGAAAGCGATGCAGCAGGCCGCGATGGGCGGCCAGCTGCGCCGGTTGCAGCGGCGTGCCGTGTGCCTGCAGGTACGCCGGCGAGGCGCAGAACACGAACGGGATGCGTGCCAGTGGACGTGCCACCAGCCCGTCCTCCAGCTGCGCACCGATGCGGATGCTGGCATCCACCGCCTCGGCACCGTGCTGCACAGCGCGATCGGTCAGGCGCAGTTCCAGCTGCAGCTGCGGGCACCGCTGCTGCAGTGAGGGCAGCAGCGGTGCCAGCACGTGCCGGCCGAACGCGCTGCTGCTGGCGATGCGCAGGGGCCCGGCCGGTTCCACGTCGCCGGCGGTGACCATCGCCTGCGCGCGCGCCAGGTCGGCTTCGATATGCCGCACCTGCGCCAGATACACCGTGCCGGCCTCGCTCAGCGCCAGCTGGCGCGTACTGCGGTTCAGCAGCCGCACGCCCAGGTGGGCCTCCAGCCGGTTGATGTTCTGGCCCACGGCGGTGGCGCTGATGCCAAGGGTGCGCGCCGCAGCGGCAATGCTGCCGGTCTCTGCGGTGCGGGTGAAGCTGCGAATGAGCTGCAACAGGTTCATGACCGACCAGCTTGCCATGCGGAAGGCCAAGTATCGCTTGGGTCTGTCCCAAGCGCCGCTTTGCCCGCGAACCCCGGCGGCCGGTGGCATAGGAATTGTTGCAATGCAGGCGTTGCGAGACCGGACGCACAATCCTGCCGCAACGCCCCGCACTACGCTGACCACGGCACGTTCGCCGCATACAGGAGTTCATCATGCAGAGCTGCACGCGCTTCTCTTTGTTTGCACTGGTGCTTGCCTACTCCGCTGCCGCTGCCGCTGCCGCTGCCGCTGCCGCTTCCGCCCAGACGGGCGATGGTGTGCGGGAATCACTACGTGAGCAGGTGCTCGTCGCGCAGAAGAACGCGCAGATATCCAGCGCAGCGCGCCTGGACAGCTACCTCGCCGTGATCCCCGTGGATTCGCCGCTGACGCTCCTGTCCGTGGACGGGCTGGAGCAGTTCCTGACCTCGCTGTCATTCAACGAGAACGGCCTGGTTGGCTACTCGACGGAAGCCATCGCCAGCGAGCTGAGCTACAGTCAAGCCCACCGGCTGCTGTCGCTGTTCGGTGCCGAACGCACACTCCGGCTGATGCCAGGGTTGCGTGTCGAGAATGAGGTTGATCTCGATATCCACCGCTCGTATGTCCAATCCGGTGAGCTCGTGGAGGATCACATGGGATATCGATGTGTCGCCCGTGCAACGTGCAGAGAGTCCACAGAGTACGTCTGCATGGCGGGTTGTTGAGCGCGCATGCTGCTCCTCGAATGGATGCTTGTTCTAGGAGCTGCGTCCAGTATCAGCCCTGTATCCATATGTAAGGTCGATACCTACACACAGCTGTTGAAGGCGGAGGCGACAACGCTGAATGCACCTGCACGTGATCGCATCGAGGCGCTGTCGCACATCTACGTTGCGGGTCGCCGGGCATCACGTGCGGTCGGCTGCAGAAACAAGGACCGCGTCATCGAGGACCAGTTCAAGGCTGCGGCGCTGTTCGCCAACTACGTACCGGATGCCGAACCGCTGCGCAATGCGTTGGCACAGTACGGCCTGTTGGTCGAGCGCGGCACCGCCGGCGCTGAGCATCATCGCAGGCTGATAGGACTACATGTGGCAAGGGGCGATTTTGCCCAAGCAGAACGGCTGCGTCGGCAGTGGCTCAGCAATCTCCCGGCGCTTCCTCGGGTTCTTCCGGGCCGCTTCCCGCCCGGCCTGCCCGTGTACGCTGTCCAGGCTGACGGTTCCCTCGTTCGTGATTCGATACGGCTGAGCGGAGACCAGGTTGTTGCCATCGTTCATCCGCGTTGTGGCCACTCACGAAGAGCCCTGCAGAGCATTGTCGCCCAACCTGCCTATCAGGGGCTCCGCGCCAAGCTGGTGTTGGTAGTGCCCAATGGCCCGCACTGGGCCGGCGATAGCATCGCCGAATGGAATGGACTTCATCCTGAGCTGCCGATGAGCGCGATGTACATGGACAAGAGGTGGGCGGCTTTCGACCGTCAGCAGACTCCGGTCTTTCACCTTGTTCGCGAGGGTAGGATCATTGAAACTGGAACCGGTTGGCGAGGTGCGGGGGAGGAAGTTGCTCCAATCATGCGCGCTCTTCGCCTTGCCTTTGACTGATGGTTGCATTTGACATGATCGTGCACCACGGGAGTGCGCTGCCCTACACTCCGGCGATGCGCCCCGATTCCATCCTCACTCTCTCCTGTCCCGACCGTACCGGCATCGTCTACCGCGTGTCGGGCCTGTTGTTCGACCACGGCTGCAACATCCTCGACGCCCAGCAGTTCGGCGACGAGGAGAGCGGTCGCTTCTTCCTGCGCGTGCACTTCGACCGCGATGCGGGCCTGCCGCTGGACACCGTGCACACGGCGATGGCCGCAGTGGCAGCGGACTTCGGCATGGACTGGCAGCTGCATGATGGCCGCCGCCGGCCGCGCCTGCTGGTACTGGTCAGCAAGCAGGGCCATTGCCTGAACGATCTGCTGTTCCGTGCGCACAGCGGCCAGTTGAAGGTGGACATCGCTGCGGTGGCCTCCAACCATGCCGACTTCGCAGCACTGGCAGCGTCCTACCAGGTGCCGTTCCACCACCTGCCGGTGAACGCCGACACGCGCGCGGCGCAGGAACAGCAGATCATCGATCTGGTCGAGCGCGAGCGCATCGACCTGGTGGTGCTGGCGCGCTACATGCAGATTCTCTCGCCCACGCTGTGCCGTGCGCTGGCGGGCAGGGCGATCAACATCCACCACAGCTTCCTGCCCAGCTTCAAGGGCGCGCAGCCGTACCACCAGGCGCACGCGCGCGGGGTCAAGATCATCGGCGCCACCGCGCACTACGTCACCGAAGACCTGGACGAAGGCCCGATCATCGAACAGGACGTGGCCCGCGTGGACCACGCGATGACCCCGCGCGAACTGGTACGGCTGGGCAGCGATACCGAATCGCAGGTGCTGGCGCGGGCGGTACGCCGGCATGTGGAGCACCGCATCCTGCTCAACGGGCACCGCACGGTGGTGTTCCGATAGTTCCGACAGGAATACCAGCGCACGCGCGCCCGGGTAGTGCCGGCCGTTGGCCGGCAGCCACGGAACCTGTGCAGATGCCGGCCAGCGGCCGGCACTACCATCGGTCCCTGCAGGGGCGAAATTACAGAATCGCGATCCTCGCCTTCGCCAGGGCATCGCGCACCATGACGTCATTGGCCTCGGTCACCGGGCGGGTCAGCTCCCACAGGAATTTCACCCGGAACCCCGACTTCACCGCGTCCTGCGCGCTCCACAGCACGCAGTAGTCGCGTGCCAACCCGCACACGTGCACCTCGCGGATGCCGCGTTCGTGCAGCCAGCCGGCCAGTCCGGTAGCCGGACGCGTGCCATCGGGGCCGTGGTTCTCGCGGAAGGCGCTGTACGAATCCACCTGCTGGCGGGTGCCCTTGCGCAGGATCAGGTCGGCCACGGTCCAGTCCACGCCGGGGTGCAGGGCGGCGCCGGTGCTGCCCTGCACGCAGTGGTCCGGCCACAGGGTCTGCGGCTGCGCGTGCAGCAGGATCGCTTCAAAGGGCAGATGCCCCGGATGCTGGCTGGCAAACGAGGCATGGTCGCCTGGGTGCCAGTCCTGGGTGGCCACCACGGTGCGGTAGCGGCGCTCGGCCAGCAGCGCGTTGATCGGTGCCACCAGCGCATCGCCCTGTTCGCAGGCGAGGGCGCCACCGGGCATGAAGTCCGGCTGCAGGTCGATCACCAGCAGGGCGACATCAGCGGGCAGGGTGGTCATGGCAGGTCCGGTACAACGCAGGAGGGGCGAACAGCGTGGCCGCCCCTCGCGTGCACGTCAATCGCCGCTGGCGGCGTCATTGTCCTGCCCGTAATACAGCAGGCCGATCCTGATGCGTTCGCGGCCGTTCTCGCGACGATGACGGTTGGCGTCGCGCAGCGAGTAGACGCAGCCACAGTATTCCTGCTGGTAGAACTGCTCGCGTTTGCTGATCTCGACCATGCGGCTGGCACCGCCGCCCTTGCGCCAGTTGTAGTCCCAGTACTGCAGGCCCTCGTAGCGCGAGGCGGCGCGCACACCGCAGTCGTTGATCTGCGCCATGTTCTTCCAGCGCGAGATGCCCAACGATGAGCTGATGGTGTCGTAACCATGTTCGTGCGCGTACAGCGCGGTGCGCTCGAAGCGCATGTCGAAGCACATCGTGCAGCGGATGCCACGCTCGGGTTCGTTCTCCATGCCACGCGCACGGCTGAACCAGTTGTCGGTGTCGTAGTCGCAGTCGATGAAGGGGATGCCGTGCTGTTCGGCGAAGCGGATGTTCTCCTGCTTGCGCAGCTCGTATTCCTTCACCGGATGGATGTTGGGGTTGTAGAAGAAGATCGCGTAGTCGATCCCGGAGGCAGTGATCGCCTCCATCACTTCGCCCGAGCATGGCGCACAGCACGAGTGCAGCAACAGGCGCTGGCCGTTGTCGGGAAGGGTCAGGGTGGGGCGTTGGAGCTCGGTCATCGTCGGGTGCATCTGGGCGTGGGCAGCAGGTCTGGACGGAAACCGTGAACAGGACGCGCGCGGCCACACCGCCTGCACGCGCAGGACGACGATGGCCCCGGCAACCTCCCCGCGGAGATTCCAGGTCGAGTCAGGGGACGGTCGCGTCCCCCGGCCGGGGCCGGTATTCGGGCTGATGGACACGGGCCGGCTGGCCCACCTACTACCTGCCGCTTCCCAGGCGCGAGCCCAGTGCTGTTGGCAGGATTCGTTTCCATTCACCGCTGCGGGGCAGCTCCGGAATGGGCGCGCGAAGCGCCTTCACCGGATTCCCGTTTAAATCCATCCCCTCGCATGAACGCCAGGATGGATACCTTCGGCAGGTGCAAGGTGGACCCGTTGGCAGTCTTGGTCAAGGGACACCATCACGCGCCGAAGCTGTGGCTGCCTTCTCAGGCTGTGAGAGCGTGTCTTGCCATACTGGGCACCGACAGACGGGAGGTGGCTCGTGGCGGCGAAGTACTGCGATCTGGTCATGAAAGGTGGCATCACCAGTGGCATCGTGTATCCCAATGCGGTGCTCGCGCTGGCCCGCGAATACCGTTTCAAGAGCATCGGTGGCACCTCGGCCGGTGCGATCGCCGCTGCCGTGGCGGCCGCTGCGGCATACGGCGACCGGCGCCAGCAGGCCGGCGAAACCCTGCCCGGTGACGCCGGGTACGGTGGCCTGTCGGCGGTGTCGGCACAGTTGTCGCGGCGCGGGTTCATCTACAGCCTGTTCCAACCGGCCAGTGGCGCGCGCGCGGCATATCGACTGCTGGTGGTGCTGACCGGCAACGCAGGCTGGCCGCGCAAGCTGCTGTGCCTGGCCATCGCGGTGTTCCAGATCGCGCCATTGGAAGTGCTGGTGTCGCTGGCACTGTTGCTCGGCCTGGGCTGGTGGGGCGGCGGCTGGAGCGGCGTCGCGGCGACCCTGCTGCCTTCGCTGCTGTGTGCCTATGGCGCAGGCGTGGCCGCCGCTGCGCTAAGGGTGGCACGGGTGGCGCGGCGCAACCTGCTGGGCCTGTGCAGCGGGCTGAGCCGCAGTGCGGACAAGCCCGCGCTGACCGAGTGGCTGCATGAAAGCCTGCAGCAGCTGTCGGGCAAGCCGATGGATGCGCCGCTGACCTTTGCCGACCTGCACGACGCGCCCCGTTACGCAGACGAGCCAGACAGCCCGCATGCCATCACCCTGCAGATGATCACCACCTGCGTGTCGCACAATGAACCGCGCACATTGCCGTTGGGCGGCGCGCAGTTCTGGTTCCTGCGCGAGGAATTCGAGCAGCTGTTCCCGGTCGGCGTGGTGCAGTGGATGGTCGACCATGCCGGTCCACCGCGCGAGGTTGAAGGGCGCAACTACTACCACCTGCCGCAGGGTGCATCGCTGCCGGTACTGGTGGCCACGCGCATGAGCCTCAGCTTCCCGCTGCTGATCAGCGCGGTGCCGCTGCATGAGCCCTCGCGTCGCGAACGTCGCTGCGAGCCGACGTCGACGGCTGCAGGTGAGGCCGGGCACAACGTGGCCGACAGCATGGAAGGGCTGACCAGCGCGGGCCAGGCCTGTGGTCCGGTGATCACCGCGTTCCGGGTGTGCTGGTTCTCCGATGGCGGCATCAGCAGCAACTTCCCGATCCACCTGTTCGATGCCGCACTGCCGCGCTGGCCGACCTTCGCCATCAACCTGGTCTATCCGCAACGCCCCGAGCCGGTGGTGCGCGAGAGCGACAGCCGCCAGGCGCTGGAGCGCTCGGTGTTCCTGCCCACCGAGAACCGGCATGGATGGCAGCGGCATTACCAGTCCATCGCCACGCCGTTGGCGGCCGGCGAACTGGGCCGTTTCCTGTTCGCGGTGGTGGCCACCATGCAGAACTGGCGCGACCTGCTGCAGGCGCGTGCGCCGGGGTATCGCGACCGCATCGTGCATGTGAGCCTGCAGGGCGACGAGGGTGGCATGAACCTGGACATGCCACAGGAGGTGCTGACCCGCATCGCCGACAAGGGCAGCCTGGCTGGTGCACGCTTCTGTTCGTTCTCGTTCGAGAACCATTACTGGATCCGTTGGCGCAACCTGGCCTCGGCCTACCAGCGCTACACGCTGGAGATATCGCGCACCGATGATCCGGCGCAGCAGGTGCTGGCCTATCGCGCGGCCTATGCGATGGTGGCCACCGGAGCACCGCCGCCGCCCTCGTACAAGCTGGGTTCGGAAGACAAGCGGCTGGCGTCGCAGCAGCTGTGGGGGTTGATGGTGGAGCAGGGCCGCAGCTGGGATGACCTTGGTCCCGACCTCACCGACGACTCGCCACGGCCGTTGCCACAGATGAAGGTGACGCCGATCTATTGATCGCGGTGCGCTGCTGCGCTCGCCGGGCATGGCCCGGCGCTACCGTTGGTTATCGCCACGCCTTGACCACCGCATCGCCGCGCAATGGCGCATACAACGGCAAGGCCAATTCCTGCTTCACCCATCCCGGATTGAGCGCGCGCAATCCCGCCAGGTATTCGCGGGCCAATGCGGTTTCACCCTGCGACATCGCCAGCCGCGCCGCGCGTGCCCACGTCCGGTCCCAGCCATGCGCCAGCGCCAGCGAGGTGGCCAGCGACGCGCGTGCGCCGGCCACGTCGCCCTTTTCCCACTGCTGCTCGGCGCGGATGATCGCTTCATTTGAAAGCCGCATGTCGTACAGCTCGCGCAGGCGCGGCACGGCACGCGGATCGGCATCCACGCGCAGGTCGGTGTCCTGCCAGTCGCCGCCAGGCGTGCGCACCAGCAATGCCGCCGACCATTGCCCGCTGCGTTGTCCACCCGCCGCTTGTCCCGCTTCCAGTGCTGCCAACAGGCGCGCGGCAAGCGCACCGTGGGTGGCCGCGAATGTGCGTTGCATGGCGGCCAGTACCTCTGGCCCTGCCAATCCATTGCCCTGCACGCTGACGTTGCCTTCGCCCTGGGCGCCGGCCCAATCGGCCTGCTGGGCGGTCGCGCCGGTGTACTGCGCGTTGCCACCGCGCGCGCTGACCAGGCCTATCTGGCGCTCGGCGATGCTGGTGCCATCGAAATCGCCGTCCTCATCCAGCAGTTGCTTCAGCACCTGCGTGGGCGAGCGACCCGTAGCCAGTAGTTCCAGACCCTTCGACCCATAGGTCGGGTTGGTTTCGAACTGGCTGGCGACCGCGCCGACCTTCGCCTGCGCCCACGGCACGCCCACTCCTCCGACAGCGAGGTTGTGCGTGGCCACCGCCACGCCGCAGTCGCCGGCCTCGTTGCAGGCAGCAATGGAAAAGGTCGCCCACGCCGGTGTCGCGACAGCAGCAAGCAGCAGGGCCAGGCAGGGGCGCAGCACGTACATGGTCGTCTCCGGTGATGGGGTTGGACTGGGATGCAACGAACCTGCGGAAGGTTTAATGCAGGCAGCGGCGGGCGCCCTAGAATGTCCGGCTCTTCATGCATGCAAGGAATGCCCGATGTCCGCCCGCCAGGAACTGCTGGACCTGCTTGAACGCCTCGATGCCCGTGACGCGGACCACTTCCCGGTGGTGCCGCTGGCGGCGTACTTCGAAGGCAACGACCAGGAAGAGAGCATCGCACCGAACCAGTGGGGCTATGGCCGTCCGCCGATTGCCGAACTGTACGCCCGCTTCGCCGCCATTGCCGCGCGCCCGGAGGTGGAAGGTGTGTACGTGGGCCTGCACCAGGACTGGGGCAGCGCACTGGAGGATGACAGCGAATGGCCAGCGGCCGAGAACGTGCACCTGCTGACCAGCGCCGATGCGGCGACCGTTGAAGAGTGGCTGCAGGGGCTGGAATGCGATGGCGTAGGCGAGGGCTGGCCGTATGGACAGCACGTCGATGCGCCGCTGCCCTCCGCCGGCCATCGCGTGCTGACCGTGTTCTGGGACTAGTAGCGCCACGCCATGCTTGGATGCGTTTCGCCTACCGACGGATTGTGCCGACCAAGGTCGGCATCCGACGGAGCCAACGGATCGTCCGGATTGGGTCAAAGCCCGTTGCGCAGCAACGGGATCCGACGCCGACAAATTGCAGAGATCTGTCGAAGGTGGGGTGGGCCCGGTTGCGGGGGTGTAAGCGCCATGGATGGCGCGCCCAAGCCCCCAGGGATGGGTTTACGGCGTCCCCCGCAATCGGACCCACCCCGCCACCCACGGATAACCAGCTTTTGACGTTGACGTTGACGTTGCCTCTGCAGGTGCAGGGCGCAGCCCTGCCGAACCCCCAACCCCTACCGCCCCGGCAACTGCGCGAACGCGCGCTGCATGCAGTCCTCGCGCGGGCACACCCGGCAGCCCGGCCCGATCGACACCGAATTGCCCGGGCTCTGCACGTCCAGCCCCAGTGAATACACCAGCCGATCCGCATGCTGCAGGTCACACCCCAGTGCCACCGCGAAGGTCTTGCGTGGCTGGCCGTGTCCCACCGGGCCGCTGCTCACCTGCCGTGCCAGCCAGAAATGGCGGCGGCCATCGGGCATGCGCGCGGTCTGGGTGAGGATGCGCCCGGGCTGGTTGAACGCCTCATAGACGATCCACAAAGGGCAGGAACCGCCCACCTGCGAGAAGTGGAAATCGGTGGCCGAGTGGCGCTTGGACACGTTGCCGGCGCGGTCCACGCGGATGAAGAAGAACGGCAGCCCCGGCGCACTGCGGCGTGCCAGCGTACTCAATCGATGGCAGACCGCCTCGAATCCCACACCGAACTGATGCGCCAGCAGCTCGATGTCATAACCGCTGGCCTCGGCCGCGCGCAGGAAACGCATGTACGGCATCACCAGCGCACCGGCGAAATAGTTGGACAGGCCGATACGCGCCTGTGCGATGCGGGCCTCGTCGGTGAAGCCGGTGCGCGCGATCACCGCATCGATCTGCGGCAGGTAGCCACGCAGCGCCAGCTCGACCGCCATCTGGAACGCCTGCTGGCCCGGCTCCAGGTAGTCGGGCAGCCACAGCGTACGGCTGCCGGCATCGTACTGGCGCTTCTCGCGCCCGGCCTGCAGCGCGGCCACTTCCACCAGCACCCCGTGGCGGTCGGCCAGCAGCTGGCGCAGCCGTGGCGCCACGTGTCCCGGCGCCAGCCCCCATTCGGCGAACAACTGCTCGGCCAGTTCGTCCAGCTCGGGGATGTGGTTGTGCATGCGGTTGAAGAACTCGCGCACCTGGTCACCCGCCGGCAACGTGCTGCCCGCACCCGGCTCGCCCAATTGGAACTCCAGCGCGGCGGCATGCTCGCGCAATGCCAGGTGGCGGCGGTGCAGGTCCAGCAGCGCGCGGCTGACCTGCGGCAGGTTGCCGGCCAGCGCGCGCAGTTCGGTGGCGCTGACGTCGGCCAGGCCCAGATCGCGCAGGGTCTCGCCCAGCGACTCCTGCAGCGCGGCGGGCTCATCGTCGTCGAACAGGGGGGAAACATCGCCCAACACCTCGCCCAGCTTCTTCTGCACCGCAGGCGTCAGCGGGCGCTTGTTGCGCTCGATCTGGTTCAGGTAGCTGGCCGACAGCCCCAGGGCGCGGGCAAGGTCGGCCTGGCTGTAGCCGCGCTGCTCGCGCAGGCGCAGCAGTCGCAGGCCGAGCTGGCGCTGGGGGGCTGAATAATTCACAGAATTAACAGGAATCGTGGCGGGCATTGGCCAGATTAAGCGGATTCAGGCCGGAAATCGAGGCGTGGCCTGTGAATAATGCCAAGCATCTTTCGCACCCCGTGGATTGTCGTCATGACTGTTGCAGCGCCCCGTATCCGCATGCTGATCGATGGCCAGTTCGTTGAATCGGCCACCTCCCACTGGCAGGACGTGATCAACCCGGCCACCCAGGACGTGCTGGCCCAGGTGCCGTTCGCCACCACCGGTGAAGTCGATGCCGCCGTGGCTGCCGCCAAGGAGGCCTTCAAGACCTGGCGCAAGACCCCGATCGGTACCCGTGCGCGCATCTTCCTGAAGTACCAGCAGCTCATCCGCGAAAACATGAGCGAGCTGGCGCACATCCTCACCGCCGAACAGGGCAAGACCCTGCCGGACGCCGAAGGCGATGTGTTCCGCGGCCTGGAAGTGGTCGAGCATGCGGCCGCCATCGGCAACCTGCAGCTGGGCGAACTGGCCAACAACGTGGCCAACGGCGTGGACACCTACTCGATCATGCAGCCGCTGGGCGTGTGCGCAGGCATCACTCCGTTCAACTTCCCGGCGATGATTCCGCTGTGGATGTTCCCGATGGCCATTGCCACCGGCAACACCTTCATCCTCAAGCCGTCCGAGCAGGACCCGATGGTCACCATGCGCCTGGTCGAACTGGCGCTGGAAGCGGGCATTCCCAAGGGCGTGCTGAACGTGGTCCACGGCGGTGAGGAAGTGGTCAACGCCATCTGCGACCACCCGGACATCAAGGCGGTGTCGTTCGTCGGTTCCACCCGTGTCGGCACCCACGTGTACAACCGCGCCTCGCTGGCCGGCAAGCGCGTGCAGTGCATGATGGGCGCCAAGAACCACGCCGTGGTGCTGCCGGACGCCAACAAGGAGCAGACCCTCAATGCGATGGTCGGCGCGGCCTTCGGTGCGGCGGGCCAGCGCTGCATGGCCGCCTCCACCCTGGTGCTGGTCGGTGAAGCACGCGGTTGGGTGCAGGACCTGGTCGAAAAGGCCAAGACCCTGAAGGTCAGCGGTGGCACGGTCGCCGGCACCGACGTCGGCCCGGTCATTTCCTGCAGCGCCCGTGATCGCGTCGAAGGCCTGATCGCTTCGGGCGTGGAGCAGGGTGCCAAGCTGGTGCTCGATGGCCGCAAGCCGCAGGTCGATGGTTTCGAGAAGGGCAACTTCGTCGGCCCGACCATCTTTGCCGGTGTCACCACCGACATGCGCATCTACCAGGAAGAAATCTTCGGGCCGGTGCTGGTCATCCTCGAAGCGGAAACGCTGGATGAGGCCATCGCCATGGTCAACAGCAACCCGAACGGCAACGGCACCGCGCTGTTCACCCAGTCCGGCGCCGCAGCACGCCGGTTCCAGGAAGACATCGACGTCGGCCAGGTCGGCATCAACGTGCCGATCCCGGTGCCGGTGCCGCTGTTCTCGTTCACCGGTTCGCGCGCTTCCAAGCTGGGCGACCTGGGTCCGTACGGCAAGCAGGTGGTGCTGTTCTACACGCAGACCAAGACCGTCACCGCGCGCTGGTTCGACGACGAGACGCTGAGCCACGGCGTCAACACCACGATCAGCCTGAAGTAACAGCAGGGAGCAGCCATGAGCCACTCGATGACGACGGAACAGGAAGAAGCGCAGCAGGCCTACCGCGAAGCGGCGCGTGACTTCGCACAGGCCGAACTGGCGCCGCACGCCGCGCGATGGGATGCGGAGGGCATCTTTCCGCGCGAGGCGATCGCCAAGGCCGGTGAACTGGGCTTCTGCGGTCTGTACATGGACCCGGAAGTGGGCGGCAGCGGCCTGAGCCGACTGGACGCCGCCGTCGTCATCGAGGAGCTCGCCAACGTCGACCCGTCGACCGCGGCCTACATCAGCATCCACAACATGGCCTCGTGGATGGTGTCCAAGTGGGGCCAACCGGCCCTGCGTGATGCCTGGGGCAATGACCTGTCTTCGGGCAGCAAGCTGGCCTCGTACTGCCTGACCGAGCCGGGCGCCGGTTCGGATGCAGCCTCGCTGAAGACCACCGCCGTGCGCGATGGCGAGTTCTACGTGTTGAATGGCTCCAAGGCCTTCATTTCCGGCGCCGGTGCCACCGAGCTGCTGGTGGTGATGGCACGTACCGGCGGTGCCGGTGCAGGCGGGGTCAGCGCGATCGCGGTGCCGGCCGACCTGCCGGGCATCAGCTATGGCCGCAAGGAAGAGAAGATGGGCTGGAACAGCCAGCCCACCCGCGGCATCACCTTCGAAAACGTCCGCGTACCGGTCAGCCACCTTCTGGGAGAGGAAGGTGGCGGCTTCAAGCTGGCGATGAAGGGGCTCGATGGCGGCCGCATCAACATCGCCGCGTGCTCGCTGGGTGCTGCGCAGGGCGCGCTGGATGCCGCACGCCGCTACATGGGCGAGCGCCGCCAGTTCGGCAAGGCGTTGTCCGAATTCCAGGCGCTGCAGTTCAAGTTGGCCGACATGGCCATCGAGCTGGTTGCCGCGCGGCAGATGGTGCATACCGCCGCGCGCAAGCTCGATGCCGGCGCCAACGATGCCAACGTGTGGTGCGCGATGGCCAAGCGTTTCGCTACCGATGCCGGCTTCAACATCTGCAACGAAGCGCTGCAGATCCACGGCGGCTACGGCTACATCCGCGAGTATCCGATCGAGCGCCTGCTGCGCGATTCGCGCGTGCACCAGATCCTGGAAGGCACCAACGAGATCATGCGGGTGATCGTTGCCCGTCACCTGCTCAACACCGAAGAGGAACTGCGATGAAGGATTGGCGTACCCAGGAACACGTGGGCCTGAAGGTCGAGGCCGATGGCCACACCGCGGTCATCACCCTGCACAACCCGCCGGCGCATACCTGGACCGTGCACAGCCTGTCGGCGCTGCGCGACCTGGTGGGCGCGCTCAACGCAGACCGCGACATCTACGCGCTGGTGATCACCGGTGACGGCGAGAAGTTCTTCTCTGCCGGCGCCGACCTCAACCAGTTCGCCTCCGGCGACAAGGCTGCCGCACGCGAAGCGGCGCGCCGTTTCGGCGAAGCCTTCGAAGCACTGTCCGCGTTCCGTGGCGTGTCGATCGCTGCAATCAACGGCTACGCCATGGGCGGCGGCCTGGAATGCGCGCTGGCCTGCGACCTGCGCATCATCGAAGAGCACGCCCAGGTAGCGTTGCCCGAAGCGACCGTCGGCCTGCTGCCGTGCGCCGGTGGCACCCAGAACCTGCCGCGCCTGGTCGGCGAGGGCTGGGCCAAGCGCATGATCCTGCTCGGCGAGCGCATCAACGCCGAAACCGCCGTGCGGATTGGTCTTGCCGAAGAAAAGGTTGGCAAGGGCGAAGCCAAGGCGCTGGCACTGGAATGGGCGAAGAAGGCCGGCAAGCAGAGCCCGACCAGCATTGCCGCCTGCAAGACGTTGGTGCAGTCCACGCGCACCGGCACCCATGCGTCGGCGCTTGTCGCCGAGCGCGAGGCCTTCGTCGATCTGTTCGACACCGCCGACCAGGTCGAGGGCGTCAGTGCCTTCCTTGAAAAGCGCGCCGCGCAGTGGAAGAACGCATGACCACCGACACCGTTGCCGAACAAGCACCGGTGCTGTTCGATGAGCGCGTGGCCGGCAACGGTACGCGCATCGGCATCGCCACGCTGAACGCACCGCGCACGCTCAATGGTTTCTCGCTGCCGATGGCGCACCTGTTGTTGCAGCAGTTGAACGCCTGGGCCGACGACGACGGCATCGCCATGGTGGTGCTGCAGGGCGCCGGTGAGAAGGCGTTCTGCGCCGGCGGTGACCTGCACAGCCTGTACCAGAGCATGCGTGCCTACCGCGACGCCGGCCATGGCGATATCCGAGAGAACGACTACGCCGCCGAATTCTTCGACGTCGAATACCGCGTCGACTACCTGATCCACACCTACGCCAAGCCGATCCTGTGCTGGGGCCACGGCATCGTGATGGGCGGCGGCATCGGCCTGATGTCCGGCGCCAGCCACCGCGTGGTCAGCGAGCGTTCCAAGCTGGCCTTCCCGGAAATCACTGTGGGCCTGTTCCCTGACGTGGGTGGTAGCTGGCTGCTGCCGCGCGTGCCGGGCAACGGTGGCCTGTTCCTGGCGCTGACAGGTGCGCTGCTCAACCCGGGCGACGCGATCTATGCCGGCCTGGCCGACGTGCATGTGACCGAGGAACGCCGCAGTGCGGTGTTCGACGCGCTGCTGCAGGTCGCGTGGTCGGCCGATGCCGCACGCAACCACGAGCGCCTGTCACAGCTGCTGCTGTCGTTTGCCAGCGATGCGGCTACCGGCCCGCTGCTGGCCAATGCCGCGCAGGTCGATGCGCTGTGCGCAGGCGATGACCTGGCCGCCATCGTCGAACGCATCAGCACCCTGCAGACCGATGACGCGTGGCTGCAGGGCGCACAGAAGACCCTTGCGGCCGGTGCACCCGGTTCGGCACGGTTGGCCTTCGAGCTGCAGCGTCGCAGCGCCGGCCAGGATCTGGCCAGCGTTTACCGGCTGGAATACATCACCGCCCTGCATTGCGCTGCGCATGGTGATTTTGCTGAAGGCATCCGCGCGCTGCTGATCGACAAGGACCGCAATCCCTCGTGGAACCCGGCCACGCTGGCCGATGCCGACCGCGCATGGGCCGATACGTTCTTCGCTTCTCCCTGGGCCGATGCCGCGCATCCGCTGGCCGACCTGGGTACCCCTCTCGCTGAAAGGAGCCTGGCATGAGCCGCATTGCATTCATTGGGTTGGGCAACATGGGTGGCCCGATGGCCGCCAATCTGGTCAAGAACGGCCACACCGTACGTGTGTTCGATCTGGTGCCTGCCGCGGTGCAGGCGGCGGTCGACGCGGGTGCCAGCGCAGCGGCATCGGCACGCGAGACCTTGGCCGATGCCGAGGTGGTGATCTCGATGCTGCCGGCCAGCCGCCACGTCGAAGGCGTGTACCTGGGCGACGACGGCATCCTTGCCGCGATTCCCGCCGGGGCGCTGGTCATCGACTGCAGCACGATTGCCCCGGCCAGCGCGCGCAAGGTATCCGAAGCGGCTGCCGCACGTGGCCTGCAGATGATCGACGCGCCGGTGTCCGGTGGCACTGCCGGCGCACAGGCCGGCACCCTCACCTTCATCGTCGGTGGCGAAGAGGACGCGCTTGAACGCGCCCGCCCGGTACTGCAGGCGATGGGCAAGAACATCTTCCATGTGGGCGCCAGTGGTGCCGGCCAGGTCGCCAAGCTGTGCAACAACATGGCGCTGGGCGTGATCATGGCCGTCACCGGCGAGGCCATCGCCCTGGGCGTGGCACACGGGCTGGATCCGAAGGTGCTGTCGCAGATGATGGCGGTCAGCACCGGCCGCAGCTGGGCCACCGAAGTGTGCAACCCGTGGCCGGGCGTGCTGGAAAACGCGCCGGCGTCGCGCGGTTACAGCGGCGGCTTCGGCAGCGACCTGATGCTGAAGGACATGGGCCTGGCGGTGGAAGCAGCGATGAGCGTCGGCGCCTCGATCCCGCTGGGCGAAGTGGCCCGCAACCTGTACTCGATGAACCACCAGGCCGGGCGCGGCAAGCTGGATTTCTCCAGCGTCGTGCAGCTCATCACGAGCGAAAAGTGACCTGGTAATGCCGGCCGCTGGCCGGCAACCTCATGCCCCCTTGCGGGACAACGAAGGTGGGATGGGCGGATGCCCGGTTTCGACCGGCATCCGCCCATTTTTTTGGGGGTCGGATCCCTTTCGCAACGCGAAAGGGCTCTGACCCCGAATACTCCGCGATGGGGTCAGAGCCCTTTGCCCATGGCAAAGGGATCCGACCCCGGCCGCATCAGGCAACGATCAGCGTCACGTCGATGTTGCCGCGGGTAGCGTTGGAGTACGGGCAGACGATGTGCGCCTTCTGCACCAGCTCTTCCACCTGCTCGCGCGGCACGCCCGGCACGTTGATGGTCAGCTCGGCTTCGATGCCGAAACCGGTCGGGATCTGGCCGATGCCGACCTCGCCGGTGACGGTGGTGTCGGCCGGCAGCGCGACCTTGGCCTGGCCGGCGACGAACTTCAGTGCGCCCAGGAAGCAGGCCGAATAGCCGGCCGCGAACAGCTGTTCCGGATTGGTGCCGGGGCCGCCAGCGCCGCCCAGCTCGCGCGGGGTCGACAGCTGGATGTCCAGCACGTTGTCGGAGGACACGGAACGGCCTTCACGGCCGCCGGTGGAGGTGGCCTGGGCGGTGTACAGAACCTTTTCGATGGACATCGGGATGCTCCTGGTCAGTGGGTGGGTGGTGCGTTGGAGCCTACTTTGCCCGGATTCTGCAGACGGTGGGTGACATTTCGTCTGCAAAACTTGACGGATCGTCCGCCGGGCCTAGATCGTCCATTCCCGGTCAGTGGTGAACATGATGGTCAGCCAGCGGTCCGGCGAGGATTCGCCCAGCGCATCGCCGATTTCGTCGCGCAGGTGATCCCACTCCAGCAGGGGCCGCGGCGGGTCGTCCTCGCGCACCACGAAGAACAGCTCGATCTGTTCGCCACGGCCGACCTGCGCCACATAGCTGCGGTGTTCGACGAAGCCGTGTCGGGCGACGATATCGCGCGCCACCGCATCCACGTGCGCCTGCAGCTCCGGCGGGGTGACCAGCAGGATGCCGGCCAGTGCGCGGCGGACCGTGCCCAGTGGCGCGATCATCACCAGCACGCAGACGAAGGCGAGGATGGCCGGATCGATGTACGGCCCGACCCAGGCCAACGATGTACCGCGCACCAGCACGCCACCGAGGAAGGCGGCCAGGTAGCAGGCCGACATGCTGGCGGCGATCACCCAGTTCTTTGCGTCCAGGGCGATGAACTCCGAGCCGATACGGCGATTGGCGCGCAGCACGAACCAGGCCAACACACTCTCGGCAACGATCGACAGGCCAGCGAAGATGATCGCCGGACCCAGCGCGATCTGGCGGCCACCGGACATCAGCGCATCCACGGCGTTGACCAGCGCATACAGCGCGGCGCCGATCATCAACGTACCGCTGACCCCCAGCACGATCGGTTCCAGATGCCAGAAGCCCATGGTGAAGCGTTGGTTGAGGCGCGACTGCACGGCATCGGTCTGCGTGGACAGGGCGATCAGCCGCGCGACCAGCAGCGACAACCAGGTCATCACCACATCGATCAGCCCGTAGATGCCGTCGAAGATGATCAGCGAAGAATTGGCCAGCAAGCCGAACACCACCGCGGCAGCCGCCAGCAGCAGCGAGCCGGCGATGGAAAGACGCAGCACGCCCTGTTCGGTCGCCGGGTCGAAGAAGTGCGGTCGGTCGGTGGTCATGCTCCGATTGTAGAGCGGAGCCATGCTCCGCCGCTTTCAGAAGGCGCCATCGCTACCCCGGCGGCGGATGTTCCCGTAGACTCCGCCCCTCCCACGCTACCCGACGACACACTGCAGTGATCACGCCACCCTGACCCTTGCCGCCCATCGGCAGCCGGCCCATCCGGCTCAGGAATCCGTGTCTTTCCACTGCAGCGCCACGTGGCCTCGCCCGCGTGTGCGCGGAGCTTTTCCATGCAAACGTCCTATCCCCTGCGCCAGCAATGGCTCGGCAACCTCCGTGGTGATCTGTTGTCCGGCGCCGTTGTTGCCCTGGCGCTGATTCCCGAAGCAATCGCCTTCTCGCTTATCGCCGGCGTCGATCCCAAGGTCGGCCTGTACGCCGCGTTCTCCATCGCGGTGATCACTGCCATCGCCGGTGGCCGTCCGGGCATGATCTCCGCCGCCACCGGTGCGATGGCGCTGGTGATGGTCGATCTCGTTCGTGATCACGGCCTGCAGTACCTGTTCGCCGCCAGCATCCTGGCCGGCCTGCTGCAGGTAGTGGCTGGCCTGTTCAAGCTTGGCTCGCTGATGCGTTTTGTTTCGCGCTCGGTCATCACCGGCTTCGTCAATGCGCTGGCCATCCTGATCTTCCTGGCCCAGATGCCCGAGCTGATCGGTCGCGGTCCTGCGGTCTACGTACTGTGTGCTGCCGCGCTGGCCATCATCTACCTGCTGCCACGCGTCACCCGTGCCGTGCCATCGCCTCTGGTGGCGATCATCGTGCTCACCGCCGTGGTCATCGGCTTCGGCATCGATGTGCGCACGGTGGGCGACATGGGCCAGCTGCCCGACAGCCTGCCGTACTTCCTCATCCCGGATGTGCCCTTCACCTGGGAAACGCTGCGCATCCTGCTGCCCGTGTCGGCCACGCTGGCGGTGGTCGGCCTGCTCGAATCGATGATGACCCTGCAGATTGTCGAAGACATCACCGAGACGCCCAGTGAGCGCAACCGCGAGTGCGTCGGCCAGGGCGTGGCGAACACGGTCACCGGCTTCCTCGGTGGCATGGCCGGCTGCGCGATGATTGGTCAGTCGGTCATCAACGTGACCTCCGGTGGCCGCGGGCGCCTGTCCTGCCTGGTGGCCGGCGTACTGCTGCTGGTGCTGGTGGTGTACGGCAGCGACCTGGTGCGGCAGATCCCGATGGCCGCACTGGTGGCGGTGATGATCATGGTCAGCATCGGCACCTTCAGCTGGCGCTCGCTGCGCGACCTGCGCACGCATCCACGCAGCTCCTCGGCAGTGATGCTGCTGACCGTGGTGGTCACCGTGGCCACCCATGATCTGGCCAAGGGTGTCCTCAGCGGCGTGCTGCTGTCGGCGCTGTTCTTCGCCCGCAAGGTCGGCCACATGCTCGACGTGCAGCGCGAAGACGTTGCGGACATGCAGGTCTACCGCGTGCGCGGCCAGGTGTTCTTCGCCTCCGCCGGGCAGCTGGGTGCGGCGTTCGACTACCAGCACGTGGCGCCGAAGGTGCAGATCGACCTGCGCGACGCCCATCTATGGGACCTGACCGCCGTCGCCGCGCTGGAACGCGCAGGGGAAAAGCTGGCCGCGCACGGCGCCGAAGTCAGTGTTGTCGGCCTCAACGCCGCCAGCCAGACGCTGATCGAACAGGTGGGAGGGCGCGGCGGCGCGCATTGACCGCGCGCTCGCGGCTCCATGCCTCGGACTGGCCAGGCAGTTTCTGCGACGCCGTCCGCGCAAGCTGAATTCAGTCAGCCATCTGAAACCGCAGCTGTCGTAGGATCTGCACCGTGATCGGGGCCGATGGACGGCCCCTCCCCGCCGGCACCCGCTGGCGACACGCAAGGGAGATACAGGCTGATGCAGGCAATGGATGCCCGTCGGGGCAATGAACAGATCGTCTCCGGGCGTCGGTGCTGGAAGGTGCTGGCCCTGTGCCTGGCGCTCGCCGCGTGCCAGGCACCTTCTTCCCCTGCATCGGCCGAAGCGGCGGCCACCCCGGCACCGCTCGCCGCGGCATCGCCGGCAACCGCCCCCAACCCAGCGACCGGTGATTCCTCTGGGTACCCTGATGCCTCCTACACAGATGGTCGCCTGCGCCCAGCTTATGGCTGGTGCGTGGATGGTGTGGAGGATGCGGGCAAGCTGCAGGCCTGCGGCAAGGATGAACTGGCCTACCAGGAGGGGCGCCTGGAAGAAGGTGCCAGCAAAGCCGTGACCGGGCTCGACGCTGCTGCCAAGCATGCGTTCCTGGCTACCCAGGCGACCTGGCGCAGCGATACCGATCGCCATTGCGCCGCTCCGGCCAATGCCGGTGTGGATGACCTGCAGAAGGCACAGGAGTGCCGCCTGTTCCGTGTGGCCAACCGCGCCGACGCATTGCTGGCGCAGAGCGGCCCGCCCGATACCTCCTACACCCAGGCAACGCTTCGCCCGGAATTCATCCGCTGTGTGCAGCAAGCCCGTGGCATGAACGACCATATCCGGGCTTGCGGCGATACCGAGCTGGCCTACCACCAGACGCAGGTACAGGCCGAAGTGGCGCGCCTGATGAACGGCCCCGACGGTCCGGCCAAGGACCGCTGGATGGACGAACAGGCCCACTGGGCCGAAGACACCGACAAGCGCTGTGCAACGACCAGTGACCGCATCGGGCCGATGATGGACGCGCAGTTGTGCCGCCTCAACCGTTACGCCAACCGCGCCGCCGAGCTGCACGCGCGCGAGCTGGCCCCCTGATCCACAGATCGCACCGCAGGCAACCGCACCCCGGTCATCCCTCCAAGGACAAGGAAGAGAGCCATGCCGAACAACATCGATACCCGTAACCTGGACGCCACGGCCGGCGCCGTGTTCTTTACCGTGGGACGTGGCACCGAAGGTGGTGGATCGTCGTATCACCTGTCGATCGCCGGTATCACCCGAGGGCTGCGCGAGCCGGAGTGGGGCACCGTCAGCGCGGTGAGAGACAACAGTGGCTATTCTCTGGGCACCATCCAGGTCGATCTGGGCCAGCGTGGCACGTGGCCGCTGGGCGAGACCACAGGTCGTGCGTTGTGGCCAGGCGAAACAACGTATGTCGATGGCGTCATCGACCAGGCCAGTGCCTACGCCAAGGCACACAAGCTGCCGTTCACGCATGACCTCGCCGACCTGCGTGCGGACCTGCTCAGCCACGGCAATGGCGAGGGAAAGCGCTCGTCCATCCGCTTCATCGATGCCCCGACCCGCGACAGCATCAATGCCTGGGCCGGATCGCCGGAAGGCAAGCAGTGGATCCATACGCATATCGATTACCCGCAGGTGCGCAATGCCACGGAGGTTGCCATGACCATGCTGGACAAGCATGGCAACGGTATTGCCGAGGACAAGCGTTTCGAGGCCATCGCGTTGATCGCCAAGACCGCCAACCAGCTGCCGGGCCGGTTGGATAACCTGGAAGCGGTGCTCAAGCGCGGTGGTGACTACCAGGACCTGCGTGACCAGGCCGCTGCCATCCGCCAGCGCACCCCTTCCTATGCCGGGCTGGCCGCCGCCGATGTCGCCGCCGGTTACGAGGATGCGTATGCCAGGCACTCCACCGAAATGGATCGCGCGCACCTGAAGGTGGGTCGCCGTGACTTCGCGCCGGCCAACGAAGCAAGCGACCCGGACATCCGCGTGGCGCTGGAACAGGCACGCTCGCACCACGCTGGCGGCGGCTCGCAGGTGCTGAAGGAAGGCAGTAGCGGCCGCGCGGTGGAAAAGCTGGAGCACAACCTGCATGCCTTGGGTTACGGCGGCGCAGGCGCACAGGCGATCCACCCCGACCGCCAGTTCGATGCCAGCACCCGCCAGGCCGTCGAGGCCTTCCAGCGCGACCACCGTCTGAATCCGGTCGATGGCAAGGTGGGGCCTGCGACGCTGGGTGCGATCGACCGCGAGGCACGCGCGCTGCAGCGTGACATGGCCGCGCTGGGCCTGACCGATGCACAGGGCAAAGCGATTACCGCCGATGGCTACCTGGGGGCCGGCAGCCAGCACGCCATCAATGTGTTCCAGCAGCAGCACCATCTGCCGGCCACCGGCATGGCCGACGCACAGACGCGCCGCGCGATCAATGCCGAGGCCGCACAGCATCGCCCTGCCGCACCTTCGCCTGCTACCCCCACCGCGCCGGCTGCGCCGACAGCCCCGGCGAGGGCTGCGCCACCCGCAGCGCAGCAGCACACCGCGCCTGCCGGCGCTGCTGCGCCCGGTGGCGGGCGCATTTCCGTGGTGGAACCCTTCGGCAACGGCAGCAGCAACCGCGTCCTTCGCCACGGCATCAGCGGCGAGGACGCGTTCCGTGAGTTGAAGATCCACCATCCCAAAACGAATGCCGCCGCTGTGCGCGCTGGCGATGCCAGCAAGGTTGACCGCACCGCGGACATGGTCGACGGTGAACTGGAGGCCGTGCGCAAGCGTGGCGACACCAACGGCATTCCGCTGGTGCAGAAGGACCTGATCCTGACCGACCGTGCCGGCGGGCGCAGCCTGATGATTCCCAGTCCGGTGGCTGGCTACGTCCAGCTCAACAAGGACGGCACCAATTCCATCAGCATCTTCAGCCACCCGGCCGGCGACACCCGCCGCGAACTGGTGGGCCAGGTATTGCACGGCGCCGTCGGCTCCATCCCGTACAAGACCGGCGATTTCGTCGAGTACGGTGCGCCGCTGGTGCGCCAGTCCGATGTGGGGTCACCCGGCGCGGTGCACGCGCATATCGAAGTAGAGCCAGCGCAGTTCCGCCGCTACCTCGGCGACATGCTCAACGACCGCATCACCCTCGGCGGCAAGGTACACGCGCAGGGGCCCGAAGCCGCGCAGGCCGCACGTGCCACGCAGCAGGCGCCGATGGCTGATGGCATGCTGGTGAAGGGCGAACGCGGTGACGAGGTCAAAGCGCTGCAGGGCAAGCTGGCGGCACTGGGCCACGTGGGCGCCGACTGCAAGCCGCTGGCGACCGATGGCATCTACGGCAAGGACACCTTTGCGGCGGTCAAGCAGTTCCAGGCCAACAACGGCCTGGAGCAGGATGGCAAGGCTGGCCGCCAAACCCTGGGCCGATTGGACGACCCGGCCGCAGTGAAGGCCGGCGCGCAGACCGCCGCCGCCCCGGCGCGCACCGAACCGACCGCACCGGCAGCGCCCAGCATGCGCGATCCTTCGCATGCCGAGAATCCGCGCTTCAACCAGGCCCTGGAGAAACTGCAGGAGCTGCAGCAGCAGCGTGTGCAGGCCGGGCTGTGCCCGCTGTTCGCCAACGCGCAGGAAACCGAACGCGCCGCTGGACAGCTCGCCTACGAAAGCAAGGTCGCCGGCATGCACCAGATCGATCATGTGGTCGCACGCCCGGATGGCAGCGGCTTGTTCGCCGTGCAGGGCAATGTCGGCGACCCGGCCGCGCAGCGCACCTTCGTCGACAGCCGACAGGCCGTGTCGCAGTCGGTCGAGGCCAGCACCCGCCAGAGCGAGGAACTGGATGTCCAGTTCAACCAGCGCGTGCACGAACAGCAGCAGGAGCAGGTGCGCAACCGCGGCCTGTAAGACTGCCGCACTGTGGGCAAGGGCTCCGGGTCCAACCCGGAGCCTTTTGCGGATTCACTCTGCAGGACCGACCCGCCGGTACACCCCGAACTGGGTACTGCGCTGGCCCATCGGGATGATCAGGGCCAGCAGGACTGCGCCTCTGCCCACCTGCTTCACCACCAGATCGTTTTCCACAGTGCAGGACAGTTCCACGCGCGACCAGACGCAGCCGGCGCCGGCTTCGCCCGGTTTGCACGATGACCACCGGTTGATGACCAGCTGTTCTCCTTGGGTGCTGTAGCTCCTGCTGGAAGCGCTGCCTGCAGCCTCGATGCCGGTGCCGTCGGCGGCATGGAAGCGGGCCACCAGCCGGCTCGCCTCCTGGTGGATCGTGACCTGGTGGATGTCCTTGTTGTAGTCGCCAAAGAGCCTGGAAAGCGCACCGATGGGTGCATTTTCCTGCCCCGCCGACAGGTAGGCCGGCCGGTTGTCGAAGGTGGCGCCTTCGGTGAAGTCGCATCGTGGGCCCGGCCTGATTTCGGTGAGGCGTGCGTCGCGGACGCTGCTGCAACCACTGCCCAGGGCCAGTCCCGCCAGCAGGGTGAGGCAGGCGAGGCCAGAGCCCGCCAGCGAGGATGCAGTTGGTTTCATTGTGGCTTCCCTTCCAACAGGCGCGGTGCAACAGGAACTCGCGTGCCGAGTATCCCCACGCAACGGCGGCAGCGGCAACCCGGCCTGCAACCCGGCTGCCCGTCGCCATTCATCCGCCCGGTGTAAACTATTGATCTCACTGGCAATGCCAGTCTCCACGATCAACCGCCCGATGACGTCCGCCACCGCCCGTTACGCTGATTCCCTGCGTCTGTCCGTCGCCCCGATGATGGACTGGACCGACCGCCATTGCCGGGTGTTCCACCGCCTGCTGGCACCGGGTGTGCGGCTGTACACCGAAATGGTGCACGCCAATGCGGTCATCCATGGCGATCGCCAGCGCCTGCTCGGTTTCGATGCCAGCGAACAACCGCTGGCACTGCAGCTCGGTGGCAGCGATCCGGCCCTGCTGGCGCAGGCCGCGCGCATCGCCGCCGATTGGGGCTACGACGAGGTCAACCTCAACTGCGGCTGCCCGTCCGATCGCGTGCAGGCCGGGCGTTTCGGCGCCTGCCTGATGCGCGAGCCGGTGCTGGTGGCCGAATGCGTGTCGGCCATGGTCGAGGCAGTGGACATCCCGGTGACGGTGAAATGCCGCTTGGGCGTGGACGAAGACGACAACTACGAGGTATTCGCCAGTTTCGTCGACCGCCAGGTCGAGGCCGGCGCCGCGATGGTGGTGGTGCACGCCCGCAATGCCTGGCTGAAGGGCCTGTCGCCGAAGGAGAACCGCGAGGTTCCGCCGTTGAAGTACGACTGGGCCTACCGGCTGAAGCAGGAGCGCCCGGCACTGCCGGTGGTGCTCAATGGTGGCCTGGCCAGCATCGAGGCGGTGCAGGCGCAGGCCGCGCACGTCGATGGCGTGATGCTCGGTCGCGCGGCCTACCACGACCCCTACCTGCTGCATCAGCTGGAAGCGCTGCAGACCGGCGCGCCGCTGCGTCCGCGCGGTGAGCTGCTGCGCGCTCTGCGCCCGTACATCGAAGCCCGCCTGGGCGAGGGCCTGGCCCTCAAGCACATCACCCGCCACATCCTCGGCCTGTTCCACGGCCAGCCCGGCGGCCGCGCATTCCGCCAGGTGCTGAGCGAGGGTGCCCATCGCCCCGGTGCCGACTGGGCACTGGTCGAGCAGGCGCTGGCAGTCACCGAACGCGAAGCCGACCGCGCCGCTGCGTGACGTCAGTCACATTCCTGACTTGACAAGGGCGGCCGTTTCGTCCCGAATGTTCACTTAGCTGAACAACGGTCTGGAGCATCTGGAAAAGTTCAGACCGGATTCACTGCCCGAAACCAAGAATTTGCAAAAGATTTGTAAAACGCCGGGTTCCATTCCGGTGCCCGGATTTACGACTTTTGAACGAATCGCCGTGCTCGGCTAGGATCGCATCGATGTCTTCCGCTCCCTTCCACCGCTGTATTGCCCTGGCCACCTGCGTGGTCCTGGCGGCTGCCCCGCTGTCTTCGGCGCTGGCGCAGGACCCGCAGCGGGAACAGGGGCGCGCAGAAATGATGGAGCGTGGAGGCCGTGGCGCCAGCAACGAGCGCTCGCTGTCCGATGCCGTGCGCCGCGTGCAGCGCACCACCGGTGGCCACATCCTGGGCGCCGAGCGTGTGCCGTTCGATGGTCGTGACATCAACCGGGTCAAATACATGGACGACCGCGGTCGGGTCCGCTACATGGACGACCCCGCTCCGGCACGTTCACAGCCGCGCACGCCGCGGTCGGATATGTCATCACTACGCGGCGATAACCCCTGAACAGGGATAGTTGTCGCTATCAACCCGTACCCACAGGCCTCCGGGCCGCACCCAGCACACTAGGGAGAGTTCATGCGTATCCTTCTGGTCGAAGACGAAGCCCCGCTGCGTGAGACCCTGGCAGCCCGGCTCAAGCGCGAAGGTTTTGCCGTCGATGCAGCGCAGGACGGCGAAGAAGGCCTGTACATGGGCCGCGAAGTGCCGTTCGACGTCGGCATCATCGACCTTGGCCTGCCCAAGATGTCGGGCATGGAGCTGATCAAGGCCCTGCGCGACGAAGGCAAGAAGTTCCCGGTGTTGATCCTGACCGCGCGTTCGAGCTGGCAGGACAAGGTCGAGGGCCTGAAGCAGGGCGCCGACGATTACCTGGTCAAGCCGTTCCATGTGGAAGAGCTGCTGGCCCGCGTCAACGCGCTGCTGCGCCGCGCCGCAGGCTGGAGCAAGCCGACCCTGGAATGCGGCCCGGTTGCTTTGGATCTGGCAGCGCAGACCGTCAGCGTGGCCGGCAGCAATGTCGACCTCACCAGCTACGAGTACAAGGTGCTGGAGTACCTGATGATGCATGCCGGAGAACTGGTCTCCAAGGCCGACCTCACCGAGCACATCTACCAGCAGGACTTCGATCGTGATTCGAACGTGCTGGAAGTGTTCATCGGCCGCCTGCGCAAGAAGCTGGACCCGGATGGCGAACTGAAGCCGATCGAGACCGTACGCGGTCGTGGCTACCGCTTCGCGATTCCGCGCAACGAGGGCTGAGGCCTTCAGCAGGCGATAAACGATGTCCGGCCGTCTGTGGTTCTTCCGACGCTGGCGGCCGCGCTCTCTGCAGGCGCGCCAGATGTTCGCCGCGTCCGTGGGTCTGGTCGCGTTCCTGGCCCTGGCCGGTTACGCGCTTGATGCCGCCTTCGCCGATACGGCGAAGGCGAACCTGCGCGAGCGCCTGAAGAACTATGCCACCGCCTATGCGGCCGGGATCGACTTCACCCGCGACCGCTCGCTGTACATCCGCGAGCAGCCGCCGGATCCGCGTTTCGACGTGCCCGGCAGCGGCCTGTACCTGCAGGTCGTCATGCCCGACGGCAAGGGCAATTCGATGTCCGCCGAAGGCCCGATGCTGCCCACGGTCGGCGGTGGCCTGCTGGCCCCGCGCCAGGAAGTCTTCGAAGGCCCGCTGCCGATGATCCAGATCGACGGCAGCCAGGGCTCGGTGTACCGCTACGGCCTGGGCCTGGTGTGGGATGCCGACGCCGACCCGGCCACCGAATTCCCGTACACCATCTACGTGATGGAAGACTCGCGCGCGCTGGGTGCGCAGCTGCGCGTTTTCCGCAGCCGGGTCTGGTTCTACCTGGGCGGCATCGGCCTGATTCTGCTGCTGCTGCAGACGGTCATCCTGCAGTGGAGCCTGCGCCCGTTGCGGCGGGTGATCACCGAACTGACCAAGGTCCAGCGCGGCGAGACCGAGCGCATGAGCGAACGCCACCCGCGCGAGCTGGAGCCGTTGACCGACAGCATCAATGCCTTCATCGAGGGCGAGCGTGAGAACCTGGAACGCCAGCGCAATACCCTGGCCGACCTGGCGCACAGCCTGAAGACGCCGATTGCGGTGCTGCGTACGCAGATGGACAGCGGCGCCGGCGATGGCGCCCTGCGCGAAGAGCTGGACGTGCAGCTGCAGCGCATGAACAACCTGGTGTCCTACCAGCTGGCACGCGCGGCCTCGTCGGGCCACAAGCTGTTCTCGGCACCGCTGCCGATCGAATCCAACGCCGAAGAGATCGTGCGTGGCCTGGAAAAGGTCTATGCGTCCAAGGGCGTGCTGTGCGAATTCGATATCGACCCGGCCGCGCGCTTCCACGGCGAACCGGGTGACCTGCAGGAACTGCTGGGCAACCTGCTGGAGAACGCGTTCAAGTGGGCCAAGCGCCGCGTGCTGCTGACCGCGCAGCCGTTGCCGGCGCCGAATGCGCGTCGCGCCGGTCTGCTGCTGGCGGTGGATGACGATGGCCCGGGTATTGCTCCGGAGGACATCGGCAAGGTGCTGCAGCGTGGCGTGCGCGGCGATGAGCGCGTACAGGGCCACGGCATCGGCCTGTCGATCGTGCAGGACCTGATCAAGGACTACCGCGGCGAGCTGCAGGTGTCCCGCTCCAGCGAACTGGGCGGCGCCCGTTTCGAAGTGCGGCTGCCGCCGGGGCCGTAAGCCTCCGCACTCGGTAGTGCCGGCCGCTGGCCGGCAACCTCATGATCTTCGATGGCATTGCCAGGTTTCCGGCCAGCGGCCGGCGCTACCGTATTTCTATCCTCGGCGGCTCGCCGTAGAACCGCCTGAGATGCGCAGCCACCTCCGGCAACGCTTCGGACAGCAGGTCCGGCGCAGAGAAGTGGTACTCACTGGCCACCGCGAAGAACTCTTCCGGCGCCTCTGCCGCATACGGATCGATCAGTGTTTCCACGCCGGCATCCACCTGCGCACAGAACGCGTCGTACGATCTCTGGAAGTCAGCTGCCCACTCGCGTTGCCACGCACGCGGCAACGGTGGCGTGCCGTCCATCGCACCGTCGAGCGCATCCAGCTTGTGCACCATCTCATGCACGGCCACGCAGTAACCCTCATGCGGTGCCGCCAGATCGGCCTGCACATCGGCCCACGAAAGAATCAGCGGACCGCTGTCCCACGACTCGCCGATCAGCTCGTCATCCCACTCGTGCAGTACCCCGGCGGCATCCATGTGGCTGCGATGCACGCGGAACGCATCGGGGTAGACGATCAGCTGCGACCAGCCTTCCAGCCCCACCTCGCCGAACTCCAGCAGCGGCAGGCAGCACAGCGCGGCCAGCAGCACGCCATCGGCCGGCTGCAGCTGCAGGTCGCCGATCGGGGAGATGGTCTTCTCATGCAGGAAACGCGTGGTCAGCGCGCGCAGGCGTCTACGTCGTTCGTCGTCCAGGCCGCGCAACCACGCTGCGCGGTGGCAGGCATCGTTCCAGTGTGCGTCTTCGATCGGTCGCGGCGCGGGCCGCAACCACTGCAGCAACGACTTGATCAGCGGAACATACCCGGCAAGTAGCTGTGCCACTTCGGCGCGCGGATGCGCTGCAGTACATCGTCGTCACCGCCACCGCCGCTGCTGGTCGCGGCGGCCGGACGTACCGGTGCCGGCTTGGCGGCCGTCGCTGTCGGCGTGTTGGTCGGTGTGCGCTGCGAGGCTGCATCGCTGGCCGAGTAGACGCAGGCGCCACGGCTGTCATCAAGCGCTGCTGTTGCAGACGCCGCGAAGGGCATCGTCAGCAGGATCAGGCAATGGGCATAACGGCGCATTGACGACATCCACGTTAAGGGAAGGTGAGTTCCCGATTCTAGCCCGAACCCGGCGCCAGATTGGAAGCCCGCCGGAACCGGGGCTGGCGGGCGTCGCTGGCGGGTTTCCCGCATAATTCCGTCCTGACCTTGTGGAAGCTGCCGTGGACGATCGCCAATTGCTGGCCAAACTCGCTGCCGGTCGCCTGTCCGGCGACGCCCTGGCCCGTGAGCTGGGCCAGACCCGGGCCGCCATTTGGAAGCGTATTCAAGGGCTTAGGGCCGCCGGCGTTGAGGTTGAAGGGCGTGCAGGCGAGGGTTACGGGCTGACCCGGCCGGTCGACCTGCTGGAAGCCGGAGCCATCCGCGCCGGCCTGCCCAAGGAGGCCGCAACACTGTTGCACGACCTGCAGGTGGTCTGGACGGTGGATTCCACCAACGCCGAATTGCTGCGCTGCAGCGCGCCCCAGCGCGGTGTCAGCGTCCTGTTGGCCGAGCGCCAGACCGGCGGCCGTGGCCGTCGCGGGCGCACCTGGGCGTCGCCGCTGGCCGCGCATGTGTATCTGTCGGTGCTGCGCCTGTTCGAGGGTGGCCTGGGCCGCTTGGCCGGGCTGAGCCTGGTCGCCGGCGTCGCCGTGGCCGAAGCCCTGCACGACCTGGGCTACACGCAGGCGCAGCTGAAGTGGCCGAACGACGTGCTGGTCGATGGCCGCAAGCTGGTGGGCCTGCTGGCCGAGGGTGGTGGCGAATACGCCGGCCCGGCGCGTGCAGTGATCGGCATCGGCATCAACGTGCACATGCCGCCGGCGTTCGCCGAACAGATCACCCAGCCGTGGGTGGACCTGGACACGCTGGCCGGCGCATCGGTGGATCGCAACACGGTGGTGGCCGCGGTGCTGGCACGCCTACTACCGGCGCTGGAGGAATTCGACCGGGAAGGGCTGGCGCCGTTCCTGCCGCGTTACGCAGCGTTCGACATGCTGGCCGGGCGCGAAGTGCGCGTGCAGCTGGATGGCGAATGGCAGCACGGTACCGCGCTCGGCTTGGCTGACGATGGCGCGTTGCGCGTGCGTATCGATGGCCGCGAGCGCCTGCTGCATGCCGGCGAAGTCAGTGTGAGAAAAGCATGAGCGACTGGTTGTTCGATCTGGGCAATTCGCGCTTCAAGTTCGCGCCGTTGCAGGGTGACCGTGCCGGTGATGTGCAGGCCTGGGCGCATGGCGCCGAGGGCATGGCCGGGCAACCGCCGCACAGCCTTCCCAGTGGCGGCACCGCGTTTGTGGCCAGCGTCGCCGCGCCGTCGCTGACCAGCGCGATGCTCGATCAGCTGCAGCGCCGCTTCGAGCACGTGCATGTGGTGCGTACCAGCGCCCAGTGTGCGGGTGTACGCATTGCCTACGCCAAGCCGGAAAAATTCGGTGTCGACCGCTTCCTGGCGCTGCTGGCTGCCGCCAAGGCACAGCGGCCGGTGCTGGTGGTCGGTGTCGGCACCGCGTTGACCATCGACCTGCTTGATGCCAACGGCCAGCATCACGGTGGACGCATTTCCGCCTCGCCGACCACCATGCGCGAGGCGCTGCACGCGCGCGCGGTGCAGCTGCCGGCCAGCGGCGGTGACTACAGCGAATTCGCCAACGACACCGCCGACGCGCTGGCCTCCGGCTGCGATGGTGCCGCCGTGGCGCTGGTTGAACGCAGCGCCCGCCAGGCACAGGCGCTGCTGGGCGTCATGCCGTCGCTGCTGGTGCATGGCGGTGGCGCACCCGCGCTGATGCCGCTGCTGGACGGCGCCGACTATCACCCCTCGCTGGTGCTGGATGGCCTCGCCCGCTGGGCGGTGCACCAGCCCGCAGGCTAGTATCGGCGCATGCTGACCCGTGCCCTGATCGTCGTGCTGGCGATCCTCAATCTTGGTGTTGCCACCTGGTGGCTGTTGCGCGATGAACCCGCGCGCGCGCCGTTGCCACCGCCCCCGACCGGCGTGGCCGAGCTGCGCTGGTTGCCCGGTGGCACCGATGCGGCTGTGGCCGCGCAGGCCTCGGCAGCGGCACCCACTGAAGCACTGGTGGAGCGTGAGGCAGCGCCGGCTACCGCAGTGGCCGCTGCACCCGCACCGGCAGCGGCGACACCTGCAGCACCCAGCAAGCCCGCCGAACCAGTGAAGGCGCCTGAGCCGGTGGCCGCCGTCGCCAAGCCAGCGCCGGAACCGGTGGCCGAGAAACCCGCAGGCCCTGCAGCACCGCCGCGCTGCCTGGCGCTGGGCCCGTTCGCCGACCGCGCCGCTGCCACCGCTGCGCAGAGCCGTGCGGGCAACCTGTTGAGCCAGGTGCGCCTGCGCGAGCAGCCCGCCGCCAGCGGCAGCGCCCGTTACCGCGTGCTGCTGCCCGCCGCCGCCAGCCGCGATGACGCGCAGGCCACGGTCAAGCGCATCGTCGCTGCCGGGCTGAGCGACTACTACATCATCAGCCAGGGCGACGAGACCAACGCCATTGCGCTGGGCCAGTACCGCAACCGCGAGGGCGCCGAACGGCGCATGGCCGCGGTGCAGGCCGCCGGCTTCCAGCCACGTCTGGTGGCCAGCGGCGATGCCGGCCAATGGTGGCTGGAAGGGCAGCTGGCCACCGGCAGCGAACCGGCCCAGGCGCAGCAGCGCAGCGGTGCCGCGCAGCAACGGTCGCTGGAATGCACGCGACTGCGCTAGAATTCCCCAACCACGGCGCTGCCGTAGGCGTTTCACCCCGTGCCGCTTTAGCTCAGTTGGTAGAGCAACTGTCTTGTAAACAGTAGGTCATCCGTTCGATTCGGATAAGCGGCACCATCTTCCGATCCACTGGCATCCGCAGATGTTCACGGTGCACAATCAACCCGCTGAAATAGCGGGTTTTTTTGTGCTTTTTGTCCCCGGTCGTCCATGAGCATCCACCCGCCTAGGGGGTGCAATTGGGGGTACATGGGGAACTAAGCTAGATCGATAGGAGGATGTACCCCCAATGGCCGCTAAGTCGTTGACGGATATGGCTGCAAGGAACGCAAAGGGAAAGGAGAAGCCCTACAGCCTTGCAGCAGGAGCAGGGCTCTATCTGCAGGTCATGCCCAATGGAAATCGCTACTGGTGAATGAAGTACCGCCATGCGGGCAAGGAGAAGTTGCTCTCCATCGGGTCTACCCGGAGGTGACCCTGAAGGAGGCGTGTGACAAGCGCGATGCCGCGCGCGCGCAGTTGCGTGATTTGAATGAACTTGAAGTTGCAGAAATTTCGGGTGGAACGGGCGGAATTAAGTTCCAGATTGGTCCGAGCAACGGTACGCACATCAGCGGAACCATCCACGATCTAGGTCAAGCCGCCTACATGTACGGAAGAGCCGCGCCATTCAGCGGAATCGGCGCTGCGGGCATGATTTACAAGCACATCATGCTTAACTAAGGCGCTGGCTCGGGCCTAGGCTCAAACTAGGGCCTAGGCCCCTAGGAGAACGAAGCTTGTGACTGATAAAATTGCGCTCTGGAGGCGGAGGCCTCGCCCCATCGCGGAAAACAAAATATTCGTCGCAGCAATTGCGACGATAGCGATCGCAGCAGCCCAAGGGATTCTAAACACATTCGACGTTTTCGGATCAAAGGCAATGACCGAACTCCTCGCCTTCCTTGTTTGCGTCTGGCTGTTCCCCGATGAACCCCGGAGAGAATGGACGTTCGGGCTTGGGTCGTTCTGTTGGGCATCGGACTCTTGTCCGGAGCACTATGGATAATATTCATCGGCCTCCCCGCGAGATACGAAACCAACTACATTCCCTTTGGTGAAATCCCAGTAAATTTCTATATCCTCGGCCTTATTACCAGTTGCGTCGTCGCCCCATTGTTTGAAGAGAAGGTGGTTAGACACCTCCTTCTGGATGGCGTCTCCCACTATTTCGGTCGTGTGTTGAGCATCATCATGGTTAGCGTTGTATTTGCTGAAGTTCACGTCGGCGCGGTAACCTCATCTTTTTTCTACTCAATACTCCTCTGCATTTGCGTTCACTCGTTCAGGCTGGGTACGGTTCAGCGATCAATAATCCACGGCGCAATAAATCTTGCGATAACGCAGTGGGTTATTTTCTACCCAACGCCCAGGGACTATTACGGAAGCTATCCTTGATTAGGGGCGCCCGCACCCGTCCATGCGTCGACAGGTATGCGTGCTAACTTCCCGCACAGCTCATCGTGAATATTGAATGATCTAAATTCGTGACCGAAATTGATCAAATTCACTATTTTTTCTAGTTCGCCAAAATCGTTAATTCAGGCAGAATGCTTCATTCGAGAGCTGGTTCTCGATGCATCCCTAGAGGCCCCAGTAAATAATTATCTGTCTAGGACGAATTCGCCCTTAGAACTTCTGTTCCGGGGGGGGGGGGGCGAAAAGATATCGCCGTGTGGAGAGATTAGCCTATTGACGCCATAGCCAATTCGGAGGCCGCCGAATGCGGACTTGCATGCGTTGCCATGGTTGTGTCACATCATGGCAACAAGATTGGAATCCGAGAACTCCGTCGTCGCCATGCCCTTTCGCTCAAAGGGGCAACGCTTGCTCAAATTAAAGCAACGCGTCAGCCGTTGGGGGCAACCGCCGAGCTCTACCAGCGCATCGCGATGAACCAGGAGGCCACCGGTTTGTCTGGGGCCGTGCTGGCACGTGTCGTAGAGACCATCAGCAAGACGATGGTCATAAGTGGCTCAACTTCTGCTAGTGCAGTGGCGGCGCTGGTACAGCTTGGCCAAGCATTTGCTTCGGGCACTCTGCGTGGCGAAGAGCTGAACTCGGTGATGGAGCAGGCGCAGGCGCTGACCACTGTGCCGACGCGCTACAGCGTTACTTGCGATTTGCCTGCCGTAGATGGCGCAAACGTAGGTACAAATATGGACGGCTACATCCGTGTCCTGTTTGAGCTCTGCGGGGGGCAGGCCGGAGTCCAGAACGGGCAATTCGCCTTCCGTGATTTCAAGGTTGAACGCGGTGATACCGCTACCGCATTTGTGGATGAAGATCCTGCCACGCTGTTGGCTCGTTGCTATCGCTACTGCGAACCCGTTGAATTCGTGCAGTTGACCGGCATCACATTCACGACGAACGGTGATAGCCGAGCTGGCCGACCACTCAAGGTTCGCAAGCGAGTCAATCCCTCCCTGACGTACACCGGCACCATGAACGTGATCGCGTCTGGGTCGGCGGGCCATGTTCTAAACATTGACCTTGGGGCATTGCAACTTGGCGCTGATACCGACGTGGTCGTGTTGGTCGGAATCGGAAACCCTGGCGGCCTTGCTCCGGCCGGCGCTGTGGTGTCTTGGGGCGACAACGGTTCCGGGCGGTGCACTGTTCTTGCTGATCCGGAGTTTTGACTATGACCTATAAGCTGACAACTGATCTGGATCGAGTCTTCTGCGTTGATACGGGCACGTCCATTCCGCGCGGCCATTGGATGTGGGTCGACTACCAGCGCTGGCTGGATGATGGCAACACGCCGCTGCCGGTGGAACCGATACGTACATTGGATGAAGTGAAAGCTGATCGGGTTGCTGCGGTCACGGCCGAACGTTGGAATCGGGAGACTGGCGGCATCGAACCCAACGGCGTTCGCGTGGGTACTTGCCTTGATGACCAGAATCGTCTGAGCGGCGTTCTGTCGGCCATCCAACTCGGCGGGCTGGAATCGGTGGATTTCAAGGCGCAAAGCGGCTGGGTGCAGCTGACCGCGCCGGAGCTGCAGGGTATCGCCCTGGCCATCTCCGCTCACGTGCAGGCCTGCTTCACCGCCGAGCACGCGCACCATGAGGCAATCGAGCAGTTGCAGACGCAGGCTGACGTGGACGCCTACGACGTGATGGCGGGCTGGCCGCCGGGATCCGGCCTCGGACACGAAAGCCCCCCTGTCGCTGGATTGGGCGCGGACTGACTCCTGCCGCACCCATCACGCTGCCACAACGCGGCCTGCGGCCAGATTGCGGCCATGTGCTATTCCGCCCAAATCGAAGCCGCGTATCAGAGGCTGGTCCGCATGACCGGCGCAATTGCTTTTCAGAGAGCGGGTCTATCGCTTAAGTTTGGCGACAGTGAATGAAATTATCGCAGCGGGTAGAGCGAACAGCAGTGCAAAGACTGAAACTCTGTAGAGGCCGAACCAATCCGGAAAGCCATTCTCAACAATGAATGCTACGAACCCAGAAACGAATGCCACCACTGCGCCCATGGAAGATGCCTTCCAAGGAGTTGCACCCATGAATCCAGCTATCAATGCGATTGTGGTACAAAAAATGGCGAGGTTCATGGATAATTATGTGTCTGCTAGGTGGATGATGAAGGTTGTTTTTGGTTCGTTATGAATGGAATTTTGAAGCTGTAAAAAGGCGGCCTAGCAAGGCCGCCTTTAGTGTTTCATGGCGCTAGATTTCTTGTGAACCCTTAGGTAGTTTCGGAAGCGGTCCGCTGGGGCCGACCGTTACGGAGCCCGTCCTTCCACCGCCACCGCCACCAACGGTAACAGTGCCAGTGCGGCCACCGCCCCCAGAAATTGGCCCTGTGGATGGAGTGCGGCCGCCTGTTTGAGCGCCGCCGCTCCCAGTCCCTCCGCCTGGATTGCCCTGAGTCATCGGTCTAACAGGGCCTCCTTCGAAGTTACGGTAATCGGTCCTAGTGTATGAAACGCATGCGGAAGGGCCGCAGATGGTAATGACGTTTCCGTTTCTCATTCCGGAGAATGCGCGATGCCCAAGTATGAATGATAGTGTCGCGGCATCAGGTTGCGGCGTTTGCAACAGGCACGTATTGCATGTAAATGGGCCGTAGCGATCTGTCAATATTCCGGCCTTCGCTATCGCGATGGCTGACAGTCCAGCGAAAATCAATGATGCGACTGCTGCTTTGTTATAAATTGCAATCATTGCAGCGCCCCCGCATCTTTGGTGACATCGGTAAAGAATTTCTTGCTCAACTCTTGAGCTCTATGAATCTGCGCGGGGCTTAGTTCCTTGGCGATTTCACGCCGATAATTTTCGCTGGAGAAGTTGGGGTTTATTTCATTGAGCGCGAGCTGGCTCGCATATGCGCGGATAGGATCTCGTGACGTGATGACCCCAGCCATGTACGAGTTCGATAGGTTTGCTAGCGCATCGATGCTTCCTTTCAGCATTGCTTCCTGCAGATAGGCGATTGCGTTGCCTTGCCATTCGCGAAACTGTTCGGATTTTTCGTCCGGTTCTGTGCCCAGTATTCTGTTTGGGCTTGTCGCGTATGCGACTTGTGCTTCAATTGAGCCTTGGCTTGCTGCCCTGGTTAGCCAGACGCCAATTTGGTTCATTTCAGACGCGTCTAGAGATGCGCATTCGGTGAGCTTCCGTAGCACCGTTTGTTCATACTGGGGCGCAACACCAAGAGACTGGGATTGTTGGAGCTCTTCAGGTGAGCTGGCCTTGAGGTACATCTCACAGTCCATAAGTGCAAGATAGATGCTGTAAGACGCCTCGGCGTCACCTCTTTCGGCAGCACCCTTGAGCGAATCGATCCATACTCTAGGGTCCCCAGGAGGCCTCAGTTCCGGCCCTCTTATGAAGGTGAATGATTTGCCTACTTCCCGGCGGACGTTGTTCGGCAGTGAATGAGCACTGACGGTCTTAGCGTCGGCTGGATTAGTGCTCTCTTGTGCTGTGGTCGGTAGCTCGAGTGCAGCGGATCTTCCAAATCCAAAGAACCATCTCAGCCCGACCGTGGCGGCCCCGAGGAAGACGAAGGCCACAAGGATCATGGAGATAGTTTTAACTCTGCTCATAGTTCAGCCCTTGTCGTGGTTCGTATCGGCTTTTCCATCGTGAAGAACAGCTATGTGATGTCTGGAGTGAACACTGGTTCGCGCAGTGTGGTCACGCTCATCTTCGCTTTGCCGAGGTGCTGCTAGTTCAATATGTGACCAGGGGCAGGCGCAACACGACTGAGCGCGCTTGTTACGATGTAACATTCGGTGCCAATGTGGACAGCTGTCTCTGCTGTCACGTTGGCTGCAGTTGACCTGGTGCGTCGTACCTGATCTTTGAGGACAAGCGCCCGCTCTACGAGCACCGGCTGGCTGCATAGGCGAAACCTGAGCGAGCGTCGCCCGGCTCATGGGTCATCCTCATATCTTGTTTAGGAAAGCACTGGTGACGATGTCGGAAATCGCTAATTGGCATGCCCCTCGAGCTCGGACAGTCCTATGTTCAACAGGAGTATTCTGGTTCTTACGGGTGTCCGCCCGTAGGTGGTGCCGGAGGAAGTGGGGCTGGGGGAAGCGCGACGATCTAGCGAGCTGGCAATGGGGCGGAAGTTTCGGATTTAGTCTCTGCGCTGACATCCTTTTTGGGATTGATTTCATTCGTGTATAGAATTGAAATTAGAGCAAATGCTGTAATTGCAATGAGCCATTTGATTAGTTCTCCTTTTCGCACTTCCTTCTCCGTTTGAATTGCTAGATTTCCGAGTTCGCTTGATGGCGGTCGATCGGGCCGAGTTTTTATTTGTATAGAAGAGGAAGAGTTTGCCGTATTTTTCCCTGGGAGTATTCGAATATGTGATTGGATGCGTGCGCAATAAGCCTGATGGCACTTGCCGCAATTATCATGTTGTGTTGTTGTGATGGTTGTCTCAGTTTTTGTCGATAAATCATCGAGCGTTCTGAAAATATCTCTGAGGTGTCGAGTGAGCGCGATATACGAGGCTGAAAAGCAACACCTAATGAAATGAAGCTCGGTCGGCTGGTGATTGCGCAGGTAGGGCAAGGAAACCTAGCTCGCCGGATTCAGGGCAGCATGCCGATCAGCCGATCAGCCGATCAGCCGATTTCGACTGAGCAGCGCTGCGCCAGTTGCGTACCAAAACGTCTCCGCGCGCGGCCGACACGGAAGGCCCTCATTGAAGGCGCGCGCGCCGGCTTGGGCGAGCGCCGCACCAGATCTTTGACGATATGCGACGCCCGCTCTAAACAAGCACCCGCCAGTGGCATAGGCGAACTGATGGGGGTCTGCCGGCGCCAAGAAAGTTCTTGTTCTTCGTGCGCACACTTGTATTTGGATGATCGCATCTGCCAAATTAGTAGGGCGATTTAATTTTTGCAGGATCCAATTGCGCTAGCTCCTCGACTTCATGGCCACCAAGCATGCAGCATCACCGCCACACTTTGCCTTATGTAAAAGTTATCGCTGCCTTTGTCGGCTTGATCGGTACTAGCCCGGTACAAGCTTGGCCTTCAGATGAGGTTTTTGCATCTCGAAATCGCCGTGTTGAAATGACGGCCCAGCAGCTCAATCGGTATCCAAGTCATGGCTTGATTGAGTTCGAACTCACTGCAACGTCACCGGAGCCGCCGCCCACAGCAACGTTGGTCAGCATTCGCTACTCCGCTACCGACTCGCGCTCGCAATGGGGGTGGTTGGATACCCGGGAGATCTCCCGGTCGGGAAATATCGTTTCAGTTCGAATTCCACGGCTGGAAGGATCGATTCCGCAGTGGGCCCATATTCTAGTTAGGCACGGAGACACGTACCTTGGCTCAGCGCGCGTAATTGTGTCTCTAGTCTCCGACCCCCACCACAGAGAGATGTCAGTGAACAACCAAGCTATCCAAATCTACGGCAAGGATGGCGTTTCGATTCGAGCGACGCCGCGACTGTCCGATGACTGGCGATGGCGGTTCAGTGGTGAATTCCTGGAAGACGGCGCCTGGTTGGAGCGGACATTCTGACGAGGGGTATTGGCCGTCCCGTGTTCATAGCAGACGGCGTGGACTGACACTCTCGACCAATGACGCCTCTACAGCGCCCTGTAGATCATCTCCAAAGCGAGAAAATGATGATCAAGAGATGTAGGCTCCCTAAGCCACAACAAGACTTCAACTCATCAAAAATGCCGATGCCCGCCAATCTTCATGTGCTGCTTGCCATCTCAGCATCCATGCTTCCGCTCTCCTTGGCGGTCGCGGCCCCATCAGATCCTATTGCCTCCACTGCTCCTGCAAGCAGTTGCTATGGCGCGAACGGCTGCCCAGCGTGGATGCCCTCGCAGGCTGATATGCGAAGCACTATCGTCGACTATTTCTGCGAGCTTTCCGACCAAGGTGACATTCAGCCCCGGGTAGAGCGAGTTGTTCGCGCGGAATCTTCACCGCTGACTTGTTCCTCACTGGGGGAGGAGCCTGGGTCCAACTTCGTCTGTGGCGGGGAAATGCGCTTCTTTGGCTCGGGCAACGACATCGACGCGATCACCTTCAGTCCCACCATGCGCCGCGAGAAAGATGGGCGCTTCGCGATCTATGAGGGTGATGACGAGGAAGGCGCGGAAGTCTGGCGGGTTCCTGCCTCATGGCTCACCTCGAAAACCTGTGCCTCGCGTTGAGAGCCACTCCGCGTTTGATCTTGCTCTAACTGAATACCGGGTTGAGCTACGCTCGATCGTCTGCATTGCCCCCGACATCTGAGCGGTTGCAGCAGGCCCGACGCTTGGCTGAGGCGGGGACAGTGGAGCTGGAGCGGGTCAAGGAAGTCCTGCGGCCGCGCCGGCCTAAGCGCCTTCGACGTGCTGGCTGACGTGTTCCGCGTCTCATCTCCATCGGGCGGTCGGCGTACCGAGTACAGCGATGGTCACTGGCGGTGTTACGACGAGAGCGGCGTCATGCGCGCTCGCTTCGGCGTGTGGGGTTGATTGGATCGGGGCGACCTCGCGGGGTCGCCCCTCATCACCCAGCGCACAGATCCGCATCGCCGGCAGCGGCCAATACGTAGCGGTGAGGGCACCTATGCTTCATTCGGCAACCCGGCACCGGCACCGGCACCGGTGGGCAACGGGATGGATGTGATGGTCTAGACGTGAGCGGCCTGTAACCATCACGCCGCGCCAGCTGCGGCCATCTGCTATTCCGCCCAAATCGAAGCCGACTACCAGAAGCTGGTCTGCATGACCGGTGCCACCGTGTCGCTGCGGGATTTCGCCGCGCTCTTCGCCCACGACCCTGGCAAGAAGCGGCCCAAGACCCCGAAGGCGATGAATGATGCGTTCCGCGCCGGCACCAGCCCGGCAGAGCGGGCGGTGTGGGCGGAGATCCAGCAGTGGAACCAGACCGAGGCTGCCATCCTTGAGCAGGAGCTTTTCGCCAACCGGAAGCGCCTGGCCGATGCGGCGCGATCGTTACAGGCCAAGGGGGGGTCACCCCCGTTTTCACGGACACTTATGAGAAGGCCGATCCAGGCCATCAGGAGTGTTCATGTCAAAGCGTAGGAAGTTCAGTGCCGAGTTCAAGCGCGGAGCGGTTGCGCAGGCGAGCCAGCCCGGCGTCACCTGCGCCCAGGTGGCCCGGGAGCTGGGGATCCGCGACACCCTGCTGACGCGCTGGAAGCGCGAGGCACAGAGCCCGGGGGCTATCGCCTTCGGGGGCGCCGGGACACCTCGGGATGAGGAGTTGGCACGCCTCAAGCGTTAGCTGGCGCGGGTAAAGAAGGAACGGGATTTTTTGCGAGAAGCGGCGACGTTCTTTGCAAAGGGATCATCCTGAGGTATCAGGTGATCGAACGTTGCCGCGATGATTTTCCGATCCGGCTGATGTGCCGGTGCCTGAAGGTATCGGCCAGCGGCTACTACGCGTGGAGCAAGCGCCCTGCGAGCGCCCGGCAGGTCGACAATGAGCGCCTGGTGGTACGGATGCGCGAACTGCACGAAGACAGCCGCGGTACGTTGGGGGGCTGGTCGCATGCGCGAAGACCTGGCTGAGGAGGGCGAAAGTGCCAGCTTGAACCGGGTCGCGCGCCTGATGGCGGCCGACGGCCTGCAGGGCTGGCCCCGGCGGAAGCGTCGCGGGACGCGTGGCAGCCCGGCCGTAACGCCGCCGGGCGTGGTCAACCTGCTTGAACGCGATTTTCTCGCGCTGGAGCCGGAAACCAAGTGGGTGACCGATATCACCGAGATCAAGACCCAGCAAGGCAAGCTGTATCTGTGCATCGTGCTGGATCTGTACGACCAGCGCATTGTGGGCTGGTCAATGCACGCTCGGCAGGACCGTCAGATGGTGATCCGGGCTGTGCAGATGGCGGTGTGGCAGCGGCAAGGAAGCAATGAGGTGATCCTGCATTCGGATCGTGGCAGTCAGTTCCGCAGCGGCGACTACCAGGGGTATCTCGCCGCTAACGGGCTGATCTGCTCAATGAGCGCTGTGGGGCATTGCGGCGACAACGCGGCCTGCGAAGGCTTTTTTTGGGCTACTGAAGCGCGAGCGGATCTATCGAACGAGCTACCCCACACTGGATGCAGCAAGAGCGGATGTGTTTGACTACATTGAGCGACGCCACAACCCAAGGATGCGGCGAAGGATCGCCAGGCAGGATCAGAAGGTTGCAACTCCTTTAGAACCGTCCGTGATATCGGGGTAGAACCCACCTTGAGCACAGCGTGGTTGCCGGCCAACGGCCAGCACTACCAGTGGTGGTCCTGCTGCACCGCCGCGAGTGGTGTCACATGCGTCTGGCTAGACTGTGCTTCTTTTTCGTTCGCAGGAGGCACCCATGGCCCATCATCCCGCCGTTACCCTGATCGGCGTCCCCACCGACATCGGGGCGGGCCATCGCGGCGCCCGGCTGGGGCCGGAAGCCCTGCGCGTGGCTGGCCTGCCTGAAGCACTGGAAGCGCGCGGCGTGGACGTGCGCGACCTCGGCAACCTGGACGGCCCGCGCAACCCGTGGACCGCGCCGGTGCAGGGCTACCGCCACCTGGACGAGGTGGTGGCGTGGAACCACGCACTGATGGAAGCCAGCTATGCCGAACTGCAGGCCGGGCGCATGCCGATCATGCTCGGTGGCGACCACTGCCTGGGCATCGGTTCGATCACCGCGGTCGCGCGTTGGTGCCGTGAGCAGGGCAAGGACCTGCGCGTGCTGTGGCTGGATGCGCATTCGGACTTCAACACCAGCGATGTGACCCCGTCGGGCAACATCCACGGCATGCCGGTGGCGTGCCTGTGCGGCCTCGGCCCGGATGCGCTGACCAGGCTGGGCGGCAGCTCGCCGGCAATCAAGCCTTCGCAGATGCACCAGATCGGCATCCGTTCGGTGGACCCGGACGAGAAGCGCCTGATCAAAACCCACAAGGTCGACGTCTACGACATGCGCTACATCGACGAGAACGGCATGAAGCGCACCGTGGAAGCGGCGCTGGCCGGCATCGATGAGAACACCCACCTGCACGTCAGCTTCGATGTTGATTTCCTCGACCCGAGCATCGCCCCGGGTGTGGGCACCACGGTGCCGGGCGGGGTGAACTACCGTGAAGCGCAGCTGGTGATGGAGATGATCGCCGACAGCGGCCGCATGGGCTCGCTGGATATCGTCGAACTCAATCCGTTGCTGGACAACCACAACAGCACCGCCGAACTGGCCGTGGACCTGGTGGAAAGCCTGTTCGGAAAATCGACCCTGATGCGCGACTGAGAGGGTCCAGTCTGAACGGTTGGACGAACCGTTCACACGCGCTCCACGCCCCTGCCGCCAGATTGCACCTCACGCGGCAGTGTTGGCTTCAACCAGCCTGCCGCCCCGATCAATACAACCGAACCCCGTGATTGAGCGGTGTAGCGGCAAACCCAAGGAGAAGCCCATGAAGCGCGTAGTTGCCCTGATGCTGTTGTCGATGTTCTCGGTGGCCCTGCTGGCCGGTTGCAACACCGTTGCCGGTGCCGGCAAGGACGTGCAGAAGGCTGGTGAGAAGGTTGAGGATGCTGCCAAGGGCAACTGAGCCTGAGGTGGTGCGCAGCACGGAAAAGGCCGGGATCTTCCCGGCCTTTTTTGTGCACAGGTGATGTGAGGTGCCGTCAGTGAAGTGGGGATGACCGTCTGTTGTGGATATCAGTGAAAACGAAATTGTGGAGTTTTCCGTAAATTGCGGTGAGAACCAGATACAGCAGTTCGCTCTCAGTCAGCGCGTCCCCAGAGGCAATCGACTTCCCATTGGAGAGACGAAGTTCGGCAAGCTTCGACCCCGGGCTGCCAAGCTTGTCGGCTTGCTCGCCCAGCTTCATTAGATCCCTTGTGGCCCAAGGCTTCCTGTCGATCTTGTGGGCAAGCTGATTGCGCTCGTTGTTGATCTGATCAAGGATCTGGAAAAGATCCTTGGGGAAGCCCAGATTCTTGGCGAGATAGAGCTTGTTGTGGAAACCAATTTTCTCTATTCCGCGGAACACCGAATTTCCGTCATTGACCGCATAGTCAATCCACTTTTCGATGAGGAACTCAAAGATCAGGTGATATGCGATGACTTGGAGCAAAGGCCTGGATGCCTCATTGACCTTCTGCAGAGGTTGGCTGCGCACCATCGTCGCAAGTTCGTCGTTGAATTTCTTCAGGACAGCAGAATCCTTTTCGGCAACGCTCCGCATCAGCCTCTCCATGGGGGTGATTTCATCTGAAGATGAGTTCATGAATTATATGGAAACGCGCGGAGCATGGGGTTGAGTGAACCATTCAAGCAGGTGAGCAGCGTTTTCATGGTCGGTTGACCGTGCTTCAACAGCCGTTGCGGGAAGCTGCATGCACGGTAACAACGCCGTTGCATTCCAAGGAAGCCTCAGCAATGAACAAAGACATCATTTCCGGCAAGTGGTCCCAGCTCAAGGGCAAGGCCCAGGCGAAGTGGGGCGATCTGACCAATGACGATTTCGATGTGGCCGAGGGCAATGCCGAATATCTGGCAGGCCGCCTGCAGGAGCGCTATGGCTGGGCCAAGGACCGCGCTGAGAAAGAAGTCCGCGACTTCCAGGACAGCGTGAGCAAGGACTATCCGGACTACAAGTAACCGGGCGACGCACGCCCACGTTCTGCCTCCACAGACAACGCCCGCGCCGGAAGGTGCGGGCGTTGCGCTGTGTGACGATCAACGTGCCGGCGGGTCGGGCACGTAGCGGTTCGGGAACGCCTGCGGCTGGCGGTCCAGGCGCGACGGCGAATCGAGCAGGATGCCGCGTGCGCGCAGGTTGCGGGCGCTGTCGTAGCGCAGCTGCAGCACCTGTGCCGGGCCGCGGGTGGCGCGTTCGAAATCGGTATCGCGCACCGAGGAACTCTCACGTGCGCCATGGCCGGTGCCCAGCGCAGGTGCCCGCGACTTGGCCGAGTAACCTTCGATGCGGCTGGCACTGGCATCGGCGGCCGCCGAGGCTTCGGCTGCCTCTGGTGCCGGCCCGGCGCGATCACGCAGGATCGGCTGCGGACGCGGGTACCAGCGGCGTGCCTCTTCGAACACCGCTACGCCAACCACGCCGACGTTGTCGGGGCGGCCGGTGCGGCTGGCGTAGCTGCCGCTGGGGCTGCTGAAGACGAACTGGGCCACTTCATCCTGGGTCTTGCGCCAGCCGGTGATGTCCGCGCGCTGGCCGGGGTTGAGCACGTAACCGGTCTGCGAGGGATCGGCATCTTCGCCGGAGATGGCGTTGACCCCGTCCACCGACAGCACCACCAGCACCCGGCGCGGGCTGTCGTTGTACAGGCGCACCGCATAGCGATGGCCGCGCTCACCAGCCACCCAGCGCTGGCCGTCGGCCGGGTAGCTGCGCAACTCGGTGCCGCGGTCGCGGTCGACCAGGGCCACGCGCACCGGGCCGTCCTGCGGCATCGGCGGGGGCAGCGGGGCCGGGCGGAAGCCGGCCAGGGGCAGGATCAGCAGCAGGGGCAGCAGGCGTTTCATCGGGCGTCTCCAGCGGGGTTGGGTGAATGAACGTGCCGGGGGCCCTGACGGGGTTGACCGTGTGCACGGTAAACTGGCTCCGTTCATAGAAGGTTTCCGCACGCAGTCATGACGACCCGAGTCCTTACCGGCATCACCCCCTCCGGCACGCCCCACCTGGGCAACTACGTTGGCGCCATCCGTCCGGCCATTGCGGCCAGCCGCACGCCGGACATCGAGAGCTTCTTCTTCCTGGCCGATCTGCACAGCCTGATCAAGTCGCAGGACCCGCAGCGCACCCAGCGCGCGACCCTGGAGATCGCCGCCAGCTGGCTGGCCTGTGGCCTGGACCCGGAACACGTGTGGTTCTACCGCCAGAGCGACATCCGCGAGACCACCGAGCTGATGTGGTTCCTGACCGCCATCGCCAGCAAGGGCATCCTCAACCGCGCCCATGCCTACAAGGCGGCGGTGGACAAGAACCGTGAGGAAGGCCAGGACGAGGACGCAGGTGTCAGCGCCGGCCTGTTCATGTACCCGGTGCTGATGGCTGCCGACATCCTGATCTTCAAGGCCAACCAGGTACCGGTGGGCCGTGACCAGATCCAGCACATCGAGATGGCGCGCGACTTCGCGCAGCGCTTCAACCATGTGTACGGCAAGGAGTATTTCCCGCTGCCGGACGTGGTGATCGACGAGCAGGTGGCAACGCTGGCGGGCCTGGATGGCCGCAAGATGAGCAAGAGTTACCACAACACCATCCCGCTGTTCGTGCCGCGCGAGGAGCTGAAGAAGCTGGTGTTCTCGATCCTGACCGACTCGCGTGCACCGGGCGAGCCGAAGGACACCGAAGGTTCTGCGCTGTTCCAGATGTACCAGGCATTCGCCACCCCGGAACAGACCGCCGCATTCGCCAAGGCCTTCGCCGACGGCATCAGCTGGGGCGATGCCAAGCAGCAGCTGTTCGAGCGCATCGACAGCGAACTGTCACCGCTGCGCGAGCGCTACAACGCGCTGATGGCCGAGCCGGAAAAGATCGAAGCGCTGCTCAAGCGCCGTGGCCAGCAGCTGCGTGAGCAGCTGGCGGCACCGCTGCTGGAAGAACTGCGCCATGCGGTGGGCCTGCGTGATCTGTCCGATGCAGGCGACATCGCCAGCGAAGATGCCGGTGAAGCCCGCGCCGCGCCGCCGCTGTTCAAGCAGTACCGCGAGAAGGATGGCCGTTTCTACTTCAAGCTGACCGCAGGCGACGGCACGCTGCTGATCCAGAGCGAAGGCTTCGACTCGCCGCGCGATGCCGGCCAGCTGATCGCCGTGCTGAAGCAGGCCGAGCAGGGCGACCAGCTGCAGAGCGAGCTGTTCAAGCTGGAAGCCGAGGTCGATGCGGTGCTGGCGGCGCTGGCCGTGCTGCGCGAAGCGGCCTGACCTGCACCACCTTTGTAGAGCCGAGCCCACGCTCGGCTTGGCGGAAAAGCAGCCGAGCATCGGCTCGGCTCTACAGTGCATTGCGGCCATGGCATGATGTCCGCGCGCCTCAGGCGCGATGACATGGAGTCTGCGATGGCCTGGTTGTCGCTGCTGCTGTTCCTGCCCTGGTTCATCCTGCTGGGCAGCCTCTACTGGCTGTTTCCGCGCCAGCCGCGTACCGCGCGGCGACGCCTGTTCGATGGCGCCACCCTGGCGCTGGCGCTCGCCCTGAGCATCATGGCGATGCTGTGGGGCCACCACATCGGTCTGGTACAGCCGGGCGCCGGACCGATCTGGCCGCAGGTGCTGGCGGTGCTGTATGCCTATGGCGCGTTCCTGGCGGTGCTGGTGATGGCCCTGTTGCTGCGCCCGCGCTGGTTGCGCCTCTGATGTAGCGCCCCGCGTGTGCCCTATGTAGAGCCGAGCCCATGCTCGGCTGATGTCTGGCAGAAAGGCAGCCGAGCGTGGGCTCGGCTCTACAGAATTGCCCCCTCCGACCAAAGCCGCATCGATCACGCCATGCCGGCGGGCCTACCATGGGCATCTGTTCCCGATCCTGCCAGGTGCGCGTCGATGACCGCCGATCCCAGCATCCACACCATCGATACCGGTTTCCAACGGCCGGATTTCGATGCCGCTTACCTGATCATCGAAAACGGTCGTGCCGCGTTCGTCGACTGCGGTACCGGCCTGTCGGTGCCGGCGATGCTGCAGGCCTTGACCGACAACGGGCTGGGCGTGGAGGCGGTGGACTGGCTGCTGCTGACCCACGTGCACCTGGATCATGCCGGTGGCGCTGGCCTGCTGATGCAGCAGCTGCCGAATGCGCGTGCAGTGCTGCATCCGCGCGGCGCACCGCACATGATCGATCCGACCCGATTGATCGCCGGGGCCACCGCCGTCTATGGCGCCGAGGAAATCGCGCGCAGCTATGGCCGCATCGAAGCGATTCCCGAGCAGCGCGTGGTGGTGGCTGACGACGGCCAGCGCATCGACCTGGCCGGCCGCGAGCTGGTGCTGCTGCATACCCCGGGGCACGCGCTGCACCACTACTGCGTGTGGGATGGGCGCAGCCGCAGCTGGTTCACCGGCGATACCTTCGGTATCTCCTACCGCGAGCTGGACAGCGCGCAGGGCGCTTTCATCTTCCCCACCTCATCGCCGGTGCAGTTCGACCCGGAAGCGATGAAGGCGTCGATCCAGCGCATGCTCGGTTACGCACCGCAGGCGATGTACCTGACCCATTACGGTCGTGTCGAACAGGTCGAAAAGCTGGCCGAGGATCTGTTCGAACAGATCGATGCGATGGCGGCAATCGGCCGCCAGTGCGACGGTCGCCCCGATCGTCATCGCTGCCTGCTGGCCGCGCTGCAGGCGCTGTACCTGGAGCGTGCACAGCAGCATGGATGCGCGCTGGACCAGGCTGCAGTGAGCGAAGTACTGGCGATGGATATCGAACTCAACGCGCAGGGCCTGGCTTGCTGGCTGGACCGTGTATCGCGCTGACTTGCGCACGCCCTGGCGGCGGAGATCCGCTGCGCCCCTGGTAGATCCACGCCATGCGTGGATGACACGGTCCCGGGCCGCGCCGCGATGTCACGACCACGTTACACTCTGGTGACTTTCAAGCTAGCCGTGGTACTGCCGTGAACCCGATGCGCGTGTTGCTGCTGTCGTCCTGCCTGTTCGTCGGTGGCCTGGCCCATGCGGCCAATGACCTGCCCGGCGGCGGCATCGATCCGCAGGCGCTGTCGCGTCATGTGCGCGTGCTGGCATCGGACGAATTCGAGGGCCGTGCACCGGCCACCGAAGGCGAAGAACGCACCGTGCAGTACCTGATCGAGCAGTTCCGCAGCTACGGCCTGCAACCGGGTGGTGTGGACGGCAGCTGGGTGCAGCCGGTGCCGCTGGTGCGCGCGCAGCTGGATGGCCCGGCCAAGGCCAGTCTTGCCCTGAAGGGCGGCAAGCGGGCGCTGGCCAATGGCGTGGACGTGACCCTGCAGAGCCTGCAGCCACGCAAGCGCGTGCAGATCAAGGATGCGCCGTTGGTGTTCGTGGGCTACGGCATCGATGCGCCCGAGCGCCATTGGAACGACTACAAGGACGTGGACCTGCACGGCAAGATCGCCGTGATGCTGATCAACGACGCCGATTTTGAAGCCGACGCGCCGGGTGCGTTCGATGGCAAGGCGGTGACCTACTACGGCCGCTGGACCTACAAGTTCGAAGAAGCCGCGCGCCGTGGTGCCGAAGGCGTGCTGATCGTGCATGAGACCGCACCGGCCGCCTACGGCTGGGCCACGGTGAAGAGTTCGGGCACCTCGCCGCTGTTCGATATCGAGCGCGGCCAGGCCGAAGCGATGGCCCAGCACACGCCACTGCGTGGCTGGATGCAGCGTGAGCTGGCCGAACAGATCTTTGCCGACGCCGGCCTGGATTTCGATGCCGAGAAGCGCAAGGCGATGAGCGCGGACTTCCGTCCGGTTGCGCTGGACAACGCGAGGCTGAGCGTCGATTTCGCGCTCAAGCGCGAGCAAGTGGTGACCCGCAACGTGGTGGCCAAGCTGCCCGGCGGCGAGCACGCCGATGAGGCGGTGATCTTCTCGGCGCACTGGGATGCCTTCGGTATCGGCCAGGCCGACGCCAAGGGCGACCGCATCCGCCGCGGTGCGATCGACAACGCCACCGGTGTGGCCACCGTGCTGGAACTGGGCCGGGTGTTCGCCGCCGGCCCGCAGCCGCAGCGCACCCTGTACTTCGTCGCCCTGACCGCCGAAGAGAAAGGCCTGCTGGGCGCCAGCTACTACGCCGCGCACCCGCTGGCGCCGCTGGACAAGACTGCTGCGGTACTGAACATCGAGATGTTCAGCCCGGATGGTGCCACCCGTGACATCGCGTCGTGGGGCAAGGGCCGGGTGTCGCTGGAAGGCGACCTGGAACGCGTGGCCAAGGCCCGTGGCCGCAGCTACAGCCCGGACCCGAATCTGGAAGCCGGCTTCTTCTACCGTGCCGACCACTTCGCCTTCGCCCGCCTGGGCGTGCCGGCGATCACCATCGGCCCGGGCCTGGACAAGCTGGACGGCGGCGTCGACGCAGGCCGCGCGCTGCGCGAGAAGTACTTCGCCGACTGCTACCACCAGGCCTGCGATGCATGGACGCCGAGCTGGGATCCGGCGGGTCACGCGGCCGATACCCTGCTGGTCTATGACCTGGGCGCAGAGCTGGCCAACAGCCGTCGCTGGCCGCAGTGGGAAAAGGAATCGGAATTCCACGGCGCCCGCGAAAAGAGCGAAGCCGCCCGCCGGTAAGTGCACGGCAATGCCGGCCGCTGGCCGGCGATCCCCAAACGCACGGCAATGCCGGCCGCTGGCCGGTAATCTCCAAACGCATGGTAGTGCCGGCCGTTGGCCGGCAACCCCCAAACGCACGGCAATGCCGGCCGCTGGCCGGCGATCTCCAAACGCACGGTAGTGCCGGCCGCTGGCCGGCAACCTCATGAACCTTCCGAACGGATGTGCAGTTGCCGGCCAGCGGCCGGCACTACCGCATCTTCAGCCGCGTGGCCGCAGCAGCTTCCACGCGCCCAACCGGCGAAGGCAAGCGCGCCCAGGTAACAGGCCACCATCGTGCGCAGACCGGCCACCGGTGCGGGGTTGATGCCCCGGCTCAGGCGCAGATGCAGGGTGCTGGTACCGTTGCCCAGATCCACTGCCAGCTGCAGCATCAGTGCAGCGCAGAACGCCAGCAGGGCAATGCCGAAGCCGATACGTGGCCAACTCGCTTGGGCGCCGGGCCGGCGGATCATCCATGCCAGCAGGGTTGCCGCGCCCAGACCCAGTGCGAGCCATACCAGCGGCGTGGCAGGAGACGCGGCGGCCACCGGCATTGCACCGGTGGCCGCGATCACTACGGCGCGTTTACTTGCGCGTGCCGTCGAGCCAGTTGGGGCCCTTGTTGGTGAGGAAGAACACATAGACCACCAACGATACCGCGATCGTCGCGGTGACGTAGATGGCGAACCAGTCCACGTGGCCGGTCTTCAATGCGCCCTGGTACAGCAGCGGCGCGGTGCCGCCGAACAGCGAGTTGGCCAATGCATAGCCGAAGCCCACGCCCAGCGCACGAATGTGGGTGGGGAACAGCTCTGCCTTCACCACGGCGTTGATGGAGGTGTAGCCGGTGAGGATGACAAAGCCCAGTGCCAGGGTGAGGAAGGCGAGGGTGGCATCGTGCTGGTGCGGCAGCTGGGTGATCAGGTACCAGCTGTACAGCACGCCGCCCACACCGAAGAACACCAGCAAGCTCTTGCGGCCGATGATGTCCGACAGCCAGCCGCCCACCGGCTGCAGCACCATCAGGAAGGCCAGCACACCCAGGTTGATCAGGGTGCCGGTCATCGGATCGTTGCCGGCGAAGGCGCTCTGGATCATCTTCGGGCCGTTCACCGAGTAGGTGTAGAAGGCGATGGTGCCACCGGCGGTGATCAGGAAGCACAGCAGCAGCGGGCGCCACTGGTGCACGAACAGCTCGTACATCGAGCCGGACTTTTTGTCCTTGCCTTCGCGCGCGGCCTCGATGGAGGATTCCGACAGCGACTCGTCCATGCCACGGCGCAGCCAGAACACGACCACGGCGGCGATGCCACCGATGCCGAAGGCGATGCGCCAGCCCCACTCGGAGATTTCCGGCTTGGCCCAGAACGTCAGCATCACGAACAGGGTCAGCTGGGCCAGCACATGGCCGCCCACCAGGGTGACGTAGTGGAACGAGGACAGGAAACCGCGGCGGCCCGGAATGGCGGCCTCGGACATGTAGGTGGCGCTGGCACCGTACTCGCCACCGGTGGCGAAGCCCTGCAGCAGGCGCGCGAACAGCAGGATGATCGCCGCCCAGATGCCGATGCTGGCAGCGGTGGGGGTGATGGCGATGATGAACGAGCAGAAGGCCATCAGCGTGACCGACACGGTCAACGCAAGGCGACGGCCATGACGGTCGGCGAAGCGACCGAAGAACCATGCGCCGATCGGGCGCATCAGGAAGGTCGCGGCGAAGATCGCCCACACGTACATGGTGGAGTTCTTGTCTTCGGGCGAGAAGAACTGCGATTCGAAGTACACGGCGAACACCGAGTACACGTAGACGTCGTACCACTCCACCAGGTTGCCGGCGGAGCCCTTGAGGGTGTTGGAGATGGAACGCCGCAGGGCGGCGCCGTCGGTGCTGGGGACAGCGGATTGGGACGTAGTGCTCATCCGGGTGGGGATCCTCGATGCGGTGCGTCCATGCGGGAAATTGCGCTGCCAGGCGCGCGGTGCGCTGCCGGCCAGCCTCCTTGGTACTGCAACCCACGTCAACGCCGGGTGCCGGAAGGGCGGGCGGGGCATGGATGGATGACAGCGTGCCACTACATGGGCTGCCGGACCATAACCAAAACGTCCTAAAATCCGTGTTCCCCCAGCTCCCTGGTGTGTCATGTCGGCTCCCCCCGTTCCGTCTGCGGCTGCCCCACGGGGCGGCCTTGTCGTGCTGGCACTGCTGCTGGTCTACGTGGTCTGGGGCTCGACCTACCTGGGTATCGCCAAGGCCCTGCATGGCGGCGCGCTGCCACTGACGATGGTCTCCGGCAGCCGGTTCATCATTGCCGGCGGCCTGATGTACCTGGCGCTGCGCCTGTTCTGGAAGATGCCCAGACCCACCCTGCGGCAGTGGCGCAACCTGGTCATCATGGGCGTGACCATGCTGGTGCTGGGCAACGGCATGGTGGTGCTGGCCGAACGCGAGGTGTCATCCGGCCTGGCCGCCACCGCGGTGGCCTCGGTGCCGTTGTGGATGGCGCTGTTCTCGGCCCTGCGCGGGCAGCATGCCAGCAAGGGCGAATGGCTGGGCATCGCCGTTGGCTTCGTCGGCGTGGTCTGGCTCAACGCCGGCAGCAGCCTGACCGCATCGCCCACCGGGCTGGTGCTGCTGCTGATCGCGCCGGTCGGCTGGGCGTTCGGCTCGGTGTGGGCACGCGGGCAGGACCTGCCGGGCCCATTCATGACGGCGGCCGGGCAGATGATCTGCGGTGGCGTGCTGCTGGTGCTGATCGGCCTGGTCGTCGGCGAGCGCCCCACCACCCTGCCCGACAGCGGAGGCCTGCTGGCGATGGCCTACCTGTGCGTGTTCGGTTCGATCGTGGCGTTCACCGCTTACGTCTGGCTGCTGCAGAACGTACGCCCGGCGCTGGCCGGCAGCTATGCCTACGTCAATCCGGTGATTGCTGTCCTGTTGGGGGCTGCATTGAATGGTGAACGCTTTGGTTGGCGCGACTTCCTGGCCATGGCGGTGATACTTCTGGGTGTGGTGGTACTGACGATGGCAAGGACACGCAAGCGATGAGCATGGACGAGAAAGAACAGCGACGGGGCCTGTTGATCACTGCCTCCACCTTCGTGCTGTGGGGGTTGGTGCCGGTCTATTGGCATCTGCTGAACGAAGTGCCGTCGTTCCAGATCATCGCCCACCGCATCATCTGGAGCACCGTGCTGGTGGTGGCCTGGCTGCTGATCGCATCACGGCTGGGCTGGTGGAAGAAGATCGCCGCGCAACCGCGCGCGCTGCCGATCCTGGCGGTATCGAGCCTGACCATCGCCTTCAACTGGGGCCTGTACATCTGGGCGATCAACGCAGGGCATGTGATCGAAACCAGCCTGGGCTACTTCATCAACCCGCTGGTGAACGTGCTGCTGGGCGTGCTGGTGCTGAAGGAGCGCCTGCGCCGCGTGCAGTGGCTGGCGGTAGCCATCGCAGCGGTGGGCGTGGCCTGGCTGACCATCGATGCGGGCACGCCGCCGTGGATTGCACTGGGCCTGGCGTGCTCGTTCGGCCTGTACGGCCTGCTGCGCAAGCTGGTGTCGGTCGATCCGGTGGCCGGGCTGGGCGTGGAAAGCCTGTACCTGTTCCTGCCCGCGCTGGGCTTCGCGCTTTGGTCGGAAAACGGCCATGGCGGTGGCTTCTTCGGTGGCTGGGGCTGGGCCAACGACCTGATGCTGATCTTCGGCGGGGTGATCACGGCGGTGCCGCTGATCGGCTTCGCCTACGGAGTGAAGCGCATTCCGCTGTCGCTGGTCGGCATCCTGCAGTACATCGCGCCCAGCCTGCAGCTGCTGCTGGGCGTGTTCTTCTTCCACGAGGCCTTCGACACCGGCAAGGCGATTGGCTTTGCGGCGATCTGGGCCGGGTTGGTCCTGTACGTCGGTGACAACGTACGGGCGATGCGCGGCGCGAAACGATAGCGCCTCCGGGGTCAGAGCCCTCCGCGATGCAAATGGAGCCGACCCTGTAAAAAAGAACGGCGCCCCGAGGGGCGCCGTTCTGCTTCCATCCACGGCCAGGAGAGAGTTGGCCGGGGCGGGAACGCGGTTGCAGGCTTAGAAGCGCTGCTGGTACTTCATGTACATGAAACGACCGATGTCGAAGCCACCGTAGTAGGTGAAGCTGCTGTTCGGCTGGCTGTACATGATCGGACCTTGGTGGTCGAACACGTTGTTCAGGCCCAGCGACACGGTGCCATCCCACGGCAGGCTGTAACGCACCTGCAGGTCGTGGAAGGTGTTGGAACCCACCTTGCGGCTCGGCTGTGCATCGGTATACGGCGAAACGAAGTCGGCCATGTTGCAGTCCGGGCCACCGCCCAGATCGTACGAGCAGGCTTCCTTCATGCCCGAGTAGTAACGGGCGGTCCAGCCGATGCCCAGATTGCCGTACTGCCAATCCAGGTTGAAGGTCGAACGTACGCGGAAGTCACCGGCCCAGCCCACGCGCTGCTCCACCGGGGTGGTGGCGGCGCTGTCGTTGCGCTGCTCCAGGTAGTCGGTGTAGGTGGTGTTCCAGTTGATGGCGAACTTGCCGTATGCGGTTTCCGGCAGGCGGTAACGCACACCGATGTCATAGCCGGCGGTTTCGCGGTAGCCGGCGTTGACCAGCGAACGATCCAGCGCCGAAACCTGGCCGCGGGTGGCCGCAGCAGTGGAACGGGTGAAGCGACCGCATGCCGAATCCACGCCCTGCACGTAGCACTGGTTGAGGATGTCGGTAGCCGACTCGCCCACGATGGCGTTGTCGATGCGGATCTTCCACCAGTCCAGGCTGACGTCCAGGCCCTGCACGAATTCCGGGCTGTAGACCAGGCCGACGGTCCAGGTCTTGGCGGTTTCCGGCTTCAGTTCCGGGTTGGAACCGGAGTTGAAATCAGAGGTGGCCTGCTGGCCCGGGCGGTTGGCAAGGTTGCCGTCCGAACCGGTCTGCTGACGGAAGTTGGCAGGCACGTTCAGCGCCTGGCAGCGTGCTGCCACGGTCGGGCTGCTGGCGGCGATGCCGAACTTCGTGTCGCACGGATCGGTGAACGAATCGCGGCTGGAAACCGCGCCGCCGTAGAGGTCGTCCACGGTCGGTGCACGGAAGCCGGTGCCGTAGGTGGCGCGCACCAGCAGGCTGTCGATCGGCTTCCACTTCAGGCCGAACTTGCTGTTGGTGGTCGAACCGAAGGTGTTGTAATCGGTGTAGCGACCGGCCAGGTCCAGCGACAGCTCGCGGGCGAAGGCCATGTCGGCCAGCAGCGGCACCTGCATTTCCAGGTAGACCTCGTTGAGCGAGTAGTCGCCACGGGTCGGCTGGCCGGTGGTGCCGGCGATCTGGCCCTTCTGCACCATCAGGTCCGGGGTGTAGCTGGCTTCTTCGCTGCGGTGCTCAAAGCCCATCGCGCCCATGATGTCGCCGGCCGGCAGGGTGAACAGCGAGCCGGAGATGTTGGCGCTGGCGACCTTGGTGGTGCTGCGCATCTTGTCGACGAAGCGGGTGAACAGGTAGTCCTGCACGTCCTGGTTGCCCAGCGAGCCCGGGCCGGTGTAGCCCATCGGTGCAGCCGGATTCCACGGCACGCAGCCAGCGATCACCGCACCCGGCGTACCGCAGCGGGCCACGTCGCCGTCCATGAAGGACGGGCCGACGGCGAGGTTGACGTTCGGCTGGTACATGCTGCCGGTGCCAACGCGCTCGCCTTCATTGCGGTTGTACATGTAGCTGACGTTCCAGTCCCAGTAGCGCGAACCGGTTTCGAAGCTGCCTTCCAGGCCGAGGCTGGCACGCTTGGTTTCCAGCGTGTTCTCGGTACCGCGCGGCAGCTCTTCGGTGCGGTGCGAGAACAGCACGTCCTGGCCCCACTTGTTGAAGGTGCTGTCCTTGGACAGCGCAGCGCGCGTGCCGTTGCGCGACTGCGCAGCCGAGACCGAGTACGGGTAGCCGGCCAGGTGCTTGGTCGACTCGCGCTTGCTGTACAGCGCGTCGGCGACGATGCGCAGGTTGTCGGTGATCGAGAAGCCGCCGTTGGCGAACACCGAGGTGCGCTCCAGGCCGCTCAGCAGGCTCATGTTGGTCTTGGCGTTGGCGCCGTCAGCCGGATCCGGCGTGTGGAAGTTGCCGGCGTTGCTCGGGTCGCCGCCCGGGCCCACGGTCAGCGGCTTGCCACCGACGGTGACCGTGCCCCACTGGGTGGTCGGGCTCAGCGCGTCGACGTCGTCGGCATGGCGCGGGCCACCCGGGTAGCGGCTGAACTCGCGCGCATCGCCAAGGATTTCGTCTTCCTTGGTGCGCTCGGCGCCGACGCTGAACCAGCCGCGGTCGAAGGTCTTGCCGAAGGTGGCGCTGTAGGAGCGCTTCTGGCCGTCGCCTTCACCGTACTGGCCGACATAGACGCTGGCTTCGCCACCGTCGAAGTTCTTGCGGGTGATGATGTTGACCACGCCGGCGATGGCGTCCGAGCCGTACAGCGCCGAGGCGCCATCGGTCAGCACTTCCACGCGTTCGACGATCGCCGACGGAATCGAGGCCAGGTCGGAGTAACCGCCGGCGCTGACGCCCATGCGGCGGCCGTCGATCAGCACCAGGCTGCGTTCCGGGCCGAGGTTGCGCAGGCTGACATACATGCCGCCGAAATCGCGCGAGGAGCTCAGCGAGGACGAACGGCTCAGGCTCGGTGCGCCGGCTGCAGTGACGTCCTGCAGGATGTCGGCGACGTTGACGTAGCCCTTCTTCTCGATGTCGGCGCGGTTGAGTGCCACCACCGGCTGCGCGGTCTCGACACTGGCCTGGCGGATGCGCGAGCCGGTGATCTCGATGCGGTCGAGGTTGGTGGGGGTATCGCCGGCTTCCTGTGCGAAGGCGGGCGTGGTGCAACTGGCGGCCAGCGCGATGACGATCGCGTTGCGCAGCGGGGTGGTCTTCAGGGACATCCGTGAAATCTCGTGTTTCAGAAAAAACATGCGTCCGTTCTATGGACGCGTGGGGTGCTGCAAACCAACGTGGGGGCCGGATTCTAGAGTGTTTTCATCGGTAACTGTTTGTCCGCGCGCGCTGTAACGCCGCGAAAATGAATCGCAACCAACAATCCACAGGTGTGCTGTGCGCGGCGTCACGCGCGCTGCGTTTGCGATGGGCAGAGGCACCGATAGCGGCAGTGTTTGCGCAATCTGTAATCGTTGTTGCGTGCGTACACGCGCCCATCCACGCATGGCGTGGATCTACCGCAACAACGTCGGCATCCACGCCATGCGGATGGGCCAGTAGATCCACGCCATGCGTGGATGACGTGCAAAGAAAAAGGGACGGAGCCTTCGCTCCGTCCCTGCAGGGTGCGCGTTGTATCGCTGCGTGATGCTCAGGTCTCGCGCAGCGCCGTGGTGATCGGCAGCCGCGCGGCGCGCAGCGCCGGGAACAACCCACCCACCAGGCCGATGCCCAGCGCCCACTTCAACCCACTCCACAGCAGTTCCGGCGATACATGGAACTTGAACACCACCGCGCTGAAGTTGCTGCCGATGGTGGACACGCTGTAGCCGTTGAACAGCAGCCACGCCACCGCACATCCCAGCAGTCCACCGAGCAGCGCCAGCAGCATGGTTTCCAGCATCACTGCAGTCACCACCGGCAGGCCACGGAAGCCGATCGCACGCATGGTGGCGATCTCGCGTGCGCGTGTGGCCACGGCGGCATACATGGTGTTGAGCGCACCGAACACGGCGCCCACTGCCATGATGGTGCCGATCACCTTGCCGAGGATGTCGATCAGCTTGGTCAACCCGCCACCCTGCTTGCTGTAGTAGACGCGGGTGGTTTCCACGTCCAGCTTCAGGCGTGGATCGGCGGCGACAGCGGCCTTGAACTGCTCGAAGCCGGCCTTGCCGTCGGTGCGCACGCTGATCGACTGCCAGGCACTGCGCTGATAGGTGGTGGCCAGCGTGTCGGCATCGGTCCACAGTTCCGAGTCATGCGCATCGCCGGTAGCGAACACGCCCACGACGGTCCAGGTCTGGTTGCCCAGGGTGAGCGTCTTGCCAACGTCCATGTCGCGGAACTGGCTTTTGGCGCCCTGGCCGACCACGATCTCGCGCAGACCGGCGGCGAACCGGCGGCCTTCGACGATCTTGACCTTGTCATGCACAGCCCACGCCTGCGGGCCGACACCGCGGAACTGCGCGTTGACGTCGGTGCCATCGGCCTTGGACACCAGGTTGACCACCTGCGAGAGCTCCGGTGACAGCAGCGGCCGCCCCTGCGCATCGCGGGTGATGCCGGGCAGGGTGGACAGCGTGGGCACCTGTTCGCGGGTGATGACCGAGTTGGTCTCGGCCTGCGAACCGCCGCGCAGCACTATCGCGGTGGTGTCATCGCCAGTGTTGTTGAGCGTGGCCTGGAAGCCTTCGCCCATCGCCAGCATCGCCACCAGCACACCGACCACGCCGGCGATGCCGACCACGATCACCGAGGAGGCACCCCAGCGCTGCGGCAGGCTGGCAATGCCGATGCGGGTGGCGGCCAGCGCCAGCCGTCCACTGCGGGTGAGTGCCAGCCACAGCCCCACCAGCACCGCGATGGCCAGCACGCCGATCCACGGCAGGCCGATCCAGACGGCCAGGCCGGCGGCCAGCAACAGCACGGTCACCGCGTTTCCCAGCCATTTCTTGAGCTTGTTCATGTCGGTGTCCTCTTCAGCGGCCGGCGAGCGCGTCAACGATCTTCAGGCGCTTGGCACGCAGTGCGGGCAGCAGCCCGACCACGATGCCGATCACCACGATCAGGACGATGCCCACCAGCCAGGTCGGCGTCGGTACGTGCGGCGGCAGCATGCCCATGCTCTTGGGGCTGATGGCCGGCAGGATCAGCGCCGCCAGGCCCATGCCGATCAGCCCACCAAGGCCGATCAGCAGCACCGATTCGACCATCACCAGGGTCAGTACCGTGCTGTCCTTGAAGCCCAGCGTCTTCAGCGTGGCCAGTTCCGGAACGCGCTCGCGCACCGCCTGGGCCATGGTGTTGCCGGTCAACAGCAGCAGGGTGAAGAACACCGCGCCCATGATCGAGGTGACGATCATGCCGATGTCGGCGAACTGTTTCACGAACGCCTGCTGGAACGCCGATTCGGTCTGGGTCTTGGTTTCGTGGTCGGAGTTGGCCGAGATCGCATCGATGGCCTGCGCCACCCTTGATGACTGCTCCGGGTTGTCCAGCGTCACCGTGTACCAGCTGACCTGGTTCTTGATGTAGTCGTTGGACTCATCGAAGTACTTCCAGTTCATCATCAACTGGCGTTCTTCATTGGCCGCCAGTGCGCGATCCTTCGAGCGGTAGATGCCCTTCAGTTCCAGCGGCCAGTCGTTGCTGCCGCCACGTGGGAAGATGGTGGCTTGCAGCGGGATGGTGTCGCCGATCTTCCAGCCGAACTGCTTGGCCAGCGTCTCGCCGACGATCGCGCCGGTACGGGTCTGCTGCCAGTCCTGCAGCTGCGCCGGGTCGATCTGCAGCTCGCGGTAGACATCGAAGTAGTTGGGCGCCACCGAGAAGTTGGGGAAGAAGTTCTTCGGGTCCTGGTAGATGCCGCCGAACCACATGCCGTAGGTGACATCGCGCACGCCGCTGACCTGGCGGATCTGCGTTTCCAGGCGGATCGGCAGCGACTGGGTGATCGACAGGCGCGAAGCCACCACCAACCGGTTGGCACCTTCCACACTGCCACCGGACGAGAACGCCACGCGCACCGAGTCGAGCATGCCGAACAGCAGGAACGCGGCCACCACCGACAGCAGGGTCAACAGGGTGCGGGTGCGGCTGCGGAACAGCTGCGCCCAGACCAACGAGAAGTATTTCATCGCTGTGGCCTCCGTCAGTGGGCCAGCGGCGCGTCGGCCAGCTCGCCCTTGTCCAGGTGCACCGTGTGGGTGGCGTACTCGGCGGCCTTCGGGTCATGGGTGACCATGATGATGGTCTTGCCGTGTTCGCGGTTGAGCTGCTGCAGCAGGCCCAGGATCTCTTCGGCGGACTGGCGGTCAAGATCGCCGGTAGGTTCGTCGCAGATCAGGAAGGTCGGGTCGGAGACGATCGCGCGGGCGATCGCCACGCGCTGCTGCTGGCCGCCGGACAGTTCGTTGGGGCGATGGCTGCGGCGGTCTGCCAGGCCGACCAGGGTCAGCGCGATCTCGGCATTGCGCTTGCGCTGCGCCGCGCTGAGGTGGGTCAGCAGCAACGGCAGTTCCACGTTCTTCTGCGCGGTCAGCATCGGCATCAGGTTGTAGAACTGGAACACGAAGCCGACATGGTGGCTGCGCCACGTCGACAGCTGGCCGCCGCTCATCTGGTCGATGCGCTCGCCTTCGATGCTGATCTCGCCGCCGGTGGGGTTGTCCAGGCCGCCGATCAGGTTGAGCAGGGTGGTCTTGCCGGAACCGGACGGGCCCATCAGCGCGACGAAATCGCCGCTGGCGATATCCAGGTCGATGCCGTGCAGCACCTGCACCTTTTCGGGGCCACGCTGGTAGGTCTTGGTGATGTTGCGCAGTGAAACCAGGGTCGACATGGGTGGTTCTCCACGAAAGGCGGGAAACGGGGATGCGTCCCGGCCGACGGCCGGCACGCGTCGAACAGTGGTGCTTTCCAGCGGTACTGCCGGTGGCGCCACGTGGGCGCCGGGCCGTTACTGCGCTTGCTTCTGCTTGACCCTGGTGCCGTCGCGCAGGGTGTCCGGCGGGTTGACCACCACCGACTCCCCCGCGCTCACGCCCTTGAGGATCTGGCGGTCCTTGCCCATCGCCTGGCCCGCCTCGACCGTGCGTTGCTGCACACGGTTGTCATCGCCCAGTGCGAAGGCCACCGACGCGCCCTCACGCTCGACCACCGCAGTGGCCGGAACGCGCACGCCCTGTGGCTTGGCTTCGGTCTGCGGCTTGGCCTGTTCCAGGAAGCTGACCCGCACGCCCATCTCCGGCACGATGCGCGGGTCTTTCACTTTCAGTGCCACCCGCACCTTCACCGTGGCCTTGCCGCGGTCAGCGGTGGGAACGATGGCGATCACCTCGGCCGGGATCTTCCAGTCCGGGTAGGCGTTGAGCGTGGCTTCCACCGGCATCTTCGGCTGCACGCGGCCAATGAAGGCTTCGCCGACCTCGACTTCGATCTCCAGCGATTCCATGTCGACGATGGTGCCGATGCCGGTACGGGTGAAGCCACCACCGGCCGACAGCGGCGAGACGATTTCGCCGGGCTGCGCGGCCTTGGCGGTGACCACGCCGGAGAACGGCGCGCGCACGATGTTGTTGTCCACGCCAAGGTCGGCGATGGACAGCTGGTCGTTGGCAACCTTGACGTTGCGTCGTGCGGTTTCCAGCTGAGCACGCAGGCTGTCACGCTGGGCCACTGCCTGGTCGTACTGCGAACGCGAGACCAGCTGCTGGCCGACCAGTGCCTGCAGGCGGCTGGCTTCAGCGGCGGCCTGCTTCTGCTGGGCTTCCAGGCCGACCACCTGGCTGCGTGCGGCCTGCAGCTGCGAGGCGTACAGGTTGCGCTGCGCGTCGGCATCGATCGGGTCCAGGGTGGCCATGATCTGCCCCTGTTCCACCCGCATGCCTTCTTCGATCATCACCTCGCGCACCTTGCCGGTGATCTTGGCCGACACCGTGGCCATGCGCCGGGCGACCACGTAGCCGCTGGCGTCGAGCACCGAGCTGCTGGCGCTGCCCTGCTGGATGGCCACCGCCGGCGCGGTGTCCACTTCCACGGTGGGCGCGCGGCCGAACAGTGCGAATGCACCACCGGCCAGCAGCACGATGATCACGGCCACGGCGATCCACAGCCAGCGGCGGCCACCACTGCCGCCACTGGAGGCGGGCGGCGGCGACTTGCGGTCGATACGGAGTTCCTTCAACAGCTCGGCAGAAGCGTTCATTCGTTCCATCACAGGCGTTCGGGCGGGTGTGACCGGAAGGGTAGGCAGCGGCGGTTCCGGCGGTGGAGCGTGCGGCACAGCATGAAGGCAGGTGCATCGGCGATGGCAGTGACAGCTGTCATCCGATGTCATTGACGGCGGCAACTGCGAAATGTGACCACGGCGGCACAGGATGGCAATGTCCCCGCTACCGGTACCGCACATGGATACGATCGCCCCGTCGCTGGCCCGCCTGCAGCAGGTGCAGGTGCGTTACCGCGACCATACCGCCCTGCACGGCATCGACCTGCAGGTGCGCGCTGGCCAGGTATTGGCCCTGCTGGGCCGCAACGGTGCCGGCAAGAGTACCGCGATCAGCGTGCTGTTGGGCCTGCGCCGTGCCGACGCCGGCCAGGTCGAGCTGCTGGGTGGTGATCCGCAGCAGCGCGATCATCGGCTCGGCCTCGGCGTGATGCTGCAGAGCACCAGCCTGCCGCCGATGCTGCAGGTGGATGAACTGGTGGCGCAGGCCAGCGCCTGCTATCCAGACCCGCTGCCGCTGGCCGACGTACTGCAGCGTGTGGGCCTGCAGAAACTTGCCCGGCGCCGCTATGGCCAGCTGTCCGGCGGTCAGCTGCGCTGCGTGCAGTTCGCCATTGCCATCTGTGGCCGCCCGCGCGTGCTCTTCCTCGATGAGCCCACCACGGGCCTGGACATCCAGGCGCGGCAGGCGATGTGGCAGGCGATCCGGCAGCTGGTGAGCGAAGGCTGCGGTGTGCTGCTGACCACCCACTACTTGGAAGAAGCCGAGGCGCTGGCGCAACGGGTGGTGGTGCTGGAGCAGGGCAGGGTGCTGGCCGATGCGCCGCTGTCCGAATTGCGCCTGGCCGACCGCCCGCGACGCATCCGCTGCCGCAGCACGCTGGCCGCCGATGAGGTGCAGCGCTGGCCCGGCGTCCAGCACGTGCAGCGCGACGGTGAGCACCTGCAGGTGTTGGCCAGTCCGGCCGAGCCGGTGGTGGCCCGCCTGCTGGCCACCGATGCGCAGCTGCGAGAACTGGAAGTACAGGGCGCGGCACTGGCCGACGCCTTCCTCGACCTGACCCGGGAGGCCGCATGAACACCTTGACCCGTACCACCGCCGCCGGTGCCGCGCCCTCGGTCTGGCGTGCCCTGCGTCCGTATCGCGCCGAACTGCTGTCCGAGCTGCGTCGTGCCTGGCGCTCGCCGTCGTTCGTGCTGCCTTCGCTGTTGTTCCCGGTGCTGTTCTACCTGTTGTTCGGCGTACTGCTGGGTCGTGGCCACGCGCCGGTCTATCTGCTGGCGACCTACTGCGTGTTCGGCGCGATGGCGCCTGCGCTGTTTGGATTTGGCGTGCAGTTGGCACTGGACCGCGAAGGTGGACTGCTGACCCTCAAGCGCGCACTGCCGATGCCTGGCGCAGCGCCGCTGCTGGCACGGTTGGCGATGGCCCTGCTGTTCGCGGTGCTGATCGCGGCGATGCTGATGGCGGTGGCGTGCCTCTTCGGCGGCGTGCAGCTGCAAGCGGTGCAGGTGCTGCAGCTGCTGGCCGTGGCCGCGTTTGCGGCATTGCCGCTGGGGTCGATCGGCCTGCTGATCGGCAGCCATGTCGGCGCCAGCGCGGCACCGGCCATCGTCAACCTGGTCTACCTGCCGCTGGCCCTGCTGTCAGGGCTGTGGCTGCCGTTGTCGGCGCTGCCGCAGGTGTTCTCGACGATGGCACCGCTGTGGCCGACCTGGCACCTGGCGCAGCTGGCCCTGCCGGTGGTCGGGTTGCCGGCAGTGGGCAGCTTCGCCGGTCATCTGCTGGTGTTGCTGGGCGTAAGTGCGGCGGCGCTGCTGCTGGCGCGCCGCCGCCTGCGCCGGGTCGGCTGAACTGGCATGATCGGCAGCGATCGTCCCCGCCTGGAATCTTCCATGCCACCGAGCTGGCTTGCGTCCCTGTTGCGCCCTGCCCCGGATTCGGCGGTGGCCGAACTGCTGCGGCGTGGCAAGTCGCCCTGGAGTGGTGCGATCCACCTGCTGTGGTCGGTCTGGATCTTCCTCACCCCGGTGCTCGGGAATGGCTTCACGCTGCGCTGGTTGTTGCTGACGCTGGCCAGCTATCCGTTGTTCCTGCTGTTCTATGCCAGGGTGATGCTGGCGCCACGGCACCACGCCTGGCGCTACGCCCTGGGCATGATCGTGATGGCCCTGGTGCTGCTGCCGTGGTATCCGTCGGGACTGAGCTACTTCGTGTTCGGCTGCGTGATGATCCGCATGAGCAGCCGCGGCGGCTGGTGGGTGTACCTGTTGCAGCTCACTGGCCTGAATCTCCTGTTCTGCAGCACCGCGCTCTACTTCGGTTATCCGTGGCAGGCCATGGTGTGGATGCCGGCGGTGTCGTTCATTGTCGGGCTGGTGGTGAACGTGGAGGCCTTGAGCCATCAGCGCGACGTCGCCCTGCAGCTGTCCCAGGATGAGGTGCGGCGCCTGGCAACCACCGCCGAGCGCGAGCGCATTGGCCGTGATCTGCATGACCTGCTGGGGCATACGCTGTCATTGATCACGCTGAAGCTGGAACTGGCGCGCAAGCTGTACGACCGCGATGACGCGGGTGCCCGGCAGGAAATCGGCGAGGCCGAGGACATTGCCCGCGAGGCGCTGGCGCAGGTACGCAGTGCGGTCACCGGCATCCGCGCCAGCGACCTGGCCGGCGAACTGGCCTCGGCACGCCTGCTGCTGGAATGCCAACAGGTACACCTGCAGTACATGCCGCCGCCGCCGATGCCAGTGGAGGTAGAGCGTGGGCTGGCACTGGTGCTGCGCGAGGCGGCGACCAACATCGTGCGCCACGCGCAGGCGACCCGGGTGCAGGTGGATTTCATGCTTGAGGACCGACAGTTGGTAATGCAGATACGCGATGACGGCCGTGGTGGCGTGCAGGCCGAGGGCAACGGATTGTGTGGCATGCGTGAGCGGGCAGCAGCGCTGGGTGGCCAGTTGACGCTGCAGTCGCCGCGCGGGGAAGGCACGCTGCTGACCGTGCGCGTGCCCCTGGTGGCCGCGACTACGCCGCTGTCGCCGGCATCGCTGGCACAGGGAGGCGCGGCATGATCCGCATACTGCTGGCCGAGGATCAGGCGATGGTGCGTGGCGCATTGTCGGCGCTGCTGGGCCTGGAACCGGATATCGAGGTACTGGGCAGTGCTGCCGACGGCGAAGCCGCCTGGCGCATGCTGCAGCAGCTGCAGCCGGACATCCTGGTCACCGACATTGAGATGCCGGGGCTGAGCGGGCTGGAACTCGCCCAGCGCATCGCCCGTCATGAACTGCCGATCAAGGTGGTGATCGTGACCACCTTCGCCCGTGCCGGTTTCCTGCGCCGCGCGCTGGAAGCGGGCGTACTGGGCTATCTGTTGAAGGATGCACCGGCCGAGAACCTGGCCGAAGCGCTGCGCAAGGTGAAACAGGGCATCCGTGCGATCGATCCGCAGCTGGCGCTGGATGCGTGGTCGCAGGCCGACCCGCTGACCGACCGCGAGCGCCGCGTACTGCGCCTGGCGGGCGAGGGCCGCACCGCCAGCGAGATCGCCGAGCAGCTGGGGCTGTCGCACGGCACAGTGCGCAATTACCTGTCCGAATGCATCGGCAAGCTGGGCGTGGCCAACCGGATCGAGGCGTATCGGCTGGCGCGGCAGAAGGGGTGGTTGTAGGGGGGTGTCACTTTTCTTTTCGCGCGAAAAGAAAAGTAACCAAAAGAAACGCGCCGCCAGCCGCGAGCCGGTGCTGCGCACCGGTGCCCTGTGCTCCTCGGTCCGTCGAGGGAGGGCGCGGGAACTCGCTGCGCTCAGACACCCGCGCCTCTTCGCCCTCGCCGGACCTGTGGTGCTCGGCTCGCTCAAGGCGGAATGGAAGGTCACGATCAACGGCAAAGGCATCCACGCATGGCGTGGATCTACTGGGTGCAGCTGCGGCTTTTGACGTTGGGTCCGCCTTATAGCGAGCCGAGCATCGCAGGGGAATCAGGGGCGAAGAGGCGCCGATGTCTGAGCGCAGCGAGTTCGGCGCCGTCCCCTGATTCACCGAGAAGCGCAGGGTACCGGTGCGCAGCACCGGCTCGCGGCTGGCGGCGTGTTTCTTTGGTTACTTTCTTTGCACGAGCAAAGAAAGTGACACCCCTCCGCAGTCGCGGAAAAGGGCAGCCGGGAACCCCCGGCGAACCCATTCAATCCTTCCCGCGTGCCATCGCCTGGAACACGCCATCGCGGCGCACCCACAGGTGGAACAGCGCCGCACCCACGTGCATCAGCACCGTGGCGAACAGCACGTAGGCCAGCAGGCTGTGCGCATTGCGCAGCGCGGCGTACAGCGCCGGGGTGTGCGGCACGATCGGCGGCAGGTGCAGGCCACCGCCCAGCACGATCGGGTAGCCGCCGGCCGACAGCATCGCCCAGCCGATCAGCGGCATCGCCAGCATCAACGCGTACAGCATCCAGTGCGAAGCCTTCGCCGCCAGCACCTGCCACGCGGGAAGGTCCGCTGGCAGCGGCGGTGGGCGATGGCGCAGGCGGTTGTACAGGCGCAGCACCGCCAGCAGCAGGATGGCGATACCCAGCGGCCGGTGCAGGTCGATCAGCATGGGGCGCAGGTGCAGCGAGGCGACCATGGTCACGCCGGTGAACAGCATGGCGATGATCATCAGCGCCATGGACCAGTGCAGCACCCGGGCGAGCAGGTTGAAGTGGCCGTTGCCGGTGCTCATCGTGCCTCCCCCTTCGTTTGTGCCGCCGCACCGCTGGCGCGCTCGCGCTCGCGGCGGTTGAACGACTGCGAATACACCGCCGAGCGCGCAGCCAGGATCGGGTCATCGCTGCCGCGTACGCCGCTGGGCACGATCAGCGGATCGAAGTTGAGCTGGCCGCAGGCGCCTTCTTCCTGCGACTGCATGCGGTCGAGGCTGAGCACGCCGGCCACCACCTGTTCGCGCGATTCAGGCCACGGCACCGAGGGATCATCGATGGCATCGCCCGGCGCGGCCAGGCTGACCACCAGGTTCCAGCGCACCGGGCCGGTGGCCAGGCGCTGCTGCAGTTCCTGGCTGAGGAAATCGACATTGGCCTGCTTGCGTGCCTCTGCATCCATCTCCACCAGCGGCGCCTGCGGCTGCCAGCGCCAGCGCACCGCGCGTTTCTGTCCCTGCGCGTTGGTGAACCAGAAACTGTTGACGCTGTTGAACGTGGTGTTGGCCCAGCTGCTGGTCCACGGTGCGCTCTTGGCCCATTGCTGGAAAGCCTGTGCGCTGGGGTACCTGGCCAGCACGGCCGCCATCTTCTGCGGGTCGGGCTTGCCGGTGGCCGGATCCGGAATCTGCGCGCGGGTCTGCTCGTAGAACGCCTCGGCGGTGGGCACGGCGAAGAACGGGAAGCTGTTCATCGCCATCCGCCATTCCTGCCCGTCATCGCCCACCAGCTGCACGGCGATGCTGCGCACCTGCGCGCTGCCATCGGCGCCGTGCGGATCACCACCGCCGATCGACAGCCGGCCCAGCACCGGAACCTTCGCCTGCGAGAACACCCGCGCGCTGGACAGCGTGGGCGCCTGCGCGCTGGGTTCGAACCAGCCGCTCACGCACACGCCTTTGCTGTGCGCGCGGCGGAAGCCGGGATGCGCAGGGCCGGTGGCCTCGATGGTGTCGGTGAAACGCTGTGCGGTCAGCCGGTCGCGCCCGATCCAGCCGGCCAGCCAGGCGAAGGCGAGGGAGACGATGCCCAGGATCAGTGCGATCAGCGCGATCCAGGGCAAGGGTGAATGCCGGCGCGGCGCGCCCGGCTCCTGGCCGGCGCGGGTGTAGCGGAAGAGCGACATGGTCGGATTCCTGCCTTCACGGATGTGTGGGTGGGCGACCACCACATCCTCGCAGAACCCGACCGGGGCCGAAATTCAATTTTTCGTCAGATTTGCAGGGTGATGCAGTGCCGACCAAGGTCGGCACCCACTGGCATGGGTGGCGCCGGGCCATGCCCGGCAGCTCCATCAGCTGTAACGTGCCTTCAGCATCGTCCAGGCCGAACGCAGGGCCAGGGCTTCGCCACCGGCCGGGCGGCCCGGGCGCTCGCCATCGTTCCAGGCATACACGTCCAGATGTGCCCAGCGCTGTCCGTCTTCCAGGAAGCGTTCCAGGTACAGCGCGGCGGTGACCGAGCCGGCCATGCGCGAACCGGCATTGGCCAGGTCGGCGATACCGCTGCTCAGGTAACGCAGGTACGGACGCCACAGCGGCATGCGCCACACCGGATCACGGGTGGCATCGCCGGCCTGCAGCCACTGCTGGGCCACCGTGTCATCGTTGCTGAACAGCGCCGGCAGATCCGGACCCAGCGCGATGCGCGCCGCGCCCGTCAGGGTAGCGAAGTCCAGCACAAGGTCCGGCTTCTGCTCACCGGCGAACGTCAGCGCGTCGCACAGGATCACCCGACCTTCGGCATCGGTGTTGTCGATCTCCACGCTCAGGCCCTTGCGGGTGGCGATCACTTCGCCCGGACGGAAGGCATCCGGGCCGATCGCATTTTCCACGGCCGGTACCAGCAGGGTCAGGCGCACCGGCAGCTGCTGGGCCATCACCAGCCCGGCCAGGGCCAGCGCGTGGGCGGCGCCGCCCATGTCCTTCTTCATGTTGCGCATGCCATCGGCCGGCTTGATGTCCAGGCCGCCGGTATCGAAGCACACGCCCTTGCCGACCAGCGCCAGCGCCGGGTCGGTCTCCTTGCCCCAGCGCAGCACGATCAGCCGCGGCGCACGGTGCGAGGCACGGCCCACCGCATGGATGGCCGGGAAGTTCTGCGCCAGCAGTTCGTCGCCGGTGATGGCTTCAACCTGCGCACCATGCGCTTCAGCCAGGGCACGCGCGGCGTCTTCCAGCTGCTGCGGGCCCATGTCTTCGGTCGGCGTGTTGACCCAGTCACGCACGCGCAGGCTGGCGGCGATCAGGTCGGCCACCTCACCGGTCGGTGCGGCAACAAGCTGGGCCGGCGCGCGGTTGCGCTTGCGGTAGCGGTCGAAGCGGTAGCTGCCCAGGCCCCAGCCCAGCTGCAGCAGTGCCTGCTCGGCGGCCGGCAGTTCGCTGGCCAACTGCCACACGCTGCCTTCCGGCAGGGCATGCGGTGCATGGGCGTAGCTGTAGGCATCGGCACGATCGCCAACGCCGATCACCGCGCCAGCCAAGCCATCGGCGCCGGGCAGCAGCGCAACCGAATGCGCGCCCGCAGTGAAGCCCTGCGACTTCAACCACGCCTGGGTGGCAGCGGATTGGTTGTTCTTCCACGCCTCGAACTGGCTGCGGTCCAGCACGTGCAGCGGCAGTGCGGCGGTGGTGTCGGCGGTGAAGCCAGTGATCTCGCTCATGCGTCAGGTACTCCGGGATGCGTCAGCGTCGGCGGCGTCGAGGTTGGCATCGAGCCAATCGGCCAGGCCGGTGAGGGTGTCGAACTGCAGGTCAGGCTGCAGCTGCGGATGGTTCCAGGTGGCCGCTTCACGGTTGATCCAGCAGCCGCGCAGGCCGGCAGCCATCGCGCCGGCCACGTCCATCTCGACGTGGTCGCCCACGTGCAGCACCTGCGCCGGGGCGACGCCCAAGCGGTCGCAGGCAGCGTGGAAAATGCTCGCTTCCGGCTTGGCCGCGCCATGCTCGCGCGCGCCCAGCTGGAAGCTGAAGTGATGGGCCAGGCCGATCCGTTCCAGATCGGCGTTGCCGTTGCTCAACGCGACCACCGGCACCCGCGCGGCGATACGCGCCAGTGCGTCGAGCGCATCGGGGTAGCACTCCACCTGGTTGCGCGCGGCGTAGAACACTTCATACGCCGGTTCCAGAAGATCCAGGCTGGCGCCACTGTTTTCCAGCGCCTCCTGGATCGTCAGCCGGCGCAGCGCGCTCAGGTCGAAATGCAGGTGGGGGTTGTCGCGGAACGAGCGCTCGCGCAGTTCGCGCAGGGCCGCCACCGGATACATCGCGGCGGTGGCGGGGCTGTGTTCGCGCATCCAGTTGAACAGGACCTGGTCGATGCGGGCGCCGATCGGAGCGAACGGCCACAGCGTATCGTCGAGGTCGAGGGTGATGGCAAGGACAGGGAATTTCACCCCGCCATTCTACGCCTGCCCGCGCGGGCTTTCATGCGCGCGGCGGGCAGGCGCTGCCGCCGTCAGTGGCTGCGCAGGTCGTAGGAGCAGTACAGGACGGTCTGGCCATCGACGCGATCCACGCTCAGATCATGCCTGCCCACTTCGCGCCGGTAGCCACCGGCCACCGGCGGCGGCATCTTCGCCAAGGCGGCGACCTTGCTGATTTCCGCGCTGCCGAAGTACGCCGTGTAGCTGTCCACGCCATCCTCGCCGCTGGAGCCGTCGTAGGAGGTCACATGGGTCACCGGCAGGCCAAGCACCATCAGCGGCGAGGCCAGTGTGTAGCCGTCGTCGTACTCGTCCCTGGTCTTGGCCCCGGCGGGCATCAGCACCTTGGCCATGGCATCGAACTGTTCGGGCGTGAGATGGCGCTGGCAGGTAATGGCCTCCACCAGCTGGGTGCGGGCCACTTCCGCGCTGGGCGGGGCCGCGGCGAAGGCGGGGGCGGCCAGGCAGGTCAGGGCGAGGCATCGACGCGCGAAAGAGAACATGGGGAGGGTTCCATCCTGGGAAAAAGCGGGCGCATATTCTGCCAGCCTTCGCCGTCCCACCGTTCCTCTCCCCGCACGCCCGTGGATGGAGCGCGCCTCACTCCAGCAGCCGCGCCCAGCCGTGCATGCCGTCCAGCCGCGCCAGCACCAGCTTGATGCAGACCAGCAGCGGCACCGCCAGCAGCAGGCCGATCATGCCCCAGGCCCAACCGAACACCATCAGCGCCAGGATCAGCACCAGCGGTGACAGTTTCATCTGCCGGCCAAGCACGATCGGCGTCACCAGCTGCCCTTCCAGGGTATGCAGGGCCAGGTAGGCGGCCGCAGGCAGCAGTGCCTGCAGCGGGTCGCGGAACTCGACGAAGCCCATCAGCAGCATCAACGCGACGCCGAGCAGCGGGCCGACATAGGGAGCGAAATTCAGCAGCGCCGCCACGGTTCCCCACAGCAGCGCCTCCTGCAGGCCGATGCCCAGCAGCATCAGCACCCCGGCCAACAGCAGGCCGACCACCGTGTTGATCACGCTGATGGTCAATACGTAGCGCGACACCTCATGCTCGATCGAGCGCAGGATGTCACTGGTGAAGCGCTGCTGCTGCCGGTTCGGGAACAGCGCGATCGCTGCACGCTGCAGGCTCTGGCCGTAGATCATGAAGAACAGCGTCAGCAGCACGACGGCCAGCACCGAGGCGGCCAAGCGCGGCGCACGGGTGAGCATGCGGTAGGGGTCGTCCAGCTGGGTGCGGATCACCTGCACCTTGCGGTTACCGTCGCCGCCGGCCACGCGCGCGAAATTCTCTGCGGCCTGGTTGGCCTGCTGCACCGGCTTGGTCAGGTCCTGCACTTGGCGGGCGACTTTGCGTAGCTGCTGCGGTGCTTCCTGTGCCCAGTCCATCGCCGGGCCGATCAGCTGCACCGCCAGCGCACCGGTCACGCCCAAGCCGGCGCCCAGCACCAGCAGGGCGCCGAGCGCGCGCGGAATCCACAGTTTCTGCAGCAGGCGCAGGATGGGGTTGCCGACCAGGGCGAAGAACATCGCCAGCAGGACCGGCAGGATGATGTCCTGCGCCGCCCACAGGGTGAACGCCACGGCCAAGGTCGCCAGGATCACCAGCGACATCGGGCCACGTGGGCGCGAGGGGGGCGGCAGGGGTGCGGACTCGTCCGGCGCAGGCGACGACGGGGACAACAGGGACTCGCTCATCGACGCACCGACCAGAAAGAGAAGCCCATTATCGGCCCGCCGCGATCAACGCGGCGGGTAAGGTTCGTCAACGTTCGGACAACTCGGTCGCCGCTTCGGCGGGACGGGGCTCATGCAGCTCGGGCTCGGCCACCGGGCGTGCTGCCGGTCGTGCCGCGGCAGCGGATGGCGGCCCGGCCGCTTCATCCACCTGGTCGGCGGCATCGTCTGCGGTTTCCGCCGCCTGCGCCGCCACCACCGAAGCAAACGCGGCCTGGGCGCTGGCGAACAGGCTGGACACCGAACCGACCATCTGCAGCCAACGCGCTCCGTTGACCTTGCCCGGAACCTCCAGCTTGCCGGCGATGAACCCGCCGGCCAGACCCACCACCACGATGCGCAGCGGTGACCAGCCCTGTCGCCAGACCTGGCTGAGCACGTTCCAGTGGTCCTGGGTCTCGCCAAGGCGCACGGCCATCACCTGTTCGCAACGTTTCACACGCCGCTGCAGCGCACCGAACTTCATGGCTTGCCCTCCGGAATCTGCACGCCGGCATCGGGATCATCATCGGTGGGCTCATCGAACAGGCCCAACCGGGACAACTGACGCCGGGTGGCGTGCATGCCGGTGTGGTGGAAGAAGTACGAAACGCGCCAGATCGCATAGCCGGTGACGGCCAGACTCAGCAACGAGGTGATCAGCAGGGCCTGCAGCCAGCTCAGGCCGAAGCTCTGCAGCAGGGCGATGAGGGTAGCGGCCAGCAGCAGCCAAGCCGACGCACCGAACACGATGGCGACGCCGGCCCAGGCCAATGCACGCCCGAATGCGCTGCGCGCCAGCGCGAAGTCCGCCGACGCCAACCGGCGCAGCGAACGCAGCGAGTGCTTGGCCGAATCGGCAGTCGCCCGGCCGGCTGCGCCGACCTGGCGGATGCTTTCGTCCAACGGCGGCGTGGCCGCCGGATCAGGACGTTGCGTGGTGTCTTCGCTCACGCCGCAGCTTACTTGTCGCTGCCGCGGGCCAGCTTGGCGATGATCCAGCCGGTAGCGAAGGCCACGCCGAAAGAGGCCAGCGGACGTTCGCGGATCAGCTCAGCAGCGCTGTCGATCAGGTCCTTGCCCTTGTCCATCAGTGCGTCGACCTGTTCCTTGGCGGCGGCACCACCGAACTCGGCAGCAGCCAGGCCCGACAGCGCGCTGTCGGAAAGTTCAGCCTTGACGTTGGCCTTGCCGATGCGCAGTTCATCGGTCGCGGCGCCGGTAGCGCCCTTGATCGCACCGCCGGCAGCGCTGGCGGCCTGCTTCAGGTGGGAACCGGCTTCACCCAGGTGGTCCTTCAGGTTCTCGGTATTGGTGGGGCTCATCGAATCACTCCTGTTGCGATGGGGGAACGGGCGATCGGCGCTTGGCCGACCTGGACGTACAGCAATAGCATCACGTGGGTATAGGGGGCGTTACGGCCAGGCGATCAGCGCATCACCAACTGGCCCTGCTGCTGCCCATTGTTGCGCAGCACGCGCAGCACCAGGGTGGGCGGGCGCTGCTGGAAATTGGCGCGCCAGCTGGCCAGGTCGGCGAACTCGCCCACCGTGGCATCGGTGATGATGTCGCCCTGCTGCAGGCCGTTGGTCGCAGCGCGGCTGCCGCGCTTGACCTCGCTGACCAGCACGCCGCCCACCCCGGACTGGCGCAGCGATTCCGGCAGGTCGACGAAGCTGGCACCGGTCAGGCGCGGGTCCAGGCTCTCGCCGCTGACCACGCGCGCCTGTTCCTTCAGCGTCGCCTTGATCTGCAGCGGCTTGCCTTCGCGGCGAACGTCCAGGGTCAGCACGCTGCCCACCGCCGCCAGGCCTTCCACGTTGTGCAGTGCTTCGGCACTGTCCACACGCTGGCCGTTGGCCGAGACCACCACGTCGCCCGGTTTCAATCCCGCAGCGGCACCGGCCGAACCGGCCAGCACGCGGGTTACCAGGGCGCCACGGGTTTCGCCCAGGCCCAGGCCCTGCGCGATCTGCGCGCTCAGGTTCTGGCTTTCGATGCCCAGCGTGCCGCGCACCACCACGCCATGCTTGACCAGCTGGTCCACCACGCTGCGGGCCAGGTTCGAGGGAATGGCCAGGCCCAGGCCGATGTTGCCGGCCATGCTGCCCTGCGGATTGAAGCTGGCGGTGTTGATGCCCACCAGCTGGCCCTGCAGGTTGACCAGCGCGCCACCGGAATTTCCCGGGTTGATCGATGCATCGGTCTGGATGAAGTTCTGGTAGCCCAGCCCGCGGATGCCACTGCGGCCCACCGCCGAGACGATGCCCGAGGTGACCGTCTGGCTGAAACCGAACGGATTGCCGATCGCAACCACGAAGTCGCCCACCCGCAGCTGGTCGCTGTTGCCCAGCTTGATGTCGGTCAGGTTCTGCGCCGGAATGCGGATCAGCGCGATGTCGGTGTCGCGGTCCGAGCCGAGGAACTCTGCCTTTACCGTGCGCCCATCCGCCAGTGTCACCTGCACGTCATCGGCATTGTCGATGACATGGTGGTTGGTCAGCACCAGCCCTTCGGTGGCATCGATGATGACGCCCGAACCGAGTGACTCGTTGATCCGCTCCTGCGGGATGTCCGGGAACAGGCGTCGGAAGAACGGGTCGTTGAAGAACGGGTTGCGTACCCGCACCACCTGCTTGGTGTTGACGCTGACCACCGCCGGCATCGCTTTTTCCAGCATCGGTGCAAGCGAAGGCACCGCCTGCCCGGCGACTGCGGCCGGCAGCGCTGCGGAGGTGGGCAGTACCGCCGGCAGCGGAGCGGCGTCGGCACGGTTGTCCAGGTGCGCATTGAGGCCGGTGGCAACGAAGCCGCCGAAGGCAGCGGCGATTGCGAGCGTAAGCAGGGTGGGAAGCGGTCGCATGGGAGTCGGTTCGCAGGCTGAGGTAGGGGCCATTGACGCATACGGTAGAACAAGCTGAATGAGTGTGTCGCGATCTGGATAAATGCCCCATGAAAATCCGACCCGCGCCGAGGGCGCCGGAAAGCCGACGCGCGCACCAAAACGCTGTTCGCGACAGCCGCGAGCGAGCGCCGCAAGGCATGCCGGCAGCGCCTTGATACACCGTGACACTTGCGCAGTTCCGCGCATCCCGACCTTGCGATGACGCTCAGTGCTACGCGGATGTGTGGCTGCCGCCAGTGCCTGCATCGGTACCCCAGCAACCGGCAGGCTGTGCAGCACACTGCTTAAAAAAAGGGATTTCCTGACTGCGGGGCGCGTCAGCGGCCGCCATCGCTTACATCAGTTGCGTCGCACCGGATGCGATTGACCAGGCGTGCCCGTTCCACGATAGCCATTGTCGGTATAGCATCGCCCCGTTTTGACAATCCAGGCCCCTAGGAGGGCAACATGAGCAACGGTAATGGTGTGTCGGTCGTGACCGACGCCGTCGAGAACGTGAAAGAAACCGCCACCAACGTCGGCGAGACCATCGCCCACGCCGCCGAAGACGCAGTGAAGTCGGTCAAGAAGACCGTCAAGCGCGCCCGCAAGGCTGCCACCACCCGCGTCGCCAAGGCCAAGAAGGTCGTGGCCAAGGTCGAGAAGACCGTTGCCAAGAAGGCCGAGAAGGCCGCCAAGTCGGTCGGCAAGACCGTCGCCAACGCCAAGAAGAAGCTGGAAGCGGCCAAGAAGAACGCCAAGGCCGAAGCTGCTGCCCTGAAGAAGGAAGTGGCCAAGAAGAAGGCGGCTGCCGGCAAGACCGTGACCAAGAAGGCTGCTGCTGCCAAGAAGACCACCAAGGCTGCCGGCAAGAAGGTCGCCACCGTGAAGAAGGCCGCCACCAAGAAGGTTGCGACCGCCAAGAAGGCTGTGGCCAAGAAGACCGCTGCTGCCAAGAAGGTTGTCGGCAAGAAGGTCGCTACCGCCAAGAAGGCTGTAGCCAAGAAGACCGTGGCCGCCAAGAAGGTTGCCGGCAAGAAGGTCGCTACCGCCAAGAAGGCTGTGGCCAAGAAGACTGTCGCTGCCAAGAAGGTCGTCGGCAAGAAGACCGCTGCTGCCAAGAAGGTTGTCGGCAAGAAGACCGTCGCTGCCAAGAAGGTTGTCGGCAAGAAGACCGTCGCTGCCAAGAAGGTCGTCGGCAAGAAGACCGCCGCTGCCAAGAAGGTTGTCGGCAAGAAGACCGCCGTCGCCAAGAAGGTTGTCGGCAAGAAGGTCGCCGCTACCCGCAAGACCGTCGCCAAGAAGGCTGCACCGCTGAAGAAGGCTGTGGCCAAGAAGGCTCCGGCCAAGAAGGCCGTGCGCAAGGCTGCCAAGCGCAAGTAATCGCGCGTGGTTCGAAGGCCCTTCCGCTCATCGGGCGGGAGGGCCTTCTGCGTTTTCGGGGGCGCTCATCCGCGCCTGACGTGGATCTGCGGCAGCAGGCTGGGGCAAGATGAAGGTCTTCCGCAGGAGCTGTAACCATGCGCGGTATCGATTTCAGTTCCTGGCAGGGCGTGCTGTCCACCCTGGCCGGGTTGGTCCTGATCACCCTGCTCGGCGTGGGTATCCGCCTGCTGGTGATGCAGACCCTGCAGCAGCGCCGCGAACGCGAGAACCGCCAGATCAACGAGCGGCTGCGTACCTTGATGGCGGCCTACAAGACGCTGGGCGGCTCCTTCACCGGTGAGCTGGGGGTCGATCCAACCCACCTGCGCGACCTGCGCCAGCGGGCCCACGAAGAAGGCATCGCCGAGCCGGGCTCGGATCGGGCCCGGCGCATCCGCGATGCGGTCGAAGCGGCCTTGTCGGACATCCTGCTGCTGGGCACCGACGAGCAGGTACGGCTGGCCGCGCGCGCTGCCAGTGAACTGGCACAGGGGCGTGCGGTGCACACATACGAACTGGTGATCTCGCTGCGCGACTTCGTCCGCGAGGCGCTGGACCTTGCGCCGGTACCGGCCGACCTGGAGATCCCGCGCCAGGGGCCTACCCGCCCTGCGGGCAGCGGTGGCGGAAGTGGCAAGGGCCGCAACGAGGGCGAAGCCAAGGGCGGTCGCACCGGTGGAGGTGGCGGCGGCATGGGTGCCGGAATGGGCGGGCTGGGTGTTGGTGCAGGTGCTGCGCTGGGTGCCGGCCACGCGGCCGGTGAGGATGAAGCGGGCGCCCGCTGAGGACGCCCGCGCGGGTCAGCGCTTGAGTTCGAAGATCGGTTCGAATCCGCCGTAGATCATCCGTGCACCGTCGAACGGCATGGGATTCTTCGACGGGTCCAACCGCGGGTCTTCCATCATTTTCTGCATGCCTGCATCGCGGGTGGCCTTGTCCGGCCACTCGATCCAGGAAAACACCACTGTTTCCTCCGCCGTGGCTTTCACCGCGCCGAAGAAGTCGGTGGTCTTGCCGTGCGGCACGTCATCGCCCCAGCACTCGACCACGCGCAGTGCCCCATATTCCAGGAACACCACGTCGCCGGTACGGGCGTGGGCGAGGAATTTCTCCTTGTTGGCGGTCGGCACCGCCAGTACGAAACCATCGATGTAGCTCATCGCTTGCCTCCGGAATGGACCGTGCCAGGTGCACGGCCTTCATTGAGTCGACGCTTCACGGTGCGGCAAATCGACATCGGCTGCCGTCTCGTTGATATCGAAGCGCGTGCGCGTACCGCGCGCGTATGCCTGAGCCTTGCTGAATCAATGCAAAAAATTCAGCAATGCGAAGACTGCTGTTTTCAGGGAGCGTTGTGGCGAATAACGGAGAATTTACATTCCCGATGCGATGGCGCCCTGGCGCTGCTGCACACCATAAGAAAGTAAAGGTGTACCCCCATGAAGAATTCGCTGATTGCTCTGGCTCTGGCCGCTGCCCTGCCGTTCACCGCTTCGGCCGCCGAGAACCTGTCCTACAACTACGCCGAGGCCGACTACGCCAAGACCGACGTTGACGGCATCAAGGCTGATGGCTGGGGCGTGAAGGGTTCCTACGGCTTCCTGCCGAACTTCCACGCTTTCGGCGAATACAGCCGTCAGGAAGTCGACCACACCAACATCAAGGTTGACCAGTGGAAGGTCGGTGCCGGCTACAACGTCGAAATCGCTCCGTCGACCGACTTCGTTGCCCGCGTCGCCTACCAGAAGTTCGACCAGAAGCACGGCCTGGATTTCAACGGCTACAGCGCTGAAGCCGGTATCCGTACCGCGTTCGGTGCCCACGCTGAGGTCTACGGCTTGGTCGGTTACGAAGATTATTCGAAGAAGCACGGCGTCGACATCGACAGCCAGTGGTACGGCCGTCTGGGTGGTCAGGTCAAGCTGAACCAGAACTGGGGCCTGAACGGCGAGCTGAAGATGAACCGCCACGGCGACAAGGAATACACCGTCGGCCCGCGCTTCAGCTGGTAATCGCACCGCGGCGCAGTCCTGCGCTGCTTGTGCCTCGACAGGCCCGGCTCATGCCGGGCCTGTTTCGTTGTGGGGAACTGGAACGCCATCTGACTGCCCGGTGCGGAAAGATGTTGCGTTGCAATAAATTGGATTCCGCTGCCTGCGATCCCGACCTACGGTGGGCTTTCCGTACATCCGGATCTGCCGCAATGCCGCTTGTCGTTCCCGCTCTGCTCCCTGACCAGCCTTGCCGCCTGGCACTGCTGGCCCCGCATCCGGTACTGCGATTGGGCGTGGAAGTGGTGCTGCGCCAGCACGGCGGCGTGCAGGTCTGCGGCAGCGTTGCCGACGAACGCGCGCTGCTGGACCTGCTGCAACGCAACCTGGGCGGCATCGACCTGCTGTTGATCGATGCACTGCTGCCCGGCGATGCCGGCGATGGGCTGGCCCTGCTGCGCAGGCTGTCGCAGCGCTGGCCGCTGCTGCCGGTGCTGGTGCTGTCCGGGCATTGCAACGCCAGCACGGTTACCACGGCAATGCAGGCCGGTGCGCGCGGATTCCTGTCCAAGGCGACATCGGCAGAGATGTTGTTGCGCGCGGTCGATGTCGTGGCAAGTGGAAGGCGCTTCGTGCCACCGGAATTGCGCGCGCAATTGAACAGGCCGCGCATGCGGCGCACGCCGGCACCCGTGCTGGCGCCGTTGAGCCGGCGCGAGCGCGAGGTACTCAGGCTGGTCCTGCAGGGCTGCAGTACCGGTGAAGTCGCATTGCGGTTCGGCCGTTCGGCCAGCACTGTCAGCACGCAGAAGCGCACGGCCTACCGGAAGCTCGGCATCCACAGCGATGGCGAGCTGTTCCGCATCCGCCACCTGCTTGAATGCGGCTGAGCGGTCTACTCGCCCTGATACTGCTTTTCTTCCACCAGCGCCGAACCGGCGACGCGGTTGATCTCGTTCTTCACCTGCACGCGTTCGCCGTTGGTGCCGTACACGCCGCGCGCCAGCTGGATGAACGCTTCGTCGAACACCTGCGCCGCTTCCTTGTCGCGCAGCTGGTCCTGGATCTCCCACATGCGCTCGTTGATGGCCTTCAGCTGCGTCTTCATCGCGGCCAGTGCCGGCTGCGCGTCAAGCTGCTGCTGCAGCAGCGGCAGCAGGCCGTCAAGCTCGGTGCGCACGTTGGCCAGCTTGGTCGCATCGTCGATGCGCTCGGCCTTGATCTCGAGAATGGTGATCTTGTCGATCAGCTCGCCGATCGATACCGGGGTCAGGATGGCGTCCACGTGGTTGGTTCCTGGAAATAGGCCCGCATGATACCGCGCTCACCGTAGCGCGGATTTACGCTGAATTTGCGCTGGCACGGCAGCATCGCCATCGAACCGTTACGGCCATGCCATCGACACTGCCGTCCCGGCGGACAGACCGCCTTCGACGAGGAAGTGAGTGCAGTGAAGAGCAAGGGGATGATCGTGGCCAGCGCGGCCGCACTGGCGGGGCTGCTGTGCGCCGGCAGCGTGCAGGCGCAGGTGCAGGTGAGTGGCACGGCGGCATTGACCAGCGACTATGTCTGGCGTGGCAGCTCGCAGAGCGAGGGCGATCCGGCCGCGCAGGTGGGGGCAAAGGTGACGGTGGGTTCGGGCTGGTATGCCAGCGCCTGGGGCTCGAATGTCTCGTTCACGCCGGACAGCGGGGCACGCAGCGAGTTCGATCTCGTCGCCGGCTGGTCGGGCGCGCTGTCGCCGGACTGGAGCCTGGATGCGAACCTCACCCGGTATGTCTATCCGGGCACCGGCCGCGCACTGGACTGGACCGAACTCAATGTCACCACCACCTGGAAGCAACGCGCCTGGCTGCAGGTTGCCCACTCCAACGATGCGCTTGCCGGCGGCCGTCGCGGCACCTACGCGCAGCTGGGCGTGCGGGTGCCGTTGAGCGAGCGCGTGCGGTTGGAAGCGGCGGTGGGGCAGTACTGGCTGGCTACCGCGCAGGGGCCGGACTACCTGCATGGCCAGCTCAGTGCCATCGCCACGCTGACGCCGGCCTGGGAACTGCGCGCCACCGTGCATGACACCGACAGCGCCGCCAAGCGGCTGTTCCCGGGCAATGCCGGTGGACGCTGGGAACTGGCGCTGCAGGGCAGCTTCTAGTCGGCCGATGTTGCCTGGCGTGTGCGCCAGGCACTGGGCAGCCACACCAGCAGGGCCAGTACCGCCACCGCGGTACCGGCCACGCACACGCCGGTCCAGCCGCAACGCTGGTAGACCTGCGCCGACAGCAGCGAGCCCAGCGAGCCACCGATGAAATAGCCGGTCATGTAACCGGCATTGAGGCGGTTGCGTGCCTCCGGCTGCAGCGCGTAGATCAGGTTCTGGTTGCTGACATGCAGCAGCTGCGCGGCCAGGTCCAGCACCACCACGCCGACCAGCAGTGCCAGCAGCGAATGCGCCGACAGCCCCAGAGGCAGCCAGGACAGCAGCAACAGCACCAGCGCAATGGCCGTGGCCCGGCCGGTCTGGCCACGATCCGACATGCGCCCGGCCAGGCCGGCGGCCAGCGTACCGGCGGCACCGACCAGCCCGAACAGGCCGATGGTGGCGTCGCTGTAGGCATACGGCGGCTGCGCCAGCAGGAATGCCAGTGGCGTCCAGAAGATCGCGAACATCGCAAAGCTGCACGCGCCGAGCAGTGTGCGTTGGCGCAGCACCGGTTCCTGCAGGAACAGCGTGCCGATCGAGCGCAGCAACGCGAAGTAGCCGAGCCCGGCAGTGTGGTGGAAACGCGGCAGGCCGCGCTGCAGGGCCAGTGCGGTCAGCACCAGCGTACCTGCAGCGATCGCGTAGACCAGGCGCCAGTCGCCCAGGCTCGACAGCAGCCCGGCCACGGTGCGTGCCAGCAGGATGCCCAGCAGCAGCCCGCTCATCAGCGTGCCGACCACGCGGCCGCGATGCTCCGGTGCGGCCAGGGTGGCGGCGAACGGCACCAGTACCTGCGCCACCACCGAGAACAACCCGGTGATCGCGGTACCGGCCAGCAGCCATGGCAACGACGGCGCGCACGCGCTGATCACCAGTCCGCTGGCTGACAACAAGGTCATCACCACGATCAGCCGGCGGCGCTCGAACAGATCACCCAACGGCACCAGCAGGATCAGGCCAGCTGCGTAGCTCAACTGCGCAGCGGTCACCACCATGCCGACCTGGCCGAAAGGCACGCCGAAGGCATCGGCGATGGTATGCAGCAACGGCTGCGCGTAGTAATTGCTGGCCACCGCGACGCCGGTGGCGACCGACATCAACAGGATCTGCCAGCGCTGCAGGGGAGGAAGGGAAGGAGACACGCGATGTTCCGTGAAGCAGGGCAACACAGTGTCTGCCTGCTGCGGTCATGATGGAAATGAATCATCATCATCCCTGTCATCTGAAATTGAGATACCGGTGTGAACCTCAAGCAGCTTGAGTTCGCCGTGGCCCTGGCTGAAGAGGGCAACTTCACCCGTGCGGCCGCGCGCTGCCACGTCGTGCAGTCGGCCTTGAGCCACCAGATCGCCCATCTGGAGCAGGAGCTGGGCACGACGTTGTTCGAGCGGCTGCCGCGCCAGGTGCGCGCTACGGCCGCGGGCGAAGCGTTGCTGGTGCACGCCCGGCAGGTACTGGCCAGCCTGCGCCACCTGCGTGCCGACGTCGCTGCCGTCAGTGGTGAAGTGCGCGGCCTGCTGGCGATCGGGCAGATCTCGTCGCTGACCGGCGTCGACGTGGTGGCCATGCTGGCTGCCTTCCAGCAGCAGCACCCGCAGGTGGAGTTCCAGTTGCGGGTGGACAAGAGCGAGACCCTGCTGGAGCAGGTGCAGTCGCGTGCACTGGACGTGGCGCTGGTGGGGCTGGCGCCGTCGGCCGATCTTGAGGGCGTCTGCCACCAGATGCTGCAGGAAGAGGATCTGGTGGCCGTGCTGGCGCCGCAGCATCGGCTGGCCACGCGCCAGCGGCTGCCGTTGGCGGCGCTGCAGGATGAGGCCCTGGTCGATTTCCCGCGGGGGACCGGCGCGCGCCGGCAGACCGATGATGCGTTCGCCGCAGCGGGCCTGCCGCATCAGGTGCGTTTCGAGGTCAACCTGATGGAACTGGTCGAGCGCTTCGTCCGCCACGGCCTGGCGGTGGGCATCGTGCCGGTGCTGATCGCCGACGGTTTCAAAGGGGTGGTGCAGGTGCCGCTGCAACCGACCCCGACCCGGCGCGTACATCTGGTCTGGCAGCGCCTGCCGACGCCGGCCGCACGCGCCTTCGTCGATGCCGTTCTCAGCCGCGCAGGCGCAGGCTCAGGCCCTTGAGGAAGTTGCGCAGCATCTGGTCCAGGCAGCGCCGATAGTTCTTGTGGCCGGGCTGGCGGAACAGCGCGCCGAGTTCGGATTTGGAGACATTGAAGCCGATGCTGGTGAAGATCTCCATCATGTCGACATCGCGCAGCTGGAAGGCCACGCGCAGCTTCTTCAACACCAGGTTGTTGTCGATGCGGGTTTCCACCGCGCGCGGCGCCTGGCCCTCATCGTGACCGCGCAGGTGCAGGATCAGGCCATCGAGGAAGTGCGCCAGCGCACTGTCGCTCATCGGCTGGAAACCCGGCTCGTCTTCACGCAGCAACCAGGCCTTGGCCTGGTCGACATCCACTTCGAACGCCGGATCGGCCATCTGGCACAGGGTGACCACGTGGTGGTCGCCGAGGTCCAGGGAGTAGCGCACGCTGCGCAGTACATCATTATTGATCATGGCCCATTGTACCGGCCCTGCGGCTGTAACCGGACTGTCACCGGATTGCAGCATCGTGAGCGCTGTTCTGCAGGGATTCCCTCTGATGCGCCGGTACCTTCTCTCCATTCTGCTGGTCGCCAGCAGCTTCGCCGCCACCGCCCAGGACCGTTTCGTGCCCGTGGAGCAGCGTCTCAGCGCGGCCCAGCTGGCCGAAGTGGGCCTGGACGCGACCCAGCTGCAGACCCTGAACCGTGTGCTGCGCGAGGCCGAGGCGTCGATGCCTGCCCCCGCCCGGCCGCCCGTCGCCGCGAGCACCGGCGCGCCGTTGCCGGCCAACGTTCCCGCCCCGGCGGCGATGCACCTGGGCCTGGAAGAGGGCCCGGTCAGCGCCCGCGTGGTCGGCGACGTTGCCGGCTGGGAGCCGGGCACGGTGTTCACCCTCGACAACGGCCAGCAGTGGCAGGTGATGAAGGGCCAGATGAAGCTGCGCAAGACCCTGCAGGCACCGCAGATCGAGGTGATTCCGGGTATCGCCGGACGTTGGTTCCTGCAGGTCGACGAAGACCTGCCGAAGGCACGCGTGTTCCGCCTGCGCTGACCGCGCGCATCGCAGCAGGCCGATCAGGCAACGCAGCCGCGGACCGACGGTGCCAGAATGGCGGTCTGGTTTCCCACGGAGTTGTCTGATGACCCGAACCGTCCTGATTACCGGTGCCACTTCCGGCTTCGGCGCCGCTGCCGTACACCGCTTTGCCCAGGCGGGCTGGAAAGTGATCGCCACCGGCCGTCGCAGCGAACGCCTGCAGCCGCTGGTCGAGCGTTATGGCAAGGAGGTGGTGCACGCGGCCGTGTTCGACGTGCGTGATCCAGTCGCGATGGAAGCGGCACTGCTGGCGCTGCCGCCGGCTTTCGGCGACATCGACCTGCTGGTCAACAATGCCGGTCTCGCCCAGGGCACCGCGCCGGCGCAAAGCGCCAGCCTGAAGGACTGGACGACGATGATCGACACCAACATCACCGCGCTGGTCACCCTGACCCATCGCCTGTTGCCGCAGCTGGTGGAGCGCAAGGGCGCCATCATCAACATTTCGTCGGTGGCCGGTGTCTATCCGTATCCGGGCGGCAACGCCTATGGCGGCACCAAGGCCTTCGTCAGCCAGTTCTCGCTGGGCCTGCGTTCGGACCTGCACGGTACCGGTGTACGCGTGACCACCATCGAACCGGGCATGGCCGAAACCGAGTTCACCGTGGTCCGCACCCATGGCGACCAGGTTGCGTCCGACAAGCTGTACACCGGCGCCAACCCGATGACCGCCGAAGACATCGCCGAGCAGATCTTCTGGGTGGCGAGCCTGCCCCCGCACCTGAACATCAATCGCCTGGAACTGATGCCGGTCAGCCAGTCGTTCGCCGGTTTCCAGGTTGCCCGCGAGAGCTGATCCGCTGTCTGCAGCGTCGAGCCCGGCGCTGCACGGGCAAAAAAAAAGCCGGGCAATGCCCGGCTTTTTTCATCATGCCCGCACGCTTACTGCGCCTTGATCGCCATCGCCTGCAGGCCGGTGCCATCCAGCTTTTGCTTGGCTTCGGAAAGCTCACCGGCGGTGCCATAGGGCCCCATGCGTACGCGGTACACGGTCTTGCCGTTGATCTGCGCCGACTCCACGCGTGCTGCCAGGCCCATCATCGCCAGCTTGGCCTTGGTCGCTTCGGCATCGCCGGAAGCGCCGAATGCACCTGCCTGCAGGATGTAGCGGGCATTGTCGGCCGGTGCCGGGGCTGCTGCAGCGCTGGCGGTGGCCGGCGCGGTTTCGCTGCGTGCCGCAGGAGCGGCGGCAACGGTGCTGGCGCTGGCCGGCGCGGTGGTGGCGGCCGCTGGCGTGGCGGTCGTCGGACGTTCACTCACCGGCGTCGGCAGCGGACGGCTGGTGGCGGTCACCGGGGCGGTGCTGGCAACGCTTGCAGTCGCCGCAGGTGCCGTGGCCGCAGCCGCCGGCACCGGCTTGCCTTCCAGTGCTGCCTGCGCGCGTTGCGCTTCGGCCTTGCTCCGGCGCTGTTCCTCGGCGCGCGCGCTGGCGGCCAGTTCGGCGTCGGACATCTCCACTTCCTTGCCAGGCAGCAGGGTGTAGAAATCGTACTGGGTGGCCGCCGGCTTTTCCGGCTCAGCCGGCTTCGGCGTGGCCGGCTGTGCAGCCGGCTGGGTGCCGACATCGCTTTCGCCATCGGCTACCGGCGCCGGCTGCGCGTTCGGGTTCGGCTGCGGACCGGCGCGCAGGAAGCCATCGCCCTCGCCCTTGAACAGGTTCGGCGCCGCCAGGAACACCACGGCGGCGATCGCCACGCCGGCAACCAGCCACACCCATCCGGGCGTGCCTTGGCTGCTGTTGCGCCGAGCCTGTGTCTTGCCGCGTCGTGCTGCCATGTCTACTGCGTCTCCTGAGACTTACATTTTTTCCGGGGCGGAAACGCCCAGGAGGTCGAGGCCATTGGCCAGTACCTGGCGCGCCGCGCAGGCCAGGGTCAACTTGGCATTGCGATCGGTCGCGTCATCCACCAGCACCGGTGTCCCGTGATACCACGTGTGGAACGCGTGCGCCAATTCGCGCAGGTACTGCGCGACCTGGTGCGGTTCCAGCGCCACACCGGCCGCTTCCACCACTTCCGGATAACGCGAGATCTCGTTCATCAGGGCCAGCGATGCGTCATCGGCCAGGCGGCCCAGGTTGGACAGACCGGTGCCCTGTTCGTAGACCAGGCCCTTCTCCTGCGCCTGGCGCAGCAGGCTGCAGACACGGGCATGCGCGTACTGCACGTAGAACACCGGGTTGTCGTTGCTCTGCTGACGGGCCAGATCGATGTCGAAGGTCAGCTGCGAATCGGGCTTGCGCGCGATCAGGAACCAGCGGGTCGCGTCGCGGCCGGCTTCTTCGATGAGGTCGCGCAGGGTGAAGTAGCTGCCGGCACGCTTGGACAGCTTCACTTCCTCGCCGCCGCGCATGACGGTGACCATCTGGTGCAGCACGTACTCCGGCCAGCCCTGCGGGATGCCCACTTCCATGGCCTGCAGGCCGGCACGCACGCGCGCCAGCGAACCGTGGTGGTCCGCGCCCAGCTCGGTGATCGCACGCTCATAGCCGCGCTGCCACTTCGACAGGTGGTAGGCCACGTCCGGCACGAAGTAGGTGAAGGTGCCGTCGGACTTGCGCATGACGCGGTCCTTGTCGTCACCGAAGTCGGTGCTGCGCAGCCACAGCGCACCGCCTTCTTCATAGGTATGGCCCGACGCCTGCAGCTTGGCCACCGCCTCGGCCACCTTGCCATCGGCGTACAGCGAGCTTTCCAGGAAGTAGATGTCGAAATCCACGCCGAACGCGGCCAGGTCCAGATTCTGCTCGTTGCGCAGGTAGGCCACGGCGAAGCGACGGATCGCCTGCATGTCGTCCGGGTCCTTGGCGCCGACCACGAGGGTGCCTTCCAGGTCGACGCTGGCGCCGGTCATGTAGGCACGTGCCACATCGGCGATGTAGTCGCCGCGGTAGCCGCCTTCCGGCCAGCCTTCCTGGTCCGGAGCGATGCCCTTCACTCGTGCCTGGGTCGACAGCGCCAGGTTCTCGATCTGCACGCCGGCATCGTTGTAGTAGAACTCGCGCTTGGCGTTCCAGCCATTGGCATCGAGTACGCGTGCCACGCAGTCGCCGATGGCCGCTGCGCGGCCGTGGCCGACATGCAACGGACCGGTCGGGTTGGCCGACACATACTCCACGCCCACCGTGCGGCCATTGCCGGACAGGTTGCGGCCGTAATCGGCGCCTTCCTTGATCACGGTGACGGCTTCACGCTGGTACGCGGCCGGTGCCAGGTGGAAATTGATGAAGCCCGGGCCGGCGATCTCGACCTTGCTGACGTCTTCGCTGCGCGGCAGCGCCTCGACAAGCGCCTGTGCCAATGCGCGCGGATTGCTGCGCGCGGCTTTGGCCAGCAGCATCGCGGCGTTGGTAGCGAAGTCGCCATGGTCGCGGGTCTTCGGGCGCTCGACCACGAAGTCCGGCGGCAGGGAGTCGACGGGCAGGGTGCCATTGGCGCGCAAGGCTTCGATGCCTTGGCTGATCAGGGCGCGGAGGAGATTTTTCACGAGGCCTGCTGTGAGAATGAGCGGCGGAATCGCCCATTTTAGCGCAGATGCCGGCCGCAACGCTGACCGAGGCCTGCCTGCCAGGGCACGCGGAGCCGCCTGCTGCTGCGGGGCTCATCGCATCGGTCGGGCTCGAAGCGGCGGTAGAAGACCCCGTTCAGCAAACGAAACGGGACGCCCCTCGCCCACCACGAAGTGGTCCAGCAGGCGGACGTCGACCAGTGCGAGGGCCCGTTGCAGCTCCTCGGTGATCTGCGCGTCGGCCGTCGACGGTTCCGGGTCGCCGGAGGGATGGTTATGGCTGAGGATGACCGCGGCGGCGTTGTGCAGCAGCGCTCTGCGCACCACTTCGCGGGGATAGACCGGGGCTGCGTTTATCGTTCCGGCGAACAGTTCCTCGCAGGCGATCAGGCGGTGGCGGTTGTCCAGGAACAGCACCACGAACAGTTCGCGTGCCTGCCCGCGCAGGCGGTGCTGCAGGTAGCGGCCAACGGCGGCAGGGTTGTCGCCGACGGCTTCGCCCTGCTGCAGTTCAGCGGCCAGATAGCGGTGGGCCAGTTCCAGCCCCGCAGCCAGCGTGCAGCTGCGCGCCGGCCCCAAACCGGGAAGTCTCGACAGTTCGCGGGCGGGGCGGTCCAGCAGCACCCGCAGTGGACCGTGGGCGAGCAACAGGTCGCGCGCAGTCTGTACCGCGTCCCGGCCGCCAATGCCGGAACCCAGGAACAGGGCCAGCAGTTCGGCGTCGGACAGTGACGCGGGACCCCGGGCCAGCAGCTTCTCGCGGGGGCGCTCTTCTTCGGGCCATTCATGGATGGGCATGGCTCCCATCATGGCGATCCTCGCCGGCCGGCCCCATAAGCCCTTGCCGTGCCCGTGGGTCGGTCAAGTCCTCAGTCGCGGCGGGTCTGCAGGTAGTCGTAGAGCTCCTGGTTCGTCTGCAGGCCCAGTTTGCGCATGGCTTCGGCTTTCTGCCGGCTGATCGTCTTCGGGCTGCGCCCGCTGCGGTCGGCGATGGCATTGATGCTCAGGCCGTCGGTCAGCAGTTGAAGCACTTCCAGTTCGCGTGTCGACAAGGCGGTCGGCGGGTGCGGAAACAGCAGATCGCGCGCCTGCAGGTGGCGCCGCAGGTGATGGGAGACGAATACCTGGCCTGCCATGGCCGCATGCAGAGCCTGGGCCAGCTCGGGGAAGTCGGCGCTCTTGTCGACCAGGCCGTGTACGCCATCGCGTAGCAGGCCATCGAGCAGCCCCGGGTGCCTGGCCCCGGTCAGCACCACCACGGGAAGGCCGGGGTGGCGTTCGCGCAGCACGGCCAGCAGTTCGGGACCATCCGGGCCGGGGCCGGGCATGGACAGGTCGGTGAGTACGGCATGGCAGGGCTCCTGTACCAGCAGCTGCAGCAGCCCGGCGCCGTCAGCGGCGGCTCCGGCTACATCCATCTGGTGACGCTCAAGCACGATTCGGATGCCGTGCAGGACGACCGGATGGTCGTCGGCAATGATGATGCGCGGTTGCACGGGGAACTCCTCGGAAATCGAACGGCACACCAGGGTGGCCAGTGACGATTCTGCAAAGCGGGGACGGGAAGAGGTATAGGAAAGTTCCGAAACGGTGTGCCGCAAACGCGGAAAACTCCCCGGACCACCGCCCATGTGCTGATAGCCGCCCGCTATGTGCTGCGTGCACCAGGACGTTGCTGGCCTTCGGGTAAGCTAACGCCCTCGTTTGCACAGGAATTCCAGGTGGCTGATTCTCCCAACGCTTCCCCGACGCGGATCCGCGCGCTGGAAGGCCAGAAACTGCTCTTGTGTGTCGGCGGCGGGATCGCGGCGTACAAGGCCCTGGAACTGGTCCGGCGCCTGCGTGATGCCGGTGCGCTGGTTCAGGTGGCGATGACGGCCGGCGCCCAGCAGTTCGTCACGCCGCTCAGCTTCCAGGCCCTTTCCGGCCAGCCGACCCGCACCACGTTGTGGGACAGCGCTGCCGAACAGGCCATGGGCCACATTGAACTGGCACGCTGGGCCGATCGCATCGTGATCGCGCCGGGCACGGCCGATCTGCTGGCACGCCTGGCCCAGGGCCACGCCGACGACCTCGTCAGCACTTTGTGCCTGGCCAGCACCGCGCCGCTGACCGTGTGCCCGGCGATGAACCATCGGATGTGGCTGCATCCGGCCACCCAGGCCAATATCGCCCTGCTGCGCCAGCGTGGCGCGCAGGTGATCGGTCCGGTCGATGGGCCGCTGGCCGAAGGCGAGTCCGGCCCTGGCCGTTTGGCCGAACCGGGCGACATCGTCGCCGCCCTGGTTGCCAACGGCAGCGCTGGACCGGCTGCTGGAGCGGCACCGGAAACGCGCGCCCTGCAGGGCCTGCGCCTGCTGATCAGCGCTGGCCCGACCTATGAAGACATCGATCCGGTGCGTTATGTGGGCAACCGCAGCAGCGGCAAGATGGGTTACGCCCTGGCCGCCGCCGCCGCCGGGCTGGGTGCCCAGGTGGTGCTGGTCAGTGGCCCGGTGCAGTTGCCGACGCCGGCCGGCGTGCAACGCATTGATGTGCGCTCTGCCGCGCAGATGCGCGAAGCGGTGCTGAATGCGCTGCCGGCCGACATCTATATTGGTGCTGCCGCCGTTTCCGATTACACCCCGCGCCAGGTCGCCGCGCAGAAGTTGAAGAAGACCGCCGACAGCCAGTCGCTGGTGATCGAGCTGGTGCGCACCCCGGACATCCTGGCCGAGGTTGCCGCGCAGACGCAGTCGTTGAAGCTGGTGGTCGGCTTTGCCGCCGAGACCCACGATGTGGAGAAGTACGCGCGCGGCAAACTGGTCGACAAGCGCCTGGATCTGGTGATCGCCAACCAGGTGGGCATCAGCGGCGGTGGTTTCGAAAGCGACAACAACGCCGCCACGGCCTTCTGGCAGGATGGCGAACAGGTATTCCCGGCTACTTCCAAGCGTGAGCTGGCCGAACAACTGCTGGCGCTGATCGCGCGGAGACTTCAGGCATGACCGAGGCAAACAACACCCACGGATTCTTCCCGCAACCGTTGCAGGTCAAGCTGCTCGACCCGCGCTTCGGCGACAGCTGGCCGCTGCCGGCCTATGCCACCGAAGCCAGCGCCGGCATGGATCTGCGCGCGGCGCTGGAAACCGCGCTGACCCTGCAGCCGGGCGATACCGCACTGGTCCCCAGCGGGCTGGCCATCCATATCGCCGACCCGCATCTGTGTGCGGTGATCCTGCCGCGTTCGGGCCTGGGCCACCGCCATGGCATCGTGCTTGGCAATGGCACCGGCCTGATCGACGCCGACTACCAGGGGCCGCTGCTGATCAGTGTCTGGAACCGTGGCCGCGAGGTCTTCACCATCGAGCCGGGCGATCGCATCGCGCAGTTGGTGGTCGTGCCGATTGCCCGCGTCAGCCTGCAGGTGGTGGATACTTTCACCGACAGCGTGCGGGGAACGGGTGGATTCGGCCATACCGGGGTGCGTTGACAGGGGACATCGATGAGCGGCATCGGGGAAGCACAGCGGGGAAAGTCGTTGGGACGGAGCGCGCCATTGCTGGGTGTGCTGCTGGTACTGCTGGCCGCTTGGTTCGGCTGGAGCGCGGTACAGCAGTGGCGGCAGGCGGCCAGCGGGGAAGCGCTGGAACAGGCGCGCGACCAGGCCGTGCAAGGGCTGCAGCAGGCTGCCGCTGGCCAGCTGCAGCAGCTGCAGCAGCAGTTGAAGGGCGACCGCGTCCAGCAGGCGCTGCAGGCCGGTGATGCGGCCGGTGCCGCGCTGGCGCTGCGGGAAAGCTGGACCGGCGTCGAACAAGTGGAAGTGCTGGGCGCTGACCTGGCCGCAGGCTATGCCGATGCGGCCACCTTTGGATACGCACGCCTGGCCCTGCTGGAATCGGCGCTGGCAGATGGCAAGCCGGCGCTGCGGGTGATCCGCGATGGCGGCGGCAACCGCCTGGGTCTGGCCGCGCCGGTACAGCTGGCTGGCGTCGGACCGGCGGTGGTCTATGTCCGCCAGCCGCTGCTGCGGTTGACCGCGCCGCTGGATCAGGTACACGCCCCCGGCAATGGTTTCCTGGCGCTGCGCCAGGGAGCGCACAACATCGTGGCGCAGGGTGATAGCGGCCTGTCCGAGAGCGCCGAGGCAATGGCGCGCCCGGTGGCCGGCACCCCGCTGCGACTGACCGCCGGGGTACCCAACGTGGAACCCGGTCCGCTGGGGCTGGGAGCCCTCGCCAGCGCGATTGTCGCCCTGCTGCTGGCTTTCATCGCGGTACTGCTGGTGGTGGGGCGTGGCCGATTGCCAACGTCGCTGCCGCTGCCCAGCCGCCGCAGCGCAGTGACCGACGCCGATCACGGCCCGACCCTGCGTGAAAGCCTGCAGATGGTCCCGCCGACGTTGCCCAGCGAGGCGCTGTCCGAGGCGGCGCCGCCTCCGCCGCCACCCGTCCCCGCCGAGCAGCTGGCTGCAGGCATCTTCCGCGCGTACGACATCCGCGGCGTGGTCGGCAGTGAGCTGACCGCGCGCACCGCCGCGCTGATCGGCCAGGCGATCGGCACCGTCGCCCTTGAGCAGGGCCTGCGCGAGGTGGTGATCGGCCGTGATGGCCGCCTGTCTGGTCCCGAGCTGTCAGCCGGGCTGGCCGAAGGCCTGCGGCGTGCCGGCTGTGCGGTCATCGATATCGGCCTGGCGCCGACCCCGGTGGTGTATTTCGCCGCCTTCCATCTGCGCACCGGTACCTGCGTAGCGGTCACCGGCAGCCACAATCCGCCGGGCTACAACGGTTTCAAGATCGTCATCGGTGGTGAGACCTTGTCTGGTGATGCGATCACCGACCTCTACCAGCGCATTGTCGAAGGCCGTCTGGTGCAGGCTGCGGAACCGGGTGACTACCAGCAGCGCGAGGTCAGCGCCGACTACATCCAGCGTATTGCCGATGACGTGCAGCTGGACCGCCCACTGAAGGTCGTCGCCGATGCAGGCAACGGCGTGGCGGGTGCCTTCGCACCGCAGCTGCTGGAAGCGATCGGCGCCGAAGTCATTCCGTTGTACTGCGATGTCGACGGCACCTTCCCCAACCATCACCCCGATCCCAGCGAACCGGCCAACCTGGAAGACCTGGTGCAGACGGTCAAGCGCTTTGGCGCCGACCTCGGTGTGGCGTTCGATGGTGACGGTGATCGCCTTGGCGTGGTCACCGGTGAGGGCAAGATCATTTATGCCGACCGCCTGCTGATGCTGTTCGCCGCCGATGTGCTGATGCGCAACCCGGGCGCGATGGTGATCTACGACGTGAAGTGCACCGGCAAGTTGTCCGATCACGTGCTGCGCAATGGCGGCAGTCCGTTGATGTGGAAGACCGGGCACTCGCTGATGAAGGCGAAGATGCGCGAGACCGACGCCGAACTGGCGGGCGAGATGAGCGGCCACTTCTTCTTCAAGGAACGCTGGTTCGGCTTCGACGATGGCCTGTACGCCGCTGCGCGCCTGCTGGAGATCCTCGCCCAGCGCGAGGAAACGCCGGACGAGGTGCTGGCCAAGCTGCCGGAAATGGTAGCCACGCCGGAGCTGAAGGTGCCGGTGGCCGAGGGCACCCCGCATGCGTTGGTGGCGATGCTGGTGGCCGCTGCGCAGTCGCCTGACAACCCGTATGTCGGCGGTCGCCTGTCGACCATCGACGGCCTGCGGGTGGACTTCGCCGACGGCTGGGGCCTGGTTCGCGCGTCCAACACCACGCCGGTGCTGGTGCTGCGTTTCGAAGGCAACGACGAAGCAGCACTGGAGCGTATCCAGGCGCTGTTCCGCAGCCAGCTGCAGCCGGTGCTGGGCGACATCCCGCTGGGATTCTGAGGTGGCGCGCGGCTGCGCCCGGCACGCCCTGCTCGGCTGCTCTCGGTAGGTGTCGACCTTGGTCGACACGGTAGATCCACGCCATGCGTGGATGTTCTTCGATGAATTGTCGAAATTTTCGATTTCGATGGATGTCCATCCACGCATGGCGTGGATCTACTTGTCTGGTGGGTGCCGACCGTTGGTCGGCACGCCTCACCCCTTGAACCGCAATCCCACGCCCGGTTCGGTGAACAGGTAGCGTGAATCCAGTGCCGAGTCGCCCAGCTTGTGCCGCAGCTTGCCGACCAGGATGCGCAGGTAGTGGGTGTCGTGCTGGTGGGTGGGTCCCCAGATTTCCTGCAGGATCTGCGGTTGCGTCACCACCCGCCCGGCATTGCGCAGCAGCAGCGACAACAGCGCGTACTCCTTGCGGGTCAACGCCACCAGCTCGCCGTCGATCGCCACTTCACGGCGCACCAGATCCACGTGCAGGTGGTCATCGTCGAACACCGGCGGCGTGCCATCGGTCGGCACGCTGCGTGTGCGCAGCAGCGCCCGCACCCGCGCCATCAGCTCCTGGGTACCGAAGGGTTTGGTCACGTAGTCGTTGGCGCCGTTGTCCAGTGCACGCACCTTCTCGGTTTCGCCGGCACGCACGGTCAGCATGATCACCGGCACCTGGCTCCACTGCCGCAGCTGTTCCAGCACCTCGTGGCCTTCCATGTCCGGCAGGCCGATGTCCAGGATCACCAGGTCCATGTCCTCGCTGGCGGCCATCTGCAGGCCTTCCTGGCCGGTCGCGGCCTGGCGCACCTGGTAGCCCTGCGCGCGCAGGCTGATGTCCAGGAACCGGCGGATCTGGGTTTCATCGTCGATCACCAGCACGCGCGGGGCCGGCGTGCTGGCATCAGTCGGGGTCGGACTCATCGTGGGAGGCTGGCTTGAGCAGGGGCAGGGTGATGCGGATCAGGGTACCGCGACCGTCGCGCCCGGGCAGCGCCTGCACGCTGCCGCCGTGTGCGCCGATCATGCCCTGGCAGATGGTCAGGCCCAGGCCGGTGCCGTGGCGGCCGCGGTCGCCGCGTTCGACGCTGTAGAACATGTCGAAGATGCGCGCGCGCTCGTCGTCGGGAATGCCGGGGCCGGCATCGATCACGTCGATGCGCAGCTGACCGTCCAGTTCGCGCGCCAGCACCTGCACGGCGGCATCGGCTGGCGAGAACTTGGCGGCGTTCTCCATCACGTTGAACACCGCCTGTTCCACCAGCGCCGGATGCACCCAGATCGGTGCCAGCGTTGCCGGAATATCCAGCTCCAGCCGTACCTTCGGCTGGTAGCGCTGCAGGCGACGGGCGGCCGAACCGATCAGCTCGTCCACGCCTATCCAGTCGCGGTTGATCTTCAGGCCCTCGTGGCCCAACCGGGTCATGTCCAGCAGGTTCTGGATGTAGCGGTCCAGGCGCTCGCCTTCGACCAGGATGGTGTCCAGCAACGCGCGGCGGTCGGCCAGATCCATCGCCGTACCGTAGCTGGCCAGGCTGTCGGCCGAGCCGATCATCGCTGCCAGCGGCGAACGCAGGTCGTGCGACACCGAAGAAAGCAGGGCAGAGCGCAGCCGCTCGGTCTCGTTGCTCACATGCGCCTGTTCCAGCTCGGCCACCAGGCGCGTGCGCAACGCGGCCTGGGCGATGTCGTCGACCATCGCTTCGGCCAGCTGGCGCTGTTCGGGCAGCAGCCGCGCCTGCGCAACCGGCAGGTACAGGCCGGCCACGCCGATTGCACGGTCTTCGCCGTCCAGCAGCGGCAGGAACCACCACTGCGCACCTGCCAGGGTATCGGTGAAACGGCCACTGGGCTGGCCATGGCGCAGGGCCCAGTCGGCCGCCGCCAGATCGGTGTCACCGGGCAGGTGACGGCCACCGGCCGCGATATCGGCGCCGATCCGCAGCCATGCCGGAACATCCATGGCCTGTTCCAATGCCTGCCGCCCGGCCTGCGCCACTTCACCGTTGCCAGCCGCACTGGCCAGTTGCCGGCCCAACTGTTGACGCGCGCGCGCATGGCGGTTGGCCGCCCGCAGGGCGATCACCTGCATGCGCAGGCGCGAGGCCAGACGCCCGGCCACCAGCGCCGCCGCCAGGAACAGGAACACGGTGATCACGCCCTGTCGCGCGCCGATGGCGAAGGTGAAGCGCGGCGCGATGAACAGGAAGTTGTAGGCAAGGAAACACAGGATCGCCGCCATCACCGCGACGCTGGCACGGGTACGTGCAGCCACCAGCACCACCGCCACGATGAACACCATCGACAGATCGGCCATGCCCACCCAGCGTTCGACCAGCCATGCCACCGCGCAGGCGAGGGCGGTGGCGATCAGGGCCTGCAACGGTTCGTGGCTGACCCCGCGCATCGGTGGCAGCAGGCCCTCTCGACGGGAACGCGCACGCGCCTGCGGCGTGCTGATGATGGTGATCTCGTAGTGCGCGCCGCGCTGGATCAGCTGCTGGGTCAGGGTGCGGTTGAACATCCGCGCCAGCGGCCGTTCGCGGGTACGGCCCAGTACCAGCGTCGATACGCCGTTGTGCGCGGCGTGGTCGAGCAATGCATCGGCGATGCTTGAACCGTGCAGCAGCTCGGCTTCGCCGCCGAGGCGGCGGGCCAGCGCGAACGCAGCATCGATCTCGCGCCGGGTCGCTTCGTCCTGGCGGCGTCCCTGCACCGTCACTACCGTCCACGGTGCATCGCGGCGTTCGGCGATGCGTCGCGCCACCCGCACCAGATATTCACTCTGGCCACCGCCATCAATCGCTACCAGCACGCCACGCCGCAGCGGCAGGTTGCTCTCGCCGCGCGCGGCGCGTGCTTCGCGCAGGCTGCTGTCGACGCGGTCGGCGGCCTCCTGCATCGCCAGCTCGCGCAATGCAGTCAGGTTGGCCGGCGAGAAGAACGCCTGCAGCGCCTGCGCGGCCTGCTCGGGCACGTACACCTTGCCCTGCTGCAGGCGCGCGATCAGTTCGCGCGGCGGCAGGTCGACCAGCACGATGTCATGCAGGCGGTCGAGCACGCCATCGGGCACGGTCTCGCTGACACGCACGCCGGTGATGCGCATCACCACATCGTTGAGGCTTTCCAGATGCTGGATGTTGACCGTGGTCCAGACGTCGATGCCGGCGTCCAGCAGTTCCATCACGTCCTGCCAGCGCCGTTCGTGGCGGCTGCCCGGCGCATTGCGATGGGCCAGCTCGTCCACCAGCACCAGCGCTGGCTTCCTCGCCAGCACGGCGTCCAGGTCCATCTCCTGCAGGTCGTGGCCATGGTAGGCCACGTCCTTCAGCGGCAGCCGTGGCAGGCCTTCCAGCAGGGCCTGGGTATCGGCACGGCCGTGGGTCTCCACCAGCCCGACCACCAGGTCCACGCCACGGCGCAGCTGTTCCTGCGCGCGGGTCAGCATGGCGTAGGTCTTGCCGACGCCGGGCGCAGCGCCCAGGAACACGGTGAGCTTGCCACCGGCTTCGCGTTGCAGTCCTTCCACCAGGGCGTTGGCCTGGCGGGTCCGCAGATCAGTCATGGGAGCCGCTGTCATGGCCGCCATTGTGCGCGCAGCGGGTGCAGCCCTGCATCACGGCGCGCGTGCCGCGTGGTCCAGCGCGAAGTTCAGCGTCACCACGTTCACCCGTGGCTGGCCGAATACGCCCCATTGCCGGCCCTGCGTGTTGGCCTTCACCAATGCCTGTACCTGCTCGACGGGCAGGCCACGTGCACGCGCCACCCGGGCCACCTGCAGCTGCGCTGCCGCCGGCGACAACTGCGGATCCAGGCCGCCGCCGGACTGGGTGACCAGATCGGCAGGAACCTGCGCGGGCGTTACGCCTTCGCGCGCGGCCACTGCTGCGGTGCTCGCCGCCACACGCTCGGCCAGCGCCGGGTTGCTGCGGGCCAGGTTGGAACCGGCCGCCGCCATCGGGTCGTAGTTGGCGGCCGACGGTCGCGCCTGGAAGTAGCCATCGCCGGTGAAGGGCTGCGACAGCCATGCCGACGCACGCACCTGGCCGCTGCCATCGCGCAGCAGGCTGCCTTCGGCCTGCGCCGGGAAGGACAGGCCGGCAAAACCGGTGGCGATGCCGGCGTAGACCGCACCGGCCAGCAGCAGGGTGGCCACGCCCAGGCCGATGGCCGGGCGCCAGTTGGCGCCATCCTGCAGCGTGGCCACGCGTGCCTCGCGCTTCAGCTCGCGGGAAAGGGAAGGGGAGTCAGAACGGTTCATGCGCCGAATACCAGGACAAGAAGAAGGTCGATCAACTTGATCGCCGCGAACGGCAGCAGCACGCCACCCAGGCCGTACACCAGCATGTTCCGGCGCAGCAGCGCCGTTGCCGTGGCCGGGCGGAAGCGCACACCGCGCAGTGCCAGCGGGATCAGGGCGGGAATCACCAGGGCATTGAAGATCAGCGCCGCCAGTACCGCGTTGCGCGGGCTCGACAGCTGCATCACGTTCAGCGCGGCCATCGCAGGCACGGTGGCGGCAAACAACGCCGGCAGGATCGCGAAGTACTTGGACACATCGTTGGCCAGTGAGAACGTGGTCAGCGCGCCGCGGGTGATCAGCTGCTGCTTGCCCACCTCCACCACCGCCAGCAGCTTGGCCGGATCCGAATCCAGATCGACCATGTTGCCGGCTTCCTTGGCCGCCTGCGTGCCCGAATTCATCGCCAGGCCGATGTCAGCCTGGGCCAGCGCCGGCGCATCGTTGGTACCGTCGCCGACCATCGCCACCAGGCGGCCACCGGCCTGCTCGGCACGGATGCGGGCCAGCTTGTCCTCGGGCCGTGCCTCGGCGATGTAGTCATCCACGCCGGCTTCGGCGGCGATCGCAGCAGCCGTCAGTGGGTTGTCGCCGGTGATCATCACCGTGCGGATGCCCATCGCCCGCAGCTGTGCGAACTTCTCGCGCATGCCGTGCTTGACCACGTCCGACAGCTCGATCACGCCCAGCACATGGCGACCCTCGGCCACCACCAGCGGCGTGGCACCGTTGCGTGCGACCTGGTCCACGCGCCCGGCCAGTTCGGCCGGTACGGTGCCGCCAAGTGCCTGCACATGGGCGCGGATCGCATCGGCAGCGCCCTTGCGGATCTGCCGGCCGTGCATCAGGTCGACACCGGACATGCGGGTCTGCGCACTGAAGGCCAGGTAGTCGGCCTGGTCCGGCTCGGCGGTGGTGCAGCCCTGCTCGCGGGCCAGGCGCACGATCGACTTGCCTTCCGGGGTCGGGTCGGCCAGCGATGACAGCAGTGCCGCCTCACGCAGCTGGTCGGCGTCGATCCCGGCCAATGCATGGAAGTGGCTGGCCTGGCGGTCGCCGTAGGTGATGGTGCCGGTCTTGTCGAGCAGCAGCACGTCGACGTCACCAGCCACTTCCACCGCCTTGCCCGACTTGGCCAGCACGTTGGCGGCCAGCGCACGGTTCATGCCAGCGATGCCGATGGCCGGCAGCAGGCCACCAATGGTGGTCGGGATCAGGCACACCAGCAGCGCGATCAGCAGCAGCGGATCCACCTTGACGCCCACCGAGGCACCGATCGCCGGCAGCGTCGCCACCACTACCAGGAAGGTCAGCGTCATTGCCGCCAGCAGCAGGGTCAGCGCGATCTCATTCGGCGTTTTCTGCCGGTTGGCGCCTTCCACCAGCGCGATCATGCGGTCCAGGAAGCTGTGCCCCGGCTCGGCGGTGATGCGTACGACGATCTGGTCGGACAGCACCTTGGTGCCGCCGATCACGCCGGAGCGATCAGTACCCGCCTCGCGCAGCACCGGTGCCGACTCGCCGGTTACCGCCGCTTCGTTGATGGTGGCCAGGCCCTGCACGATCTCGCCGTCGGCCGGCACCAGTTCGCCAGCACTGACGATCACGTGGTCACCGGGGCGCAGTTCCGCAGCGGGCACCTGGGTTTCGCTGGCACCGGCCTGCGCCGACGCCAGACGACGCGCCACCAGGTCCTGGCGGGCGCGGCGCAGCGAGGCGGCCTGGCCACGGCCACGTGCTTCGGCCACGGCCTCGGCGAAGTTGCCGAACAGCACGGTGACCAGCAGGATCGCGGTCACCGCCAGGCCGAAGCCCAGCGGCGCATTGCCGGTCAGGGTGATGATCGCGGCGACGATCGTGCCGGCCATCACCACCGCCATCACCGGGCTGCGCACCAGATGCATCGGCGACAGCTTGCGTACGGCCTCGATGAGCGCGCGGCGCAGGCCGGCGGCATCGAGCAGGGCCGGGCGGGAAGCCACGGAAGAGGAACGGTTTGCGGTTGCGTGACTACTCATGGGGTGTCCTCAGTGCAGTCCCAGGCTCAGGTGGTCGGCGATCGGGCCGAGTACCAGCGCCGGCATGAACTGCAGCACGGTCAGGATGACGATCACCGAGACCAGGGTCAGGGCGAACGTCGGGGTTTCGATCTGCAGGCTGCCGGCCGACTCAGGGGCCTGCCGCTTGGCGGCCAGCTGTGCGGCCACCACCAGCGGGATGATCAGCAGCGGGAAGCGGCCCAGCAGCAGCACCAGCGAGCAGCTCAGGTTCCACCAGGGCGTGGCGTCACCCAGTCCCTCGAAGCCCGAGCCGTTGTTGGCGTAGGCCGAGACGTACTCGTAGAACACCTGGCTGATGCCGTGGAAGCCGGGATTGGAGGTGCCGGCCAGACCGGGCACGGCCAGCGTGATCGCGGTGAACAGCAGCAGCGTGATCGGCTGCAGCAGCACCAGCAGGGCCAGCAGGCGCACCTGCGGCGTTTCCAGCTTGCGGCCGAACAGTTCCGGTGTACGGCCGGTCATCAGCCCGGCCAGGAACACACCCAGCAGCAGGTACACGATGAACTGCTGCAGGCCGCAGCCGATGCCGCCCCAGATCGCGCTGACCAGCATGTTGACCATCGCCAGGCCGCCAGACAGCGGGCTCAGCGAATCGTGCATGCCGTTGACCGAACCGTTGGAGACCTGGGTGGTCACCGCCGCCCACAGCGCGGTGCCATCGGCGCCGAAGCGTACTTCCTTGCCTTCCATCAGCAGCGGCGTGGCCGCGCTGGCGCTATGGCCCTCGCTCCACACCATCGCACCGGTGGACAGCAGCGACATGCCGAGCATGCAGCTGAACACCAGCGCGCCGAAACGACGGCGCCCGGTGAACGCGCCGATCATGAAGATCACCGCCATCGGCACCAGCAGGATGCCGATCACTTCCAGCATGTTCGACACCGGGGTCGGGTTCTCCAGCGGGAAGCTGCTGTTCGGGCCATACCAGCCGCCACCATTGGCACCCAACTGTTTGGCCGCGACCATCGCCGCAACCGGGCCCAGCGGCAGCTTCTGCTGCGCCATGCCGGCACTGGCATCGATCGGCGTGGCCTGCGGGCCACCGGCCATCGTGGAGGGCACGCCCTGGCTGGTCAGCAGCAGCGTCCAGACCAGGCACAGCGGCAGCAGGAAGCGCACGCACAGGCGCACGACGTCCGCGTAGTAATTGCCCACCGCCACCTGGCGGTCATCACCCGCAGCGGGCGCGGTGACGGACTTCGGTGCACGCGAGAACAATGCACGCAACGTGGCCACGGCCAGCGCCAGGCCCATCATCGGCGTCACTACCTGCAGGCCGGTGATGCCGGTCATCTGCGAGAAGTAGGACAGCTGTGCCTGGCCGGAATAGTGCTGCTGGTTGGTGTTGGTCAGGAACGAGATCATCGTGTGCAGCGCCGTATCCCAGCGCATGTTTGGGATCTGGTCCGGGTTCAACGGCAACCACGCCTGGGTCATGAATACGGCCTGGGTCAGCACCGCGATCACCACGTTGCTGAGCACGAACGCCAGCACGTAACCCCGCCAGGACATCGAACGTGACGGATCAACGCCGAGCACCTTGTACAGCGGCTTTTCGATCCAGTGGAACAGCACGTCGACCTTCATCGGCGTGCCGCGCATCACCCGGGCAAGGTACAGGCCCAGTGGCCATGCCAGCACCAGGCTGGCGGCAAGAATGATAAGAATTTCAGTCATGGCAGGCTCCGCTCAGAACGACTCGGGCCGCAGCACGACATAAAGAAGATAGGCGGCGGCAACCAGCACCAGCACGCCACACAGCAACGACAGCCAGGGGGACATGGAATTGAGACCTGGTGGAACCCCTCCACCTCAGGGCGTCATCGTCGTCCCCACCCCCATAAACGCACTACGCGACGGACAGGGCCGACGCGTAAAGAGTGCATAAATTTCAGGGTCCAGGCCGTAACCCGGCATGCGGTAGCGCCGGGCCATGCCCGGCGAGCAGCGCGCCTCTCAACCCGCCGGGGTCTGTGCCGGCACGTCCACCGGCGCCAATCCCTTCAGCTGCCGATAGCGTTGCAGGCTGCTTTCGATCTCGACTTTCAATGCCTGCTGCTGCTGTTCGAAACTGGCCAGCAGCCGTTGCTGCGACTGCAGCTGCGCATGGCGCTGGGCGATCGCCTGGGCCTGCTTGTCGGCCACCTTGCCGCCCGCCAGTTCGCGGTCGCCGGCGGCAGCAAGCAGGGCCACCAGCGATTCGCGCAGGCTGGCAACGTTGTACTGGGCGGTCTTGAGGTTGTTGTCGAGCACCTCCTGGCGCTCGGCGAACACGCGCCGCAGCGCATTCTCATCACCGTAGGTGGTCAGCATCGCCTGTTCGGTACGCTGCCGGGTCTCTTTGGCCATCTGGTCCAGCTGGACCTGCGCTGCCGCCGTGCTGGCGGCAGCGCGTTCCTCATCGCTCAACGCGCGCTGCACCTGCGCGTTGCGCAGGCCGCTGTTGGCGCTGAACTCATCGCGGGCGTGGTTGACCGCATCGGCCGGCAGCGCATCGCTGCAGATCCGCTCCTTGCCCTCGTTCCAGCAGTACAGCTTCTTGTCTGCGGCCTTGCCGCCGGACTGTGCCAGCAGCGTCTGCGGCATCACCAGCAGCAGGCTGGCAGCAACGATGGCAGGAACTCGGAACATGCGACCTTCCCCCTGGTGGTCAGCGCGTGGAACGGACGCCGTACTGGGCGCGATAGGCCTCCAGCGGCTGCCGGTAGCCTACAAGTTCCGGATTTCCGGAAGCGAAATCAAGCAGGTCGGCCAGCGTCGCCACGGCGATCACCGGGATGCCGGCTTCTTCGGCCACGGCCTGTGCGGCGGAGCGATGGTCGGTGTCCGAGGCGATCTCCTGGCGGTCCAGGGCCACCACGATGCCGGCCGGAATACCGCCCGCAGCGCGGATGATCGCCAGCGCCTCGCGGATGGCGGTGCCGGCGGTGATCACGTCGTCGACGATCAGCACGCGCTTGCCGGTCATGTCGGCGCCGATCAGCTGGCCGCCTTCACCATGGTCCTTCACTTCCTTGCGGTTGAACGACAGCGGCAGGTCGCGGCCACGCTGGGCCAGCTCGCAGGCCATTGCGGTGGCCAGCGGAATGCCCTTGTAGGCCGGGCCGAACACCACGTCGTACTTGATCCCGGTGGCGTCGATGGCGTCGGAATAGCACGCCCCCAGCTGCGACAGCAGGGAACCGGAGTCGAAACGGCCGGCGTTGAAGAAATAGGGGCTCAGCCGGCCGGACTTGAGGGTGAACTGGCCGAAGCGCAGGGCATCGGCGGTCAGGGCCAGCTGCAGGAAACGGTGACGGTGGTCGCTCATCAAAACTCGATTCATCTTCATTTGGAGCGCAAATCCTAATCCAGCTGGGCTTTCTGCGCTCGTCCAGCCCCTTCACGCGGGTATCCGTGGCTGCCCCCGCGGGCTGCTCAGCCCGGCAGGCAACCGGTATGCTTGCCCGGTTTCCCGCCGTAGGTTCTTCCGCATGCGCATCATCAGTTTCAACGCCAATGGCATCCGCTCGGCCGCCACCAAGGGCTTCCTCGACTGGTTCCGTGGCCAGGACGCCGACGTCCTCTGCATCCAGGAGACCAAGGCCCAGGAAGACCAGCTGACCGACCCGATGTTCCGCCCGGACGGCCACCATTGCTTCTACCGCGATGCCATCACCAAGAAGGGCTACAGCGGCGTGGCGATCTACAGCAGGCGCGAACCGGACCAGGTCATCACCTCGCTGGGCTGGGCCCCGTTCGACGACGAAGGCCGTTACATCGAGGCCCGCTTCGGCAACCTCAGCGTGGTCTCCTTCTATATCCCGTCCGGCAGTTCGGGCGACCTGCGCCAGGGCTTCAAGTTCGAAGTGATGGAGTGGCTGCGGCCGATCCTCGAGGAATGGGCGCGCAGCGGCCGCGACTACGTGCTGTGTGGCGACTGGAACATCGTCCGCTCGGCACTGGACATCAAGAACTGGAAGTCCAACCAGAAGAACTCCGGCTGCCTGCCCGAGGAGCGCGACTGGCTCAATGCCCTGTGTGCCGACCACGGCCAGGCCACCGACGTGGCCACCGGTCGCGGCTGGGCCGACGCCTACCGCCTGCTCAACCCGACCGGCGAGGACTACACCTGGTGGAGCAACCGTGGCGCCGCTCGCGCCAACAACGTTGGTTGGCGCATCGACTACCAGTTCATCACCCCGGGCCTGCGTGACCGCCTGCGCAGCTGCTCGATCTACCGCGACCAGCGCTTCTCCGACCACGCGCCGTTCATCGTGGACTACGACCTGTGACCGAGGCTGCCAAGCCGGCCGGCTACAAGGGCTGGGCCGGCATCAAGCGTGCGTTCGGCACGCCCTCTGCGCTCACCATGGCCCTGCTGGGCTTCGGCAGCGGCCTGCCGTTCCTGCTGATCGCCTCGCAGACCCTGTCTACCCGCCTGCGCGATGTCGGCCTCGATCTGGGCAGCATCGGCCTGATCAGCCTGGCCAGCTTCTTCTACCTGCTCAAATTTGTCTGGGCGCCCCTGCTGGATCGCTACGCGTTTCCGTTGCTGGGATTCCTTGGCCGTCGCCGCTCGTGGCTGCTGGTCTCGCAGATCCTGGTACTGGTGGGCCTGGTGGCACTGGCGTTCGTGCGACCAGAGCAGGGCGTGTGGCCGCTGGTGGCATGGGTACTGGTGGCGTCGTTTGCAGGTGCCACCCAGGATTCGGTGGTCGACGCCTACCGCATCGAGATCGCCCCGCAGACCGCGCAGGCCGCGTTGGCCGCCACGTACACGCTGGGCTATCGCATCGGCCTGATCCTGGCCGGTGCCGGCGCCCTGTATCTCGCACAGTTCGAAGGCTGGATCATTGCCTACCTGGCCATGGCCGCACTGATGATCCTGCCGATCATCACCACCCTGTTCTGCCGCGAACCGGAGCGCCCGGCCAACGCCGTGCAGCGCCGCATCGACATTGCCGAAGCGTTCGTACAGCCGATCACCAGCTTCTTCACCCGCAACGGCATGGCACTGGCGCTGGCGTTGCTGGCGTTCGTCGGGTTCTTCAAGTTTCCCGACCAGGTCATCGGCGTGATGGCCGGACCTTTCTATCTGGATTCGGGCTTCGACAAGGCCGACATTGCCACCGTATCGAAGCTGTTCGGTGTGTGGATGGGCATTGGCGGCGCATTCCTCGGTGGTATCGCTGTCGCCGCTTTCGGTTTCCGCCGGATGCTGCTTGTCGCGGCGCTGGGCGTGGCTCTGTCGAACCTGGCGTTCCTGCTGATGGCGCACAACCCGGGGCAGTTGTGGGCGTTCTACGCCGCGCTCAGTGCCGACAACCTGTTCCAGGGCTTTGCCGGCACGGTGCTGGTGGCTTTCATGTCTTCGCTGACCGATCGCAATTTCACTGCTACCCAGTACGCCCTGCTGGTATCGCTGGCCAACCTGCCGGGCAAGTTCGTCGGCGGCGTTTCCGGTTACATCGTGGAGGCCACCTCGTACAGCACCTTCTTCATGCTCAGCGCCGTCACGGTGGTGCCCACCATGCTGCTGCTGGCCTGGCTGTGGCCACGCATCCTTGATCGTGGGCCGTCACCCGCCGCCTGATTGCCTGTGCGCGCTTACTGCGGGATGATCGCCCCGACGCGCCGAGGGGGCGGTGCCTTGCGAACGGGGAAGTGAGCATGGCCGACGTAGTGCTGCGGGACCTGGACCCGCTGCTGCTGGAACGCATCAAACGGGTTGCGGTTGCCCGTGGCTGGACCCACGAACAGACCTGCGAGGCGCTGCTGGAGCAGGGCCTGTTCAGCAGTGAACTGGAGGTCCGCTCCGGCTTCGGCGATCCCGAAGTCGACGCCCTGTCCGACGCGATCGCCGCACTGCAGGCCCTCCCTGCCGGCCAGGGCTTCGATTAGCCCCGCAGGGCCGACTGCCCAGTAGATCCACGCCATGCGTGGATAAGCAGGCCTGGTAGATCCACGCCATGCGTGGATGGCGCCACCCCTCACGCCAGATGAATCGCTCCGAGAATCCGCGGCCCCTTCGCCCCGGTCACGCTCGGCAGGTTGCCCGGCAGCCCGTCCATCGTCCGTTGCGCCAGCCAGGCAAACCCCATCGCCTCCACATACTCCGGGTCCAGCCCGTGCAGCGCCGTGGACTCGACCACCACGCCCGGCAGGCGCGCCGCCAACCGCCGCATCAACTGCGCGTTGCGCACACCACCGCCACACACCAGAACGCGCCGGGTGTCGGGCTGCTGGGCCAGCAGCGCATCCACCACCGTCGCCGCGGTCAGCTCCAGCAGCGTCGCCTGAACATCGGCGGCGGCGAACTGTCCTTCCTCCATGTGTGCTTCGGCCCACGGCAGGTGGAACTGCTCGCGCCCGGTACTCTTGGGCGGTGGCAGCGCAAACCAAGGATCCGCGCGCCAGCCGGCCAGCAGGCTGTCATCCACCGCACCGCTGGCCGCGTAGGCGCCGTCAGCGTCGAAGCTGCGACCGGTGTGGCGTTGGCACCAGGCATCCATCAGTGCGTTGGCTGGGCCGGTATCGAAGCCACGCACGACGCCTTCGCGGGGAATCAGGGTCAGGTTGGCGATCCCGCCCAGGTTCAGCACCGCACGGTCCTCATCGGCCGCACCCAGCATGTCCAGGTGGAAAGCCGGCATCAGCGGTGCCCCATGGCCGCCGGCGGCAACGTCGCGGCGGCGGAAATCGCACACGGTGGTGATCCCGGTCAGCTCGGCGATGCGGTTGCCGTCACCCAGCTGCACGGTGAAGGCCGGGTCGGCCAACGGTCGATGGCGTACCGTCTGACCGTGCGAGCCAATGGCTCGTACCTGCGAACGGTCGACGCCGGCTTCTTCCAGCAGCTGGTTGGCGGCGGCGGCGAAGCTGATCGCAATCCGCGCGTCCAGCTCGCCCAACTCTTCCAGCGACTGCAACGGGCCGCCTTCGCCAAGGGTTACCAGCCTTGCCCGCAGCATCGGCTCCCAGCGGGCGGTCAGCCCATGCACGAAGCGGCATCCCCCGTCGGCCGGGAACTGCACCAGCGCGGCATCGATGCCGTCAGCGCTGGTGCCTGACATCAGGCCCAGGTAGAGGGGAAGGGACGGATCGGCAGTGACGTTCATGGCGGGCATAAAAAAAGGACACGGCAAGCTTGTGCTGCCGTGTCCTCCTTCGTCAACGCAGGGCTCAGCCGCGCTTGCGGCCTGCCGGCACCTTGTCCTTGGCGCTGGCCACCTCGGTGCTCGCGCTTTCGGCAGCCGGCGCGGGGCTGGCGTCGGCGTAGATCAGCTTCTCCATGCCCTGGATGCGGGCCATCGCCGGCGCGGTCTGCGCCCGGAAGGCCACCAGCTCGGCGCCCTTCAGCGGCTCCGGCGGCGGCATCGTCACCGTCAGCGGGTTGCGGTGCTCGCCATTGACCCGGAATTCGTAGTGCAGGTGCGGGCCGGTCGCCAGGCCGGTCGAGCCGACGTAGCCGATCACCGTGCCCTGGGCCACGCGCTGGCCATTCTTGATCCCGGCAAAGCGCGACATATGGCCGTACAGGGTGGTGTGGCCACGGCCGTGGTCGAGGATCACCACGTTGCCATAACCGCGTTGCACGCCGACGAACTGCACCCGCGCGTCGCCGGCGGCCATGATCGGGGTACCGGTGCGCGCGGCGTAATCCACGCCCTTGTGCATGCGCATCTTGCCCAGCACCGGGTGCTTGCGCGCGCCGAAGGTCGAACTCAGCCGCGCGAACGGGATCGGCATGCGGATGAAGCTCTTCTTCAGCGAACGGCCGCTGATGTCGTAGTACTCGGACTTGCCGTTGCGGTCGAAGCGGAAGCCGGAGTAGGTCTTGCCGCCGGTGGTGAAGGTGGCCGCCAGGATCTTGCTGGTGTCGACCTTCTCGCCCTCGCGCCAGGTCTCATCCATCACCACGCTGAAGCGGTCGCCCGGCTGCAGGTCCTTGGAGAAGTCGATGTCGTACTTGAAGATGTCGTCGGTCATCGTCGCGATTGCCGATGGCGACAGTCCTGCACGGCTTGCAGCCGCATACAGCGAACTGGTGATCTCGCCGCTGGTGACCACCGTCCGCGTGGACGTCTCGCGCTTGGTCACCGTTTCCTTGATGTCATCACCGCTCAGGCTCAGTTCGACCCGGTTGTCGGCGTCGCGGTCGAAGCGGATGCTGCGCAGGTCACCGGACAGCGGCATGTCGAAGGCGATCTCGGCGCCCGGGCGCAACTTGGTCAGCGATTCGCGCGCACCCGGATGGTCCAGCACCCGGTGCAGGGTGGTCGCCGAGATGCCGGCCTTGTCGAACAGATCGCTCAGGGTCTGCCCGCGCTGTACCCGCAGCACCTGCCAGCTGTCACCGGGGATCTGCTGCTGGCGGGCCATTGCCAACGGGGGCAACGGCAGTGCCAGGCTGGTGTGGCTGTCGGCGTAGGGGGCATCGATGGTGTGCGAGAAGCCCGGCACGATCGTGGCCACCAATGCGCCGATGGTCACAAACAGGCTGGCGTGCATCCAATGGCGGCGCGTCCAGCGCTCATTGAACGCAGCGGGAAGGTGTTGCCTCAGCTTCCGGTGCAGGGCGTTGTCGTGCAGGACGTGGAGTCGTTCCTGGAAGCGCTGCTTGCGTGCGCGGCCTTGATCGGAATTGAGCATCAGATGTCGGTCTCTGGCTGACCCGGGAACGCGGGCCCAAACGCCGGTAACATAGACACCTAACAAATTCGCGTCAAACCCTTGTGCCTATTGGCTTTTGTGAAGCCGATCGGGTTAACTTCGCTTTAACACCCCACATAAGAAACGGCGTTGCCGGGAGTAGTCACGTGTCCTCGATTGAAGAAGCCCTTGCCCTGATCGGCCGCGGTGCCGACGAGATCCTCAAGCTCGAGGATCTGCGCGCGCGCCTGCAGGAAGGCCGCCCGCTGCGCATCAAGGCCGGCTTCGACCCCACCGCGCCTGACCTGCACCTGGGCCACACGGTGCTGCTGAACAAGATGCGTCAGTTCCAGGACCTTGGCCACCAGGTCATTTTCCTGATCGGCGACTTCACCGGCATGATCGGCGACCCCTCCGGCAAGAGCCTGACCCGCAGGCCGCTCAGCCGCGACGACGTGCTGGCCAACGCCCGTACCTACGAGGAACAGGTGTTCAAGGTGCTGGACCGCAGCCGCACCGAGGTCCGCTTCAATTCGGAGTGGTTCGGCAAGATGAGCGCGGCCGACATGATCCGCCTGGCCGGCCAGCACACCGTGGCACGCATGCTCGAGCGCGACGACTTCGCCAAGCGCTATGCCGCCCAGCAGTCCATCGCCATCCACGAATTCCTGTACCCGCTGGTGCAGGGCTACGACTCGGTGGCCCTGGAAGCGGACGTCGAGCTGGGTGGTACCGACCAGAAGTTCAACCTGCTGATGGGCCGAGGCCTGCAGGAACACCACGGTCAGAAGCCGCAGGTGGTGCTGACCATGCCGCTGCTGGAAGGCCTGGATGGCGTCAACAAGATGTCCAAGTCGCTGGGCAACTACATCGGCATCAGCGAGCCGGCCATCGACATCGTCACCAAGACCATGAAGGTCGATGACGCCCTGATGTGGCGTTGGATCGAGCTGCTGTCCTTCGATATCAGCCAGGCCGAAGCGGCCTCCCTGCGCGAGCAGATCGCCGCG